>JAYVFP010000161.1:0-39400 GCA_043773025.1 Archangium sp.
TCTCCGCCGCGTTCTTCGCGCCGCAATCCTCCAGCAGCTCATGCGCAAAGCTGCCCGGCCCTGCGACCACCAGGGGCGCAAAACCCACCACGAACAACACCCGCTTCGGCTGCTTGACCACCACCGACCGTGCACGCAGCCGCGCCGCCGCGAGCTCCTCCACCAGCACCCTCGCCTCAGTCTCCCGACCCAGCGCGCGCCCCAGCTCCGTCATCGAGGTGGCCACGTCATCGACCGTGGTGAGCGGCAACGCGAGCACGGCAATGCCCAGCCGCGCGAGGGTCTCCACCGCCTTCTGATTGCCCGGTGACTTCGCGACCACCAGCAACTGCGGCTTCAACGCGACGATGGTCTCGACCGAGATGTCATTGAACCCGCCGGCCTTCGGCAGCTTCACCACCTCGGGAAAATCACAGAACCGCGACACGCCGATGAGCGCATCTTTGCCACCGAGCGCGAGCACCGTCTCGGTGAGGCTGGGTGCCAGCGAGATGACCCGCGTGGCCGGCACCGGCGGTGGAGGCCCCAGCCACTGCGCAGGCGACGCCGCGAGAACGACGAGAAGGAAACTCACCGCGAAAGAATGTCCGCGACGTTGGCCACGCCGGTAGTCGCGCTGACCGGGCACACAGAGAGCGCCGCCGCGCCGCCCCGCACCTCGACGACGCCATCAGCCGTCACCTGGAGCACCACCACCCGGCCACCGTTCTGATCAGCCAGCAGCACCTGCTGACCCGACACCGCGAAGCGGCCCGGCATCATCAGCCTGCACGCGCCGGCATCGGCATCGGCACCGCAGGAACCCGCCGAGCTCCACACCGTGGGCAGCCGCGCGTCTTGCGCATCGAGCACCACCACGCCGGCCGCGGTCACCGACTCAACCGAGAAGGTCGGTGAATACGTGATGCGCCCACCACACGAGACCACGAGCGAGGTGCCCACCGCGCCGAGCCACTGCGGATTCAGGCAATCCGCCGCGCCGAGATCGATGACCGTCACGTTGCCCGTCAGCGCATCGACCCGCGCCACCAGGCCCGGGCCTTCCGCCACGTAGGTGTCGGGGTTCAGGTTGTTGAGCGCCACGTACACCGCACCATTGCGCGCCACCACTGCCCACGGGCGAGCCACCGGGCTGCCGCCATCGAAGGCTTTCAGGTCGAGCGTCTTGAACGAGATGCGGCCGGCGAGTGCGGGGGTCGCGGGGTTGGTGATGTCGATCTGCGCCAGCCCCTGGCCCGCGTCGGCCGCTTCTGCGCCGTAGCCGCCATAGAGGGGCACGAAGAGCCTCGAGCCAATCTTCGCCACGCCCTGGGGGAAGGTGTTCATGCCCAGGGGAAGCTCGGCGACGACACCGAGCGTCAGGGTGCCTTCGCCGCCCGTGGTGAGCGCGAGCACGCCCGCGTCAGCGCCTTCACGCATCACCGTCAGCGTGCCCGAGCCGGCGTTGACCACGTAGACGTAGGGTCGATCGACGAGCACCTGGTTGGGCACCGCGCCCGTCTGAAAGGCGCGGTTGATTTTCGCGTAGGCGCCACTGGGAGTCGGCACCGCGGAGTACAGTCGGCGATCCGTGCCATCGGCTGCGAGGATGGTGGTGCCGACGCGCGCGAGGGCTGCGGGGTTGCTGCCGAGATCCGACAGCGGGCCCTTCACGCCGGTGGTGGGGTCGAAGCCGACGACCTGTCCGCTCCAGTAGCAGGCGGCGACGGCGGCGTAGTCACACACCCCTTCGACACACTGCTGGCCCTGCGCGCAGGCGACGTCACAACCGCCGCAGTTCGATTCGTCACCGGCCGAGTCGACGCACGACGCGCCGCAGCGGAGCAGACCCAGCGTGCAGCTCTCTTTGCACGTGCCCGTCTCGCAGACCTGGCCGACCGCGCACGCGATGCCGCAACGGCCGCAGTTCTTCGCGTCGAAGTCGGTGGCCGAACAGACGCCGTCGCACAACGAGGTGCCCGCGCGGCACGAGCAGGCAGACGCACCGTCGGTCTGTGGGGTGCAATCTTGCTGCGGCCCGCAGATGTTTCCGCACGTGCCGCAGTTGCGGCGATCCGAAGCAGGGTCGATGCAGCCGGTGCCACACGGCACCGTGCCCGGCTTGCACACCACGCCGGTGGGAGGGCACGCCATCAACGACACGGCGGCGAAAAGAGACATCACGGTGAGCTGCTTCATGGGGTCTGCTCCTACACGGGTCATCGAGTTCATCGAACAGCCAAGTGCAGCGGACGAAGGCGCTTCATCGAAGGGCCACCGTCGCAGGGCCCGGGGCGAGCCGCGCATCCCACGCCACGCCGATGGTCACGAACACCGCGCGCGGCGGCAGCGGGTAGCCGTCGAGGTCCTGGGTCTGCACGTCGAGCAGGTTCTTCAGCTCGACGCTCACCGTCACCAGCGGGTCTTTCCACGGCCGGGCGGTGAGCCCCACGTTCACGAACGCGCGCGCGGGAAGGGCCAGCGTCTCGGTGCGGTTGGTGAACTGCGCCGTCTGAAAGAGCACCTCGGCGCGGCCCTTGAGCCAATCAGGACCGCCGGAGACCCGGGCGTGGACGCGGTGCGCCGGTCGGAAGGGCAACGCCTTCAAGTAGTAGCGCGGATCGTCTTTCTGATTCTGCGTGTCGAGGAAGGTGTAGCTCGCGGTCAGCTCCAACCAGCGCCACGGCGTCGCGGCCCCTTCGAGCTCGAGCCCTGCCACGCGCGCCGCCTGGAAGTTGTACGGACGGGCGAGGTTGGGTGGGTAGTATTCGTAGCTGATCAGATCTTCGTACAGCGAGAGGAAGCCCGTGGCCGACACGTGGCCCCGCTCGTGTTTCCACGCCGCGCCGACGTCGCCGGTGAGCGCACGTTCAGGGCGCAGCTCGGGGTTGGGTACCATCGTGCCCTGCATCACGTAGAGCTCGGTGAAGGCGGGCGGCCGGCTGGCCTGGCCTGCGTTCGCGCGCACGGAGAACCCTTTTGGCAGCTCGGCCACCGCGCCCACCTTGGGGGAAAAGACGACGAAGCGGCCGGCCACGTCGACGCGCGCGCTGGCGTTGAGGCAGAGCGCTCCGTCGAAGAAGAGCTCTTCGTCGCCCAGCATCGCGGCGAAGCGGCCCCAGGAGGGGTTGACGCCGTTGGCCGCGGTCAGCCAATCGCCGCCACCAGAGATCAACGCCGTGACGCCGTGCCGCCCCGCGAAGAGCCGCGAGTACACCGCCTCTGCGCCGAGAGAGGTCTCGCGCTGGTGGTACGTGCCCGCACCGAAGAAGGTGCCGTTGAGCGTGGTGTCATCGAGGCGGCCCCAACCCAGCGTGGACAACGAGCCGCCCGCCTCGAAGGTGGTGCTGGTGCGCGCCGAGAGCGTGCCGCGGCCCGTGAGCTGCCGCGCAGAGTCCGAGGGGTTCTGCACCGGCCCCGCGAGGCCACGTGATTCCACGCTGCCTTCTCCGAGGAGATCGACCTGCGTCGCGCCGATGCGCCTTCGAAACCGGAGCAACCCGCCGCCTTGCAGCGCGCCGTTGTTGGTGCGGGTCAGGGTCGTCAACGGATTGCCGGGCAACGAGGGCAGCTCGTCGTAGCTGAACGCGTACGTGCCTTCGCTGCGCAGGCCGTGCAGCAGCACCAGGCCATCACCACCGAGCAGCGCCGTCGCGCCGCCCGCCGAGAGCTGCGTGGTGACGAAGCTGCCCTGCGTCACGTCAGCGAAGAGCCGGGTGCTGCCATCGGGAGAGCGGGTGACGAGGTTCACCACGCCGCCCATCGCGCCGGGGCCGTAACGGGCCGAGCCGCCGCCGCGCAGCACTTCGATGCGCTCGAGGGCCGAGGTGGGAATTCGCGAGAGATCCATCGCGGCGCCAGGGCCTGCGAGGGGCACGCCGTCGAGCAGCACCAGCACCGCGTTGGGCGCAGCCCCTCGCAACGAGAGTGTCTTGCGTTGGCCTGCGCCGCCCGAGTCCTGCACCACGGCGCCGGGTGTGGTGGTGAGCAGCTCCGAGGCGTCTTTGGCTTCGGCGCGCGCGTTCGTCGCGTCACGAATGGTGAGGGTGGCCGAGGGGTCTCTGACGACCGGCGAGGTGGGGAGCGGCTCGTTCACCACCGGCGGCAAGGCGACGTCGACCGGTGGGAGCGCGAGCACACCGCCGTCCACGGGAGCCGTTGCCAGCACGATGAGACACACCACGCAGGTGAGCACGTCAGGCCCTCGTCTCTCTTTTCGCGAAGAGAGAGGACTGGCGGAGCTTTCACCCCGCACCGACGAGCAGGTCTCTGGCTTCCGGTCTCCCGGTTACAGTGGCGCGACCGCGCCGGATTCTCACCGGCTTCCCTCATGAGTGCTGCACTCGTTGGCCAGGGGCTTCTACGCCTTTCCAACAGCCGAACAAGTCCCCCTCTCGCTCTGGGAGAGGCTCAGCCTCTGAGCTCGGCCAGGCGCTTCTTCATCAGCGCCTCGAGCTGCTTCGTGAGGCGGTCGTCGGAGCCAATTTCCTTGAGCCGGGGAATGAAAGGCCCAGCGCGCGTCGTGAGGTGGTCGAGCCGCTTCTCGACGGCGCGGGCAGCGACACCGAAGCGACGGCCGAACTCGAGAAAGTCGGCCCGCGTCACGTTGTCGTCGCGGCCTTCGAACTTCAACGCGAGCTTCAAGTCCTTGTAGGGCCGCGTCGAGAGCAGGTCGTACGCAGGGCTGAGCTGCAGCGAGCCCCGGTGGCTGCTCAGGCTGATGTTCTTGCCGTGGAGATCGCCGTTGCCGATGAGGTAGCTGAAGGCCACCAACTCGATCAGCCGCGCGCACTCGACCACCGGTGAATCGCACCAGCGCCCGAAGCCGTGGGCGATGTCGGAGATACCCAGCCGATATTTGTCTGCTGGAAACCTGTTGAGGAGCTGGCAGGCATCTTCCTGGTGCACGCCACACCAGCGGCGGCCTTCACGTCGGCGATCGAAGCGCTCCACCAGCAGGCCGGCTGCCCCGTCACGATCGTGCACGAGCCGCGTGGGCGCCGCGTCGAGACCGCACGCACGCGCCATGGTCATGAAGAAGTGCTCGTTCTCAACGAGCAGCTCACGCTCAGGCGGGTTGAGCTTGAGGATCCACCGCTTGCCTGCGATCGCGAACGGGAAGGAAATGGTCGAAGGCGAGAGCTTCTCCTGCACTCCGGCCACGGCCGGCTCGAGCTCTGACTCGAGGCTCTTCTTGAGCTGATCAGCGAACGAGATGCGATCGAGCCCGGCCGGCGCTTCGTGCGGAGGTTCGAGTGGCGAACCTTTCGACCCAGGCAGCACGGGGAACAAATCACCCACGCAGTCGGCACCCGCGGCGACCAGCAAGGTGAAGTGATCATCTTCAGAGGTCTTGGTGCGCGTCACCAGGGCGCGAAGGCGAAGCCCCTCGGGAATGAGGCCGGCGAAATACGGGTGAAGGTTGCCTTCGCGCGCGGCGATCGTTCGTTGGGCGTAGGGCAGATGAACGGCGATGCCACCGGGCAGCGCCTTGTGGGCGTCGAAGAAGTCGGCTGCGTACTCGAACACCGCGCCTCCTTCAGGCGTGCGGCGAAGCTCACCCACGCGCACCGTGTTGCGGAAGATGTCGAGCGTCTCCACGCTGCGTGCGTCGGTCAACGCTCCTCCACTTCGATGGCGGCCGGGTTTCTGGGCGCGAGCTCGAGCCGCAGGCCCAGCACCTCGAGTACCGGCATCAGCTTGTCGAGACGAATGCTCGGTTTGCCTCGCTCGAGGTCGTAGAGAAAGTCGGGGCCGCACTGCGCGAGGTCCGCGAGCTGGGCCTGAGTGAGGGCGAGCAGCTTCCGCTTCTTCCGCACCTCGGCGCCCAGGTCGCGTGCCCATGCGGGAGGTAGAGATTCGGTCGATAGGCTGGATTTTGCGGCCATGTGAGGGATCTAGGCGCCGAACTGCACCCTAATCAAGGCGATAGGCCGAATACATCGAATCAAGCCAATCGCAGTGATTCTGACGTAGGGTTCCGTTTTCACTGTCACAGCAGAGAGAACGCAAGGCGATCGCATGGATTCTTGGCGCCAGACTTCTCAGCTGACCTGGCGCGCGCGGCGGTCAATCAAGCCGGCCGGCTTGCGCGCTCGACGAAGACCACGCCGACCCTCCGCCCGCCGGGGAAGCGCGGCAGCGGCACGATGTCGAGCAACACCAGCAGGCCACCGACCGCGAGCATCGCCAACACCAACAACGCGAGGATGAGCCCGGTGCGCCGCGGCCGAACCATGGCGACGTCGTCGAACGAGTCGCCCGCGCGCAACGCAGTTGAAGAGGCCGGCTGCTCCACCGAGTCTGCAGAGAAGGGCACAGGTGAGGGCGGGGGTCTTCGGGCGCCACGCAGCAAGCCCGGCAGCTCACCCGGCTTGGCGATGGCCGTCTTCGCGCCGTCGTCATCGTCCCAATCCATCGGGTTGCCCTTGTGGGTGATGGAGACGGTCTCACCGGTGACGGCGCGCTGAGGCAGCACGACGTTCGCACCGGCCGCGGCCGGGTTGTTCGCGGCGGGCGTGAGCTCGGGCTCGCGGGCGCGGTCATTCACGTTCACCGGCGGCGAGAGCACGGGCGACTTGTCAGAGGCGGGCTTTCGTTTCGCGGCGAACTGCGCGCGCAGGTTGCGAATCTCATCGGGCAACGCCGCGGCCGGAATCGTCTTGTCGCCCGCGTCGTCGTCGTCTTCGTCGTACGAAAAGGGTCGGGCGATGGCAGGCGAAGGCGCGGTCACGCCCGCACCACTGGAGTTGGGCCCCCGCAACGCCCGCGGCCGTGCCGGCGAAGTGCCTTCTGACGTGCTGGAAGGCTGCGGCGGATTCTTGAGGTCGCCGGGAATCACGCCGGGCCGGGTCATCTCGGGCTCATCGCGCGGCATCACGGCCCGCGGTGCGGTGATCAACGAAGGTTTGCGCCCGGGCTCCGCGGCAGGGCTGGCCGTGGTGGCCGCGCCCGCACGCACGCGGGCCATCACGTTCTCCACCCGCACTTCACCGGTCGTCTCTGAGCCGAACTCTGAAGACTCGAGCAGCCGGCGGGTGTCGGCGCGACGTTCAGAGAAGTGCCGCGTCACCACTTCACCCAGTTGCTCCGGGTGCCAGATGAGCCCGGGCGCCGCCTTCTCGATGGCGCGGGCGAACTCGAGCGCGGTGTTGAAACGTTTCTCGCGGTCGCGCTGCAGGGCCTTGAGCACCACCGCGTCGAGCTCGGGGTTCACTTCCTTGTTCCACTTCGAAGGCGGCTGCACCTCTTCGCGCAGCGCGGCCATCATGCCTTCCTCGGCGGTCTTGCCGTGGAAGAGGCGCAGGCCCGTGAGGCACTCGTGCATCACCACGCCCAGCGCGAAGATGTCGCTGCGCGGGTCGAGCGGCTCACCGCGAATCTGCTCGGGCGACATGTACCCCGAGGTGCCCTTCACCATGCCGATGCTGGTGCGGCCGCTGCGGCCGAGCGCCTTGGCGATGCCGAAGTCGAGCAGCTTGGTGACGCCTTCGTACGTCACCATGATGTTCTTCTCGGCGACGTCGCGGTGAATGACGATTTGTCTACGCCCGCGGGCGTCGGTGAAGTTGTGCGCGTAGTGCAGCGCCAGCGCGGTATCGCGGGTCGCGGCCAGGGTGAGCCCCAGGGGAATGGCTTCTTTGACCTGGCGGCAGGCGCGCGCCATCTCGACCAGCGTGCAGCCCTGCACGAACTCCATGGCCATGAAGAGCTGGCCTTCGTCGGTGTCCAGCTCGAAGACCTGGGCGATGTTCGGGTGGTTGAAGACGGCGGTCATGCGCGCCTCTTCCAGGAACATGCCGACGAAGTCTTCTTCTCCTCCGATGTCGGGAAGAATCGTCTTGAGCACCACGAGCTTCTTGAAGCCGGCGAGCCCGGTTTGATGGGCCAGATAGATGGCGCTCATGCCGCCCGTCGAAAGGCGACAGAGCACCTCGTACTTGCCCAGGTGCCGACGATCGAGCGGCGTGCTCGGCGCGATGAAAGAGTTGTTGCCCACCCGGTAGACCCGAGAACGGAGTGTACCTCTTTGGGCGGGCCCGTCGCTCTATTGTCTAAGGTGGAAAATTCTCGTGCAGGCGCTCGAAGCCCTCGAGCAGCACCTCGAGGCCGAACTCGAGGTGCTGCACGCCGTCGTGCCGCCCGGCGATGACCTCTTGCGACAGGCCGTTGAGCCCGGGGAACTGCTCGGGGGGAATCAGGTGGATGAACTGTCTGGCCGCTGAGGCGTACTCGGAAGGCTCGAGGGGGAAGTTCCGCTTCTGCAGCGTGAAGCCGTAGATGAAGGCGTCGAGCGTGTTCCAGACGTGGTCGGCCAGGGGAAACGAGAACCCCTCCGCGTGCAGGCAGGCGATGGTCGCGTCGACGTAGCGCAGCATGTTCGGGCCGATGTTCATGCGCGAGACGAACAACATCGTGGCCCAGGGGTGTTTGGTGAGCACGCGATGCGCCGCGTGCGCGCGACGGCGCAGCTCCTCCTTCCAGTTTCCCCCCACCACCGGCACGTCGATTTCGCCTGCGACCAGCTCGACCAGGCCAGAGAGCAGCTCTTCTTTGCTGGCCACGTGGTTGTAGAGCGACATCGCCTCGACCTCGAGCGTCTGCGCGAGGTTGCGCATGGAGAGCACCTCGAGGCCCTTGTCGTCGGCCAGCCGCAGCGCCGCGGCGAGCACCCGTTCCTGCGTGAGGGGCTGCCTGATCTTCTTCCGGCTCTTCTTCATTTCGACGTACAGCGTAAGCCTGAGTTGACGACAGGGCAATCGACTCTTAGCTTACGGCGTAAGCCAACAACAGGAGCCGTCCCATGAACGCAGTGATGAGCGCAGTGGCAACCCCCTCGAAGGTCGTCAGCCCCGTGATGCAGGCGGTGGTGTTCCGCAAGTACGGCGAGCCCGAGGTGCTGTCGGTGGAAGAGCGCGCGCGCCCGGTTCCGGCGGAGGGTGAAGTGCTGGTGCGGGTGCACGCGGCGCTGGCCAGCATCGGCGACCATCACGTCATCACCGGCAAGCCGTATGCGGTTCGGGTCACGCCGTACGGGGGGCTGCCGGGGCCCAGGAATGGGGTGCCGGGGCAGTGCTTCTCGGGCGTGGTGGAGGCGGTGGGCGCGAAGGTGAGCTCGCTGAGCGTTGGTGACGCGGTGTTTGGTCAGGCAAACCACGGGGCGTTCGCGGAGTACGCGGTGATTGCCGCGGAGCTGCTGGTGGAGAAACCGAAGAAGGTTTCGTTCGAGGAGGCTGCTGCGCTGCCGTGGGGCGCGACGGCGCTCGATGGATTTCGCGTGGCGAAGCTGAAGCCGGGCCAGCGGGTGTTGGTCAACGGCGCGTCGGGCGCGGTGGGTACGTGGGCCGTGCAGGTGGCCAAAGCGCAAGGAGCTCACGTGACGGCGGTGTGCAGTGCGCGGAATCAGGAGCTCGTGCGCTCGCTGGGCGCGGATGAGGTGCTCGACTACGCGGTCGATGACTTCGTGAAGGGCGGCGCGCGGTTCGACGTGGTGTTCGACCTGGTGGGCAATCGCAGCAACGCGGAGTGCAAGAGTGTGTTGCTGCCGAAGGGCACCTGGATTCCCTGCTTCGGTGGCGGCAGTGACTGGGTGGGGCCGATGTGGCGGATCATCGGCGCGTTCATCACGTTCATGTTCAGCGGAAAGAAGGTCGGGCAGTTCATCACCGGCCCCAACCGGGAGAACTTTCTTCAGCTCAAGGCGCTGGTGGAAGCGGGCCAGGCGAAGCCGGTCATCGAGCGGGTGTATTCGATGGGTGAAGTGGTGCAGGCGCTCACGCACGTGGGTGAGGGGCACACGCGAGGTCAGGCGATAATTCAATTTATATAATTCACGCCAGCCGCGCAGCAGAACGCGACTCAAGCAACAAGAACGACCACAACAACCGCACAGCACGTTGCGAAACGCGTCGTAGGCATTCGAGCGCTACACCCTCGAGCACCTCGGGCCCGCGGTGGACGTGGTGCTGGGACTTCTTGGAACTTCGTTCGAGCGAGTCGCCGGAACGCAGCTGTCCCTCTTCGACCAACAGTCTCCCTCGCCCTGCGAAGCGGGGAGAGGGTCGGGGTGAGGGGCCCACGTGCTATTGCGCCGCAAGTGCGCGCCTTCATCTCGACCCTCGCCATCCTGCTCACGCTCACCAGCTGCTCGAAGCCCGCACCACGCGCGTGCTTCGACATCACCACCCAGACCACGAGCAAGACAACGCGCGAAGTCTTCACCCGCCACGGCTGCCAGGGCGGCGGCGTGACGTGGGCTGGAATTCTGCAAGTACTGGTGAAACGAGAAGGCTCACCTCAGCCCGCATTCGAAACGGGGTGGACCGGCGACGTGAAGGCCATGAACGGCGGCCTCCTGGCCATCGACGAAGAAGGCGACGCTGCGCGCTTCTGCACCAACGTCCCGGTGCTGCTGGAGCGCGTTCGCGGCGAGGTCGATCGACTCAACGCTGATCCGAAGGCACTCGAGAAGGCGATGGCTGAGACGACCGCGCTTGAGCTCGAGTGCGATGACTTTGCGGAGTGAGACAGCTGATGTTCGGCCCTCACCCTGACCCTCTCCCGAAGTGAGAGGGGACCTGATGACTACTTGAGCTGCTTGGCCAGCCACGCACCCGTCGCGGCATCGATGGCCAGCTGCTGAAACGCCTGCGCGAGCCGCGCCGGCTGAGCCAACGACGCGAGAATCGTCTCGAGCGCATCGATGCGCACGGCGACCGGCCCGACCCACTCGTAGCCCCACGCCTCGGGGTCGCGCACGCGCATCACATCCCGCCGTACGACGGGTGAAACGGGAACACCCGCGGAGCGGGAGCGCTCCTCGAACAACGCCGTCAGCATCGCGCGCCGCTCGAGCGCAGCCGAACTCGCGGCCCGGTCGACGATGAAGAACCGCGCGCCTTGCCGCACCCCCAACGCATCGAGTCTGCGGTGCGAGTCGAGATCGAGCAAGCGCACCTGCTCGAGCAACGCCACGTCGCTGCGAACGATGCCCAGGCCCCGCGCGAAGCGCCACGCGATGGCCCGCAGCGGCGCCGCACGCCCGGCCCCCGTCAGCGCCTGTGCGGGAAAACCACCCATCGCCTCGGCCACGACATCGCGCGCGCACGCTGCCAGCCGGCGCTCGAGCTGCACGCGCTGGCCACCGTTCCACGCATCCGCGTCGACCAGCGCCACGCCGGGCGTCAGCAGGTCGCTGCCCCGCACCAGCTTGCCGAGCACCTCGCCCTCGAAAGAGATGGCCCCCAGCCCGTCGACCCTCAGCAGCTCGCCCCGCGCCTGCGCGACGCGCTGCACGAAGTCCTCCTCGCTCGGCGCCGTCTCGAGCAGCCGCGCGAGCTGCGAGAACGGCCCACTGACCGCGGGTGCGGTCGCAGCGGCGCGCCGGCCTCGCACCACCAGCGCCGACTTCTGTACGAAGCGCTCGACCAGCCGTTGGTGGAGCGCATCACCCAGCGCGTCTTCAATGGCGCGCGTCTGGTGCTGCCAGTGCGCGGCGTCACTGACCCAGCGCGGGCGAAACGAGATGTACGTCCACGTTCGAATCGCTTCGAGCCGGGCGGTCAGCGTGTGCAAGTCACCCTTCAAGTCGTCGAGCGGGGCCACCTGCCAGCGCAGCCACTCGTCGCTCAGCCGCCTGCCTTTCCCCAACTGCAGGAAGAGCTCTTTGACCAGGCGCGCGTGCTCCCCGAGCAGCCCCTTGCGAAAGTCGGGAATGCGGCAGACATCCCAGAGCAGCTCGACGGCCGCGGGGTTCGTGGTGAGCCCGAGCACCTCGGGGTCCTGAGCCACCGCCTTGAGCGCATCGAAGTCATCTGCGCGCTCGACGCGGTTGAACAGCTCGCGCGAAGGCGCCGTGGACAGCGAGTCGAGCAGCGCGCGGGGGCTCTCGAAGTCGAGCTCGACGCTGCGCCACACCAGCCGCTGCACGGCGGGAAACCGGTGCTCCTCGATGGCCGAGATGACGCGCGGGGTCAGCTCGGGCGCGACGGTGAGGGTGCCGAACGCCCCGTCTTGCACGTGACGGCCCGCGCGGCCGGCGATTTGCCCGAGCTCATCGACGGTGAGCTCGCGTTGTTCGAAGCCGTCGAACTTCGAGAGCCCCGCGAACGCCACGCGCTCGAGGTCGAGGTTGAGCCCCATGCCGATGGCGTCGGTGGCGACCAGGTATTGCACCTCGCCCGACTGGTACATCGCGACCTGTGCGTTGCGGGTGCGGGGTGAGAGCCCTCCGAGCACGACGGCGACCCCACCGCGGAGCTGCCGCAACGATTGAGCGAGCTCGTAGACGCGCTCGGTGGAGAACGCGACCACGGCCGAGCGCGGCGGGAGGCTCTTGAGTGATTTGGTGCCGAAGCTCTTGAGTTGAGAGAGCCGCTCGCTGCGTCGAAACGTCACCGCGGGGAGCAACTGACGAAGCACCGGCCGCATCGCTTCGGCGCCGAGGAACCACGTCTCGCGCCGCCCCCGCGCGTGCAGCAGGCGATCGGTGAAGACGTGCCCGCGCTCGCGGTGGGCGCAGAGCTGAATCTCATCGACCGCGAGGAAGTCGACCGGCTCATCCACCGGCATCGCCTCGACGGTGCAGATCCAATACGAGGGGTTGGGCGGCACGCGCTTCTCTTCGCCGGTGACCAGCGCCACCCGAGCCTCGCCGACGCGGGCCGACACCCGGTCGTAGACCTCTCGCGCGAGCAGGCGCAGCGGCAGGCCCATCATGCCGGTGTCGTGCTCGAGCATGCGTTCGATCGCGCGCCAGGTCTTTCCCGTGTTCGTGGGGCCGAGCTCCGCGACGAGAAGGGAAGGGGACTCCATGACGGCCGCGCAGGGATAACACCCGGGCTTGGTGGGCGCGCAGTCAACGAGAGAGAGGGCTACCAGGCCAATTCGGTCGGTACGTCTTCTAGCTCGGCCGTCGTCACGGGCAGCTTGAAGCGCCGCGCGAGTTGTTCGAGCTCCTTCACGCTCGGCTCGTCCACCTCGCCTCGCACCGAGAGCCGCACGCTCGCCGGCTCGAGCCACGTCAGCTCGAGCAGCATCTCCTTCCAGCGGTGCGCCGAAGGCCCGGTCGGGTCGAGATCCACCAACTCGAGCCGCCATTGTCTGCGTTCGCGCTCGAGGACGATGAGCCGCTCATCATCCCGCAGCTCGACCCGCATCACGCCGGCCGGCAACCAGCTCAGGCCCATCTGACCCAGTTGCGCGGGCATCACGGTCTGCGACTCAGCGCTGAACCGGAGCCGCTCGAGGCCCGGCAGGTCTCCCAGCCTGGGCAGCGAATCGCGCAGCTCTCGCGTCGGCTCGAATTGGCCGAAGTGCAGCCCGAGCCATCTGGGCGGCGCGGTGAGTTGCTCCAACACCTCGACGGCCTGATCAGGCAACGCGGCCACCACCACCGAACGCAGCGTCAGTGGCAACGCTTCACGCACGGCCGCCTTGAGCGCTTCGAGCTTCACCAGCCCCGCATCCTCCAGGCCCGTCATCGTCTTGCTGAAACGTTGCAGCCCGCGGCGCACCCTTCGCACCGTGCCCCACTCAGGGGCGTCGCTCGCGAGCAGGAACTGGGCTGCTTTCACGGCGCGCACCGACACCTCGGCCACGAAGCCTTGTTGGAAGAGAGGCGGTGAATCCTTGAGGTCGATCACCTCGGCCAGGGCGCCCAGCCACTGCCGGCCGTTCACCTTGAGCAGCGCGCGTTGCCGCCTGGGCGAAGCACCGGCGAGCTGGAGCGAAATGAACTCACCGCGGGGATCGCCCTGCTCCAACAGCCGGTCGGCCAGCACCTGCCGCAACGTGAGGTCACGCGGTGAAGCCCAGATGGGCGCGCAGAGCGACTCGGTGGCAGGCGGCAGCGTGGTGGGCACTTCCCACGTCGTCTCAGCGAGACGTTTCCGTTCTGCGGTCGGCAGTTCGGGGCCCACGGGGTGTTGAGCGAGGCCTCGTTGCAGCATGCGCACGGTGCGCGCGGCGAGGCCGTCTTCCAGCAGGTTGAGCGGGAAACCGAGCTCGAGCGCGCGGTAATGCGAGTCGTCGCCGTGGGTCTCCACGCAGTCGAGCAGGCGGCGGGTGAGCTTCGAGGTGAGCGGCACGTCGACGTCACCCACCAGCAGCCTCGTGGCCAGGGTGGCGATGCGGGGATCTGCGGGGAGCCTGGCCAGCGCTTCGAAGAGCGGCCAGACGAGTGAGGCGGTGGTGGTGCGCGTGAAGGTCTCGAGCTGACGCAGCCTCGCCGACAGCAGCACGGGCGGTTCGGTCTTCACGCCCGCGAGCAACCTCTTCGCGGCGTCTGTTTTCTTCGCGGGGAGGCGCGGGAGCTCGACCTGCAGCCGGTCGCCGATGTGTTGGATCAGCTCGGACGTCGAGGGGTGACGTGCTTTGCGCCACTGGGACAGGAGGTGCTCGAGCGGAACCTCGGTGCTCACTCTTGCAGCAGTATCACTTGCGGGTCAGCGACCGCCCTCTCCCCCGCGGGGAAAGGGAGATGCTAGAGCGCCGCGATGCAGCTCGACCTTCATCGACACCTCGAGGGCTCTCACAGTCCACGCGCTTTGCTCGAGGTCGCGCAGACGTTCGATCTCCGTCATCCGCTCTTCTTCGATGCGGCGACGAAGAGTTTCCGCACTGCCGAAGCGCTGGCCACCCAACTGACGATGGCCGCGCCGTCAGATGACGCGACGATTTTCTACCAGTGCATCGTGAAGGCCCGCGCCGCCTACGTCAGCGTGGAGGCCATTCGTGCGCTCTCGGTGCTGGCCTTCCGCGAAGCGGCCGACGACACCGATGGCTTCGAGATGCGCCTCTCGCTCTTTTCGATGGCCCGCACCCTGCTCGAAAATCAGCAGCGGCCCTGGCGTGAGGTCAAGCCGGTCGATTTCGCCGAGCAGTACGCGCGGCCGATTCTGCTCTCCGTCATCTCTGCGCGCGACGAGGTGCAGCAGGCCACCGGCAAGCCGATGCTGCTGCGCCTGGGGCTGTCTCGTACCTTCGAGAGTGAGCCGCACTACCGCGCGCTCGCCGCGATGGTGGTGGAGCACGCCCGCGCATTGGTCGGCCTCGACGTGCTGGGCATCGTCACCGGCGTCGACAAAGAGCCGCTCCCCGCACCGCTGGTCGACATCCTCGAGAAGCTGCGCGTGCACCTGCCCGACCTCACCATTCACGCCGGCGAGTTCGAAGGTCACGCCTCGGTCGACCGCACCCTCGAGCTCTCGCCCCGCGGCATCGGCCATGGCGTGCACTCGCTGCAGAGCCCCGCCACCCTGGAGCGCCTCGCCAAAGAGGGCGTCACCCTCGAGGTGTGCCCCACCAGCAACCGGCTGCTCATCCCCACCGCGCTCGAGCAACTCCAGCGTGCACACGGGGGCGCGACGCCGCTCAAGGCGCTGCAGCAGGCCCACGTGCACTGCGTGCTGGGCAGCGATGACCCCACGCCGATGGGCACTTCCTTCCGGCAGGAAATTGAAGTGGCAGGAAGACTCGGGGTCGATTTGAAACGCCTCGAGTCCGACATGTTGCGGCGATGGCAGCAGCTGACGGCTTCGTCGTAGCCACCGAAGGGCGCTGAGTCGTGAAGTTCCGCTGGTCGCCCTGAGATCGATTGACGTAGGAGGCCTCACCACTCGTCGGGGGCCTCCACCATGCGCGCGATCTCTTGTCTGGCGTTCTTTGCACTCGTTTCCTGCGCTCGCGAGAGCATCTCCACCACTGAGCCGAACATCGAAGTGCAGCCGCTCGCGCTCGACTTCGGGCCGATCCCCGTGGGCATCAGGGTGAGCTTGCCGGTGCAGGTGCGAAACCTCGGCAAGAGCGCGCTCGTGTTGGCCCAGGTGACGGTGGAGGGCGCTGACTTCGAAGGCCCCACCACGGAGACCACCATCGGCGCGGGTGAGCGGCAGACCATCGAGCTCTCGTTTCTCCCCACCACCGAAGGCCTGCGCAACGGCGTGGTGCACTTGATCAACAACTCGGTCAACGACACCGACGTGGCCATCGTGGTGACCGGCCAGGGCATTCCCCGCCTGGTGTGCGTGGAGTGCAACGCGCCCCCGGCGGCGTACTGCGCCTCGAGCTCGGTGTTGATCAACTACCAGCCGCACGGCAGCTGCGTGAACAACCGCTGCGAGTACCAGGCGAACACCACCATCTGCGGCGGCCAGTGTGTCGCGGCCACCATGTCGTGCAGCGCGCCGATGGCGATGGATGCCGGCATCGACGCAGGTACCGACGCAGGCGTGGATGCGGGCGTGGACGCCGGGGTCGATGCGGGCGTCGTCGATGCGGGCATGCCGGGCGGCGAGTTCACCGTGCCGGGCGTGATGATGTGGGCGGTGCCCGCGGGCATCACGTCGGTCACCGTCAACGCGTGGGGGGGTGGTGGCGCAGGCGGCGTGCAGCTCGGCTCGACCGGCGGCGGTGGTGCGTTCGCGCGCGCGACGTTCGGGGTGACGCCGGGCGAAATGCTCGCGGTGCAGGTCGCTGAAGGCGGCGTGGCGCCCGGCAATGGTGCGGGGGCGAGCGCGGTGTTGCGCGGGGCGACTGCGTTGCTCATCGTCGCGGGGGGTGGCGGCGGCGGCAGCGATGGCAACAGCGGGAACTCGGGTCAGAACGGCCGTGGCGGCGCGGGTGGTGCGCTCACCGGCCAGGATGGGCAGAACCTCGTGGGGCAGATTGCTCCGTACTGCACGGGCGCGACGGGGGGCCGGGGCGGCACGGCGACCGCGGGTGGTTTGGGCGGCAGCGCGACGGGGACTTCGCCCAACAAGTGCCTCGGTCAGCCGGGCGCGATGGGCGCGGGCGGTCGCGCTTCGGGCGTGAACGGCACCTGCGACATGGGCGTGGGCGCGGTGGCGTGGCAGCAGGGCGGGGGCCAGGGCAATGGCGGCGGTGGAGCGGGTGGCTCGGGTCTGTTCGGTGGTGGCGGCGCCGGGTTCATCTGGACGTACTGCGCAGGTGGTGGTGGTGGTGGCTCGAGCTTCCTCGCGGCGGGCTCGACGATGGCCAGCATGGTCGGCGGGGTCGATCAGGCGCAGGGCAACGCGGCAGCCAGCATGGGCGCGGGCGTCGGCGGGTTCGATGGGGTCGGTGGGTTGAACAACAGCAACGGCAAACACGGCCGCGTGGTGATCACCTACTGACCACCTCTTTCCCTCTCCCCCTGAGAAATAGAGCCTCTTGATATACGTTGAGGCCATGGCGAACCCGGTTCCTCTGAGCGATGACGAAGTGAAGAAGTTCCTCGCCGCGCACACCCAGTGGGCGGTCGACCACGACGCGTTGGTGCGCACCTATGAAGCCCCAAGGTTCTTGCGCGGCATCGACTTCGTGGACCGCGTGGCGAAGGTCGCCGACGCCGCCGACCACCACCCGGACATCGACATCCGGTGGAAGAAGGTGACCCTGCGTTTCGTCACCCACGACGCCGGCAACAAGATTACCGCGCTCGACACGCGGCTGGCCGCGGAGTGCGACCTGCTCTTCTCAGCGCTTTGATGAACACGGTTCCTCCCGAGACGAGCA
This sequence comes from Archangium sp., assembly GCA_043773025.1. Lineage (GTDB taxonomy): Bacteria > Myxococcota > Myxococcia > Myxococcales > Myxococcaceae > Archangium_A. The sequence goes on from JAYVFP010000161.1 coordinate 17,494, forward strand.
CCTTCCCCGTCACGCTGCAGCGCCATGCCTTCAGCCCGCGGCTGGTGGCGCGCGCAGGTGACGTGTGGCGCGCGATGCAGGACGTGGTGGTGGATCAATCGGCCTCGGTCGGGTGGACGCCCGAGCGCTACGTGCAGGAGAACTGCATGTTCGTGGTGCGCACCATGACCGTGCGCCATCAACGCGAGCTGAAAGTCGCCGAGCCCATACACGGCCGAACGTGGCCTTCTCGCGCGCGCAGGCAGATGTTGTTCACCCGGCAGGTGCGGCTGTTCTCGGGCGCAGACCTGGTGGCAGGTGCGTCGCAGGAGTGGGCGTATCTGACCCGCGACCTTCAACCCACGCGTGCAGGCCAGAACATCTTCGACGCGTTTCAGTTGATCGAAGGGTACCCAGAGGTCGAGCTGCCTTCGTTCGTCTCGCAGGCTGATCAACCCAATCACGTGTTCGACTTCACCGTGTGGCACGGGTGGATGGATCCGCAAGGCCACGCGAACCACGCGGCCTACGTCGACTATTGCGACGAGGGCGTGGCGCGGGTGGTGGCGGCTGAGGGGGGCGACCCACAACGCATCGTGCCGGTCGCCGAGTCGGTGCACTTTCGCGCGGCGATCGGTGCGGGTGAGTTGATTACGGTCGAGACGGCGGTGGCTGGGCACTCGCAAGGGGCGCGGGTGTTCAAGCACCGCGTGCTCTCAGGCGACCGGGTGTGCGCGACGGCCACCACCGTCCGAGCCTGAAACTCCCTCGCCCTGCGAAGTGGGGAGAGGGTCTTTGGAAATAGGAATCGGGTTCCATCACCGGTCTCCCCGAGCCCAGTCGAGGGGGCACTTGCAGTGCAAAGGAGAGGCAATTCCTCGACTCCGCTTTGGGATGAGCAGTGTCCGTTCGCCACTTCGATCAACCCTGCGCGCGAAGTTGGAGACGATCTCCGGAAAGCGCGATCGTTTCAGCACGCGCTCCTTGGCCAAACCGACATCAGCGCCCGCCCACCGCCAGTACGTGCCCTGTTGGCTGGTCTACCGTATTTACGGGAGCCAGCTTCCACTGATACGGTTGACGGCGTGAAGACCGTCAAGACCACTTTCGAAATCGAGCATCGGCTCCACGCGCGTCTCAAGGCGATGGCCGGGCGCCTGGGCGTCAACGCGCGCGACCTGGTGGCCGAGGGTCTCGAGCTGGTCCTCGCAAGGTACGGCGGCGCGGGCGACCAACAGGAGCTCGCAGCGCGTGCGAAGGCGGCGCGTGAGCGGCTGCGCGCCGGCTACTTCGATGGGCCCGCTGACCTGAGCGAAACCTACGAGACTCGGCTCCTCATCGCTGCCGAGCCGATCACCCCGTACCAGCCGTGAAGACGTGCTTCATCGACACCTGGGCGTACATCGCCCTCGCCAATCGCAGCGACGCGGGCCACGAGGTCGCGCTCGAGGTGGATCAGTTTCTGGCCGACGAAGGCTGGACGATGACGACCTCCGATTGGGTGCTCGACGAGACGGTGACGCAGCTGCATCTGTTCGCGGGCGCGCGCGTCGTGCTGCAATTCCTCGATGACCTCGACGCGCAGCTCAAGGCCCGCAAGTTGATGCTGCTCAACGTCTCTCCGCCCCGGTTCGACGCGGCGATCCGCCAGTTCCGCAAGCTCGCTCCGAAGGTGCCTCGCCTGTCGCTGACCGACTGCAGCTCCTTTTCGCTGATGACGGAGCTCGGAGTACGGTGGGCCTTCACCGCCGACAAGCACTTCTATTCGGCAGGTCCGCGCATCGGGCCGCTCGTCTCTCTCGTAGATGGCACCTTCACCTTCCGGGCACCGGTGAGCTGAGGCGGGGCTGATCATCGAGAGGTCAACGCGCTGGGCCTCTTGGGGAGGCGGCGGCAGCAGAGCCGGACAAAACCTCAAAAAGTCGACGATGGAACTTGGCGGTAGCGATGTCTTCATCGTTCTCAAGGATGCCGACCTCGACAAGGCCGTGGAGTGGGCCGTTTGGGGGAAGATGAGGCGGATCGCTTCCTCACCAAATTCAAGGGCGCGCTGGAAGCGCTCAAGCCCGGAGACCCACTCGACAAGGCGACGACCCTCGGTCCGCTGTCCACAGAGGGCGCCCTGGTCAAGCTGCTGGAACAGGTGAAACGCGGTCGCAAACGGGGCCACGCTTGTACTGGGTGGAGGTCGCGTCGATCGCCCTGGCGCATTCATGCAGCCGACAATTCTAACCGACGTCACGCCGCGAAATCCCGCGTTCCACGAGGAGTTCTTCGGTCCTGTCGCCCTCTCTTTCGCGTCGAAAACGAGGACGAGGCCGTCCTCCTTGCGAATGACTCCGAATTCGGGCTTGGTCGAGGGGGCACTTGGAGCGCGAAGGAGAGACAATCCCTCGACATCGCTGTGGGATGAGCGGTGTCCGTTCGACTTTTCGATCAACCCTGCGCTGCGAGCGAAGTCGAGGGCGTACTTCAACAGTCTCCTTCAGGATGAGGGGTGAATTGCATCACTGAACGGTTTCTTCGCTGTTGAAGAAATTTGAGCGAGTCTCAGGGCTCCATGCGCCGCTCCAGTGAAGACTTCCGCCGCCCTGCATCTGAGGGCACCCGGCCCCCCGAAGCGCGCCGCACGATGTCGCTGCACTTCAAGATCCTCGTCGGCTACGTCGCCCTCGCCGCCGCCATCGTCGGCGTCTTCTACGTGGGCCAGACGTGGGATTGGTCGCTCAAGGTCTCCGCCGCCTTCGGAGTCACCCTGGTGCTGGCCATCGTGCTGCCCACCGTCCTGCTGCGCGTCGAGCGCGTGAAGGTGCTCTCCCGCACCGCGCTCGAGATCTCCGGCGGGGACATCAGCCGCGGCGTGGCCATCGCCGACTCCTCGGTGCGCGACGACCTCGATGAGCTCGCCGTGGCCATCGCCATGATGCAGGACAACCTGCGCGAGCTGGTCTCTTCCATTCAGCACACCGCCGAGTCGGTGGCTGACTCCGCCACCGCGCTCGAGGGCAACGCTGCCGGCGTCGACACCCGAGCCGCGCAGGTGGGTGAATCGATGAAGCGCATCGCGCAGGGCGCCGAGGTGCAGAGCGCGCTGGTGACCCGGGCCTCGCGCTCCATCACCGACATGGCCGCAGCGCTCCAGCGCACCACCGCCTCTGCCGAGGAGTCGACCAAGGCCACCGCCGCCACCTCGGCTGCCGCGCTCGAGGGCAGCACCGCCGCGAAGCTCGCCTCGGAGAAGCTGCGCAAGGTCTTCAGCCGCGTCGAGGCCGCGAGCCACGAGGTGTTCAAGTTCGGCGAGAAGACGCAGGAGATCAGCAAGATAGTCGACGCCATCACCTCGGTCGCAGCGCAGACCAACCTGCTCGCGCTCAACGCCACCATCGAAGCGGCGCGCGCCGGTGAGTACGGCCGCGGCTTCGCGGTGGTCGCCGATGAAGTGCGCAAGCTGGCCGAGTCAGCCGGCAAGTCGGCCGAGGCCATCTCGCGCCTGGCCCGCGACATCTCGCTGCAGTCGACCCACGTGCTCGGCGCGATGAAAGAGGGCATCGAAGAGCTCGCCCAGTCGCGCGAAGACGTCACCACCATCGTGCGCAGCATGGGTCACATCAGCGACTCGGTGCGCAGCGGCGTCGAGAAGGTCGCCCAGATTCATGCGTCGGCCCGCGAGCAGCAGCAGGGCAGCGAGGCGATGGTGCAGGCGGTCAATGAGATTTCTGAGGTCGCTCGCACCAACCTGCAGGCGACCGAGGCGGTCAAGCGGGTCATCGAGGAGCAGACCACCGCGGTGCGCCAGATGAAGAACGCGACGGAAGAGCTGACCAATCTGTCGTTGCAGCTGCAGTCGGTGATTCGGCGCTTCCGCGTCGGGACCTGAAGGGCCCTCTCCCTCAAAGCCGACTTGATCAATATCGCCGCAGCGCCGCCGCCGTCCTTCGCGCTCGAGAAAGAAAGCGCCACTCCGAGGAGACCAGATGCGCCACCAGCCGACGCGCTGGGGCCAACAGGATCGCCGCGATCAGCAGCACCCCGAGCACCAGCATGCCCACCGCCGCTTCCGCCTGATGCCGAATGAACCTCGAGGCCGAAACGCCGATCATCGACACCATCGGCGTGACGAACAGCAACGCAAAGCCGAAGGTCATCAAGCGCGCAGCAGGGCCGGTCGCTTCGCGCGCCAAGGCCCGGCGTTCACCTCGCGTCAGCACCTGCTCGTAGGTGTCGGCTTCTTTCTCGAGGGACGCTGCGAGGCGCGTGAGTTCGTCCTCGCTGAGGGTCGTCGACTCGAGCTGCTTGAGCCTTTCTTGCGCGTCTTCGAGCGCATCACGTTCTTCGCTCATCGCATGCCCTCGAGCACCAGCAGGCCCATCGAGGTGACGATCGCCACGCCGCCCAGGGTTTCGTCGAGCGCGGTGGCTCCGGCGATCAGCGCGACGCAGCCGGCGGCGAGCACGACCATGCGCAGCGCCCCACGTTGCGCGCCTTCCCACATGGGCACGCCGCGTTGTTGGACGCGTTGGCGGCGTTTGGTGAGCTGGCCCAGCAGGTGCCGTGCGTCGGCTTCGGCGTGCTGACGCGGGGCGAGATCGGCTTCGAGCGCGGCGACACGCGCCTCAGTCGCTCGCAGTATTTCTTCGAGGTTTTCGGGAGCGTTCATGCCGACTGCCCTCTCCCCGACCCTCTCCCCCTCGGGGAGAGGGAGATGTTGAGACTGGTTTCAGAAATCACTGCGCAGGGAGATCATCCAATCGGTACTTCTGCGCCCTGTTCTTGCCCGCGCCGACCTGGAGTGAGAGCGAGCGCCGAACCCCGTCTTGCCCAGTCACGGTCACCAGGTGCGTGCCCACGTTGAGTGAGAACGAAATCATCGTGCCCTTGCCCAGCAGCGTCGAACCCTTCATCACCGTCGCCTCGGGGATCAACACCAGGGTCACTTCCCCTTTCTCCTTCGACGTCCGCACCACCGGCGGGTCAGCCTTCACCGGCACCTCATTCTTCAGCGGCACATCGGCCTGAACCGTGTCGGTGCCCGGCAGCTCAGCCCCCGGAATCACCACCGGCTCCACCACGTGCGGCCGCGACGACTCGGGTGGGCCCTGCATCGCCTTCCACACCAGCAGCCCCACCCCCAACGCCACCACCACGGCCAACACCGGCCAGGCCATCGACGCCGAACGAGGTGGAGGCGCGACGGCGACCACCGCTTCGGTCGCGGCGTAGTCCTCTTCCTTGGGCAGGTACGCGGGCGTGTCCGACGCCGCCTCGAGCCGCCGGCTGGAGAGCTTCACCTTCTTGAGCTTGTTGGCCGAGACAGAGGGCTTGAGCTTCCCCGCCGACAGCGACGGCTTCTTCCGCGAGACCGCCATTTCCTCGGCGTCGTGCGCAGACGAACGGCGGAACTCCTCAACCGCGGCGCCGACTTCGCCTTCATCTTTGCTCGCAGCTTCGAAGAGCCGCCGCGTCGAGGCGATCTTCTCTTCGAAGCGTTCGTTCATGAAGCCCGCGCGCTCTTCTGCATCGAAGAGCAGATGCCCACACGACGACGAGAGCGCCCGGGCCATGTCGCGCGCAGTGCGGTAGCGAAGATTCAAGTCGCGCTCGAGCGCCTTCATGGCCACCGCCGAGAGCTCGCGGGGCACCGACGACTCCAGTTCGCACGGAGGGATGATGGGCTCCGAGAGGATCATCTTCAGCTCGGCCAGCTCTGTCTCGGCAGAGAAGAGACGCCTTCCGGTCATCATCTCCCACAGCACCACGCCCAGGGCGAACACGTCGCTGCGCCCGTCGATGGGGTCACCCCGTACCTGCTCGGGTGACATGTAGCCGGCGGTGCCCTTCACCGTACCTGCGCGGGTGCGGGCGAGCGCGCCCTTGGCCTTGGCGATGCCGAAGTCGAGCAGCTTCACCTGCCCGTCGTAGGTCACCATGATGTTCTTCTGCGCCACGTCGCGATGAATGACGGGCGAGTCTTCACCGCTCTGCAGCTTGAAGGTGTGTGCGTAGTGAAGCGCGTGCGCGCAGTCGTGCACCACCGACGCCGAGAACCCCACCGGCAACACCGCTTGCTGCTTGGCGCACGCGGTCACCACCTGGTTCAAATCCTGGCCGGCGATGAACTCCATCGCGACGTACAGGCCGGTGCTGGTGTCTTCGCCCATCTCGAAGACCTGGCAGATGGCCGGGTGCGAGAAGGCGCCGGTGACGCGCGCTTCGTCGAGGAACATCTTCACGAAGTTCTCGTCGCCCGCGGCCTCGGGGAGGATCTGCTTGAGCACCGCGAACTTGCGAAAGCCCCCGGGCCCTTGCGTGGAGGCGAGCGAAAGCTCAGCCATGCCTCCCTTCGCCAGGCGCGCCAGGACCTCGTATCTCCCTACACGCGAGCCCATTGATCCCCTTGAACGGACGCGCGACGTTACACCCTTGCTCCCGCTGTTGAGAGAACCTGTGTGAAACCCCTGTTCAGAAGCTGGGGACAACCGTCACTTTTCCGTCATCGAATGTGGGGAAGCTGAACCACAGCACCCGACATGTGGGACCCTGGGGAAAACTCATGTGGTTACCCACACCCCTGATTTCTGGAAGCGAATAGATTCATTCAGGAATCTGGCTTGTCCACAACCTGGTCGCCTCTACTGCTTCTACGGCTTGATCAGATGACAGATCCAACAAGTAGAAGTAGTGGCACAGCCTGAGCAGTGGGTTCTCTCTTGCCTCAAAAGAGCGAGACTCGCGCCACGTGACTGTCACCGCCCGCCTCAGCCTGGGAGTGCTCGTGCTGGCCGTCATGGCTGGCTGCAAACGCGATGGCCTCAGCGGGGTGACCAACGCGCTGCGCTTCGACCCCTCGACGCTCGCCTTCGACCCGGCCTACGCCGATGGAGTCACCCGCACCCGCGAGGTCACCATCGTCAACGATGGGCGCGCCACGCTCGAAGTGAGCTGGGGCGGCATGGGGAAGCCTTTCGCGGTCGCTTTGCCCACCACGCTCCCCCCAGGCGCCACCACGCTCATCGTGGAGTGGACCCCTGAGGTGCCGGGCCGCTACAGCCAACTCCTCGAGGCGAGGGCCGAAGGCATGGATTCACCGACCCTGGCGGTCGAGGCCTCGGCGATGGAGATCCCCACCTGCGCCCCGAGCTCACCCTGCGTGACCTCGACCTTCGACGTGGTGGCCCAGCGCTGCGTGGAAGCGCCGCAGGCCGATGGCGTGGCGTGCGAAGCGGGAACGAAGTGTCTCATCGATGCGCGGTGTGAGGCCGGCCGCTGCGTGGGCACCGCCCGCACCTGCGCAGACGAGAACGCCTGCACCATCGACGTCTGCTACCCGCTGACAGGCTGCGAGTTTCTCCCCGCGCCGCCCTGCCCTGGTGACGGCTCGTGCATGAAGGGCGTCTGCGACCCCGCCCGCGGGTGTGGCCTCGCGCCGCGTGACGATGGCGAGTCGTGCGGCCACGCGGTGTCGTGCACCCGGGTGAGCGTCTGCATCGAAGGCAGCTGCGTGACCCGCGAGCCGCCCGATGGCTACGTCTGCTCGGAAGAGAGCCCGTGTTCGGCTGAGGGCCGCTGCGTGAACAGCACCTGCGTGCGCATGGGGCGGCCGGAAGACCCTCTGACGCTCACGCCGAGCTGGAGCTACGACACCTTCTCCGGGGCTGACGCCGACGCGGGCATCAGCGCCCCGCAGCTCCACGACTTCGTGCTCGAGCCCACCGGTGAGCTCTCGTTGTCGGGCTTCTTCCAGACGCCTTCGGTGTTGCGCGCGAACACGCCGGAAGCGCTCACGGCGCCGCTGGGCAGCTCACGCCGCTGCATCTTGTGGGGCACCCGGTACGTCTGCGCGGACTACCCGGCCTCGCCCAACGGCAAGGTCTCCGCGATGGACCTGGCCACCGGCGCGACCGCGTGGACCTTCGACATTCGCACCGCGCGGCCCGACTTCCTGATGACGGCCCCGACCATCTTCCTCGCGCGCCTGGTGGTGCAAGACAGCGATCGCCTGGCCGCGCTCTTCGAGGCGTACCCGCGCAACACCGCCAATGACACACAGTGCCGAAGATATTTCCTGGCGGTCATCAACGCGTCGGGGCAATTGGTGCAGGCGCAGCAAGTGACTGATCCGCTGCTTGATGCATGCAATCACCCGCATGCGTACGGCGTCGCGGCCGATTCGATCGGAAACCTCTTCATCGCCTTCTCGCCCACGGTCTCGCAGCAGGCGCCGCTGGTGCCCGACGACACCACGTTGATCACCAGCTACTCGCGTGACGGCGTCTTCCGCTGGAAGCGGCTCAACGGCGGCATGCGCGGTGGTGAACTGGCGGTCGCCCGCGGCCTGCTCTACGCCGAGTACACGGGGGTGGTGCTCGACGCGACGAGTGGTCAACCGACCTTTTCCCTTCCCTCGAACCTGGGCCGCGCGGTCGTCTCGCAGACGCGGTTGATCCCCGCTCCGGCAGAGGGCGGCGTGGTGCTCAACGGCTACGAAGCGGGTGTGTTGCAGTTGCGGTGGTCGGCCACGCTGCCCGGCTCGTGGGTGTTCTGGTCTGATCAGGTGCGGCTGGCGAAGTGGCAGACCTCGAAGGGTCCGCGCACGGTGGCGTTGACCTTCGTGCAGAATCAATCGCAATACGGGTTATATGCCTTTGATGTGCAGGATGGCGCCGAGGCCTTTCATTGCCCGATCGTGCTGCCGGCGCGCACGCCTCCGCAGTTGTTCGAGGTGGCCAACGGCTCTCTGGGCATCATGAGCGGCGCGCTCGACCTCGCCGGCAATCCGGGCTGCAGCAAGTGTGATCCGCCGCTGGCGGGCAGCTCAGGCGCGTTCTTCTCGGTGACCACGCGAGGCCTGTCGGTCGCCGAGGAGCCCTGGGTGGGCACCTTCGGTGGTGCAGGTCATGACCACCGCGAAAACTGAGATGTTGGGGCATCGAGCGCAGTCGAGGGATTCCCTCTCCTTCGCACTGCAAGTGCCCCCTCGACCGGGCTCGGGGAGACCGGTGGTGGAAACCGATTCCTATTTCCCCCAACCCTGCTCGGGAGGACCGGTGTGACCGCGGCCAAGCGACCCTCTTCACTCTAGAGTGCGCGCGTGACTTCCGCATTCGTGGCTTTGATGGTCTTCAGTGCAGCGCCCGTTCGGCTGGCAGCGCCGGGCCTGGGTCTGGTCAACGTCGATGAGAAGCTCGGCAGCTTCTTGACCGAACACGTCGCCCAGCGGCTCAAGCTGGCCCGCCTCGACGTGGTCACCCAGAAAGAGATGCAGTCGATCCTCGGTCTCGAGCGCCAAAAGCAGATAAGGGGCTGCGTCGAAGTGAGCAGCTGCATGGCCGAGCTCGCCAGCGCGCTGGGCGCCGACGGCCTGGTGTTGGGTGACATCGCCAAAGTCGGCGGCCGGTTTCAGATCAACCTGAAAATCATCGCCTCCGACTCGGCGCGCACCCTGGCGGTGTTTTCCGAAAGCGTGAGTTCGGAAGATCAGGTCATCGATGCGCTGACCCGCGGCGCGTACCTGCTGGCGGTCGACGTGAACCACGCGCTGGGTCGGCCTCCACCGCCTGAGCTGGTGGCCACCGACACCCGGGTCTTCGCCATCGCCCCGTTGATCATCGGTGTGCTCGGCGTGGCCGGCGGCCTGGGGTCGGTGATCGTCTCTGAAAACGCGTACCAGAAGCTCAAGACGGCCCCGGTGGTGACCGATGGGGCGGCCACGCTCTCGTTCGGTCAGTCCACCCAGAGCCTGGCGGTGGCGGGCTTCGTGGTCGGCGGCGTGGCGCTGGTGGGGGCGGCCGGGCTCTTCCTGCTCGGTGCACCGAAGGCGCCGGTCAGCGTGGCCATCGGGCCTGGTGGCGCCGCGGTGATGGTGCGAGGTGAGTTCTGATGAAGCGCCTCGCCCTGGTGACCGGTCTCCTGCTCGCCGGCTGTCACTCTGATTGGGATGCCGTCTACGCTGACTGCGTCAACTCGGGCCGCTGCGTGGATGGTGGAGCCCCCCTGGAAGATGTGGGTCCGTCGATCTCGGTCGACCGTTCACCTTGTAACTTTGCTGACGTGGTGGTGTTCGAGCGCGGCGCCGCGGAGCAGGTGATCATCACCAACGCAGGGCCGGGAGCCATCGCCTCGCTCTCGTTGCAACTGCAGAGCTTGAACTTCGCCGACTTCGCGCTCACCCTGCTGTGTCAGGGCGAGCTGGTCGAAGGCGCCACCTGCACGGTGAACCTCGTCTTTGCGCCGCTGGGTGTGGGGCCGCGCACCACGATGCTGCGCATCACGCCTTCAGGGCGGCCCGCACTCGACGTCGCGCTGAACGGCAACGCGCTCCCGGCGCTCGAGCTCACGCCTTGACCGCTGGTGTTCCCCGATACGAGCGCATCGCCGAGCTTCGTGGTCGATGACCTCGCGCCCGCAGCCGTCGGTGCGCTGGGGGTGCTCCTGGTAGGCAGCGACCATTGCGCAGACTGGTCGAACCAGCCGCTCATCGACACACTGCGCGTGGCCGAGCCCCGGAGGGCTTCGGTGCGAAGCCCCCTGCCCTCACTCGGCGGCTTCTTTTACCGCGACGCGGTGGGTGCGGGTTCGGCCCCTGCGCGCGTGTACTGCGTACCGAGGGAGTCGGTAGTAGAGGGCTCCCATGTCTCGCATCGCAGTCATCATGGGCAGCGCGTCTGATTGGGAGACGCTGCAGCACGCCGTCTCGACCCTCGAGGAGTTCAAGGTGCCTCACGAGGTGCGGGTGATCAGCGCGCATCGCACGCCTGAGCTCATGTTCGACTTCGCGAAGTCGGCTGCCGATGAAGGCTTCGCGGCCATCATCGCGGGCGCAGGTGGGGCGGCGCACCTGCCGGGCATGGTGGCCTCGCTCACCTCGCTCCCGGTGCTCGGCGTGCCGGTGCAGTCGAAGGCGCTCGCGGGGGTCGACTCGTTGTTGTCCATCGTGCAGATGCCGGCCGGCGTTCCCACGGCCACCTTTGCGATTGGCGCTGCGGGGGCTGTGAACGCGGCGTTGTTCGCGGTGCGCATGTTGGCGGTCGGCGACGCATCGCTGCGGGTCAAGCTGGCGGCGTATCGAGAGGCGCAGGCTCAGAAGGCGCGCGCGTCGACCTCTGAGCTGCCGCGCGCTGCCTCTGCGACTCGTCGAGTGCGGAAGAAGCGCTGATGTCGACGGTCGGCATCCTCGGCGGCGGGCAGCTGGGCCTCATGCTCGCGGAGTCGCTCGACCGCCTCGGCCACGAGGTGGTGGTGCTCGAGGCCGACCCCGATTCACCGTGCGCGCAGCGGCGCTCGAACGTCATCGCGGCCGGCCCCACCGATGCGAAGGCGCTGGCCGAGTTCTTCTCGCGCGTCGACATCGCCACCTTCGATTCGGAGAACACGCCCGCGGCTCCGCTGGTGCCGTACGCGGGCCAGCTCGCCCCCTCGTTGCGGGTGCTCGAGATCACCCAGGATCGCGCGAAGGAAAAGACGTTCCTGCGCGATTCGGGTTTTCGCACCGTGCAGTTCGAGCTCGTGCCTCCCGGGCAGGACGTGAAGGGGGCGGCGCAGAAGTTCGGCCTGCCGTGCATCGCGAAGTCCGTGCTCGGTGGGTACGACGGCAAGGGGCAGTACCTTCTCACCTCTCAGGCCGAGGTCGACGCTTTGCCTGCCGATGCGCCCGGTGGCTGGGTGCTGGAAGAGGTGCTGCAGTTGGAGCACGAGGTGTCTTGCCTGGTCGCCCGTGACGCGAAGAGCGCGGTGAGTTTTCCACTCTTCGAGAACCTGCACGCGCAACACATTCTGGATCTCACCGTGTTGCCGGCGCGGGTCGCCTCTTCCCTGCAGGACGAAGCGCGGCTGGTCGCCGACGGCATCGCGCGCGCGCTGGGGCTGGTGGGTTTGCTGACCGTCGAGTTCTTCATCGGCACCGGGCGAGATGGGGTGCGGCGGCTGTACGTCAACGAGCTCGCGCCGCGGGTTCACAACTCGGGGCACGTGACGCGGCAGGCGTGCACCGTCAGTCAGTTCGATGCGCTGGCCCGCATTCTCACCGGCGTTCCAGTGGTGCAGCCCGAGATGCACCGCGGCGCGTGGTGCATGGGGCAGCTGCTGGGTGAGGTGTGGCTGGCTCAGGGCCGCACCGGCGGCGCGCTCGACCTCACCGCGTGGAAGGATTTTCCCGACGTCGTCGATGTGTATGTGTACGGGAAGCGCGAGGCCCGGGCGAAGCGGAAGATGGGCCACTTCGTGGTGCACGCGGATACTCCAGAGCGTGCGTTGGAGCGGGCAACGTTGTTCCGTGAGCGGCTTCGTCGCTGAACGGCTCGGCGAAAATAGGAATCGGGTTCCCTCACCGGTCTCCCCGAGCGCAGCGAGGTAATCCCTCGACTCCGCTCGGGATGAACGGTGGGCGCTCCTTATTTCGATCAACCCTGCGAGCCCAGTCGAGGGGGCACTTGCAGTGAGAGAGGGCTACCAGACGATGATCGCCGTGACCCCGAGACCCAGCCCCACTGCGCCCGCTGCTCCCGCAAGACCCAACTGAAGCGTCGCCGAGTCATTGACCGCGTTGGCTTGCGACCCCGTGAGCGTCGAGCGAATGCGCCCGTCTTCCCCCGGCGTGCCCTGGCTCAACCTCGCTTGCGTATTGAGGCCACTGACCAGCAACCCCACCCCCGCCCCCATCGCTGCCAGCGCCACCGCACCCAGCACGATGCCCCCCGCCTGCGACCGCGGAGGATGAAGCGGAAGCACGGGCTGCCTGGCCTCGAGCGGCCGCAACAACGTGGTCACCACCGGCACGTCGAGCTTCTTGGGCTCCACCAACGCCGGCAGCACCCGGGCCGACACGCGCGCAGCAAAACCGTCGAGCATCTCGGTGGGCACCTCGCCCTTCTTCGGCAGCAGCAGCGACTCCCGCTCGAGCACCTGCTCACTGGCCACGTTGAAGAGCTCGAGCGCGAGGCTCTGGTCCTGGGCTATCTGACTGACCGAGACCAACACCAGCCAGCCCACCTGCAACTGCCGCCCGAGCTCGGCGTGACAGTCGGGTTTGCCGCCGCAGGTGGTGCCATCTTTCAGCGCGAAGGCCGAGAGCTTGCGCTGCGAATCGGAGAACTCGAGCAGCCCGGGCACCGCGAGCCGCTGGGTGACCTTCTGCATCACGGCGTTCGCTTCGGCCGGCGTGACCGCGGTGCGGCGCACCAAAATGGTGGCGGTGTTGGGCTCGGCCGTGAGCGCCAGGAGCAGGAGGAGCTGCGGAACCATCGAGGCGCGAGTGTGACAGACCAATGCCTTCACCCCAACCCTCTCCCAGAGGGCCCAGGGGAAAAGGGAGTTCATTTCGTCGCGTTGGTGCCGAGCTGCCCCCCATTTTCGTTGCCAAAGCCGTCGACCAACGCGCCTGCTGCGAGCTCGAGTTGATAGTGGCCCGCGGCGCTCAGCGGCGCGCTCACCCACGCCGATTCGGAAACGCTCCAGGTCAACGCCACCGTGGACATCGTGTTGTCCGGAGCGCGCAAGGTGCCCATCGCCGTGCCCCCGCGCGCGAGCGCTCCCTGCTTCGGGCTCGAGTCCATATCGCGCACCCGGTACGCACCGATGACGTCGTCGCTGCCCAGCGCGTACTGCGTGGGGTTGGGGGGAAACCGCGCCTCGACCGCGTACCGCCCGTCGGCCGTGATGCGGCCTGAGACCCGCGCACCCACGCGGGTGCTCTTGCTCACCACGAAGGGCCGGCTGATCAGCTCGTAGTTCGACTCAGCACCCGTCAGCTTGAGCGCTCCCCGCGCAACCAGGCGGTACGAGCCCAGCGCCGTCGACGGAATGGTCTCGAACGAAATGCGCCACGTGTGCGCCCGCACGCTCGCGTCAGGCTCTGCCCTGAACGTGGGCGTCGAGCGGTAGCGCACCATCAACTCGGGCCCGTTTATCACCAGCCGCGTGCTGCTCGCCTGCACGGGCACGAAGGCAGCGCCCTCCTGCTTTTCCAGGGAGACCCGCGGCGTGCCCAGGGCCGGGTCACCCCCTTCGAACTCGAAGACGTGCGTGGCGAGGCGCTCTGCGTCGGCCGGCTCGGTCACCACCGCGGCGGCGGCCATCGACTCGCTCACCTTGCGGGTGTTGATCACCGCCGGTACCACGGCGAGGTCGGGAGGCTCCTGCGGTTGATCGATGGTCGCGACGAAGGTCTCCATCTGGCCCAGCAGGTACGGGCCGAACTTCCACCCGTACGCCGACACCGTGGGCTCGTACCCACCGCGCAGCCAGTCGTCTTCTTCCAGCAGGTACCCGAGGTGATCCTGCGAGTAACCCACCGGCAACACCGTGCTCGCACCCAGCGGCGCCAGGGCCTGCACCAGCTTGCGCGACAAGCCCGTGCCCAGCTCACCGGGCTGCGAGAAGAACTGCACGTCACCTACGCGCACCAACGAGAGCGCCGTCCTCGAGGGTTTGCGCGGCTCGAGCGGCAGGCAGACCACCTCATCCGGGGTCGACTTCACCGAACCACATGCGCCCATCGTGCTGCCGGCAGCGCACTGAAGCGCGCCCGACTCGGGAAACTCGTCTTTCGCGTACCCGAAGGCCGCGCGGCTCAGCAGCACGCCGCGTTCGCGATAGTCGAGGCGCGCGCTCGTGACGGCCTGACCGGGAAGCGCCCGCTGATACGCGTCTTGCGCGAGCAGCGCCAACGCGCGGCCCTGGCGCTCGAGTTGCTGCAGCTCGTCGTGCTCGTACGGCCCGCCCCGCGGCGAGACGTCACCCGCGGCGCCCTGCACGTACACCACCGGAATGCCCAGGGTGTCAGACGCGTAGAGCTCGAACGCACCCGGCGCCTCGGTGGACTGCAGCGTGTTCTGGCTGCCCAGCACCGTGCCGTGCATCGCGTAGTGCATCAGCGCCGTGAGCGGCTTGACCGGAGCACCACTCTCATCCACCTCGTCGATGCGGATGACGGTGAGCGCGGTGTCGCGGAAGTCGCGCCCGTAGATGGGGTCATTCTCGCAGCGGCGATCCGAGTTGAAGTCGCCCGCCTCGAGCGTGGCCACGCCGATGCTCACCGGCTTGAGCGTGGCGAAGGCCTCGGTGAGGGCCTCGGTGATGGCCTTCGTCATCCGCAGCTCGACCTCAGCGTCGTAGTGATCCATCACGAGCGAGACGAAGTCGGTGCCGGTGGCCGAGCCCAATCGTGCGGGCGGCATGATGCGCGCCGGCCCCGCGTGCGTGTGCGTGGCGAACATCAGCAGGTTCGCCGTCTCTCCGGTGGCCGAAAGGGTGCCCATGAGCCGGCTGCGCAGCGTGGGCGAGACGAGCGTGGTGTCGAGGCGCACGAAGGCCAGTCGGGTCAGCCCGTTGGTGAAGGCGACCACGCGCACGGTGGGATCGCTGTGAATGCCCTGGCTGGCCGGGAGCTGCCTTGCCCAGGGGGAACCAGGGTCACTCGCGGGCCGGGTGCGCAGGTAGCCGCCCATCGCGATGCCCACGGGAAGGTCGAGGCGCCGGGTGGCCACGCCCGCCTGGAGAGGACCGGGCTCGGGAGCAGGTGGCGGCGCCGGGGGGCAGGCGGTGACGACGAAGAACGAAGCGAAGGCGAGCACGCGCAGCGACGACGGCATGGCGCAGGCCTACCGGACCTGGGGCCGGGAAGGAAACAAGGTCAGTGGACACATTTGCGGCCCTTCGTTCTCAGGGAAGAGGGCCCATCACCGCCAGGAGCGCGAGCGCCAGGCGGCACAGCAGGCGGGAAGACGAGCGGCTGACCCGTCTTCCCTTCACCATCACGGCGTGGTGTCGCAGCCGGCGTCTGCGTGACGGCAGTTGTGCAGCGAGCGGGACACCGGCACTTCGTAGACGAACTGCAGCACGTCCTGGCCACCGGACACGTTGATCGACGTCGCCTGGCCTGCGCCCGGCTCGACGATCATCGCGGAGTACCGCACCTCACCCGTCTTCGAGACCTGCACCACCGACGCCGGCTCAGGGGGCGGCGCCACGACCGTGCGGCCTTGCGAGCGGGCGTAGGTGCCACCGTCTAGCGAGAGGAAGCCGAAGGCGCAGTTGGGCTGACCGGTGATGAAGTCAGACTGGTAGATGCGGCTGAGCGGCGTGACGGTGGTCGAACACACACCGGCGTCTCCACCCGACGGCGCGAGGTCGCTCCACAGCACGCAGCTGGCAATCACCGCGGCGCCGCTGGCCGTCTTCTGGTCGAGCGCCGAGTAGTTGAAGAACCAACCGAAGTCCGACGCGGTGGCCCCGCCGTCGCAGCTCTGATCAGCCGCGCAGCCGACGTTGGTCACGTTGATGAGCTCGCCATTGGCCGGGTTGCCCGTCGAACGATCCGAGACGCGGCGCGCGTCATACTGCTGCGGCGTGATGCCCGAGGTGCCACCCCAACCACGGAAACCACCGTCAGCCTGCGTGCCGCCGTAGGCCCAGATGCCCACGAAGCGGTTGCTGCCCAGGCCCGAGGTGTCGAGCAGCGAGTTGTCGAGCAGGTCGCTGAGCGAGCGCGTCGAGCCGGCGAGCTGGGTGCAGGTGAAGGCCTCGCCCGTCGAGTCGAGGCCGCACTCGAACTTGACCTTGTTCACTTCGCCCGGGTTGGGGTTGGGGCCGCTGAGCAGGCTGCAGCTACCCACCTTCGCATCTTCGTTCGACGCCTCGACCCGCTTGTTGCCAGGCGAGCCGCACATGTCTGAAGCCGTGAGCACGGTGCTGGGCCCGATGGAAACGTTCTCGTCCAACTTGCCGTGCTCGAAACGGCGGCTCTTCCAGTGCGTCTCCATCTTGCCGATGTCGACCACCGCGTCCTTGTACTTAGAGACGAACTTCACGTCGTCGCATCTGGCCTTGGAGCAGGCGAGGGGGTTGTCGAAGCGGCAGCTGCCGGGCCCCTGCTCGAGCAGCGCGTAGCGGTTGCCCGTGCCGGCGAAGATGCGCAGCTTGTTGGTGCCCGGCTCGATGGCCGCTGAAGGCAGGTAGAAGAACGGCGCCTTGTTCGAGACCGACTCGGCGTTGGGGTCGGGCGTTTCGAAGCCGCCGTCGGCCAACAGCGAGGCTGATGCGCCGCCCGGCACGCCATCACGATCCATCTCGTAGGCGCGCGCGGTGTACCAGTTGTTGATGCGCTGAGTGGCGCTGTCGTAGGTGCCGGGGGTGTGGAGCCGGGAGACCCACAGCTGGCCTGCCGTGTCACCGAAGAGCGCGGTGTCGAAGAACCCGTCTTGCTGCGGCGACTCGTTGTCGCCGTAGTCGACCAGCGCCACCGGGGCGCTCACCGAGTGGGTCAGTTCCTTGGCGGGCGCGTTGAGCCCCGAGGCGCTCTCGTTGAACTCGAACTTCCACCAGAGGTTGTCGCGGCGGCCGTTGATCTGCCCGTCCCACGCGTCGACGATGTAGACGCCGCGGCCCTTTTCCATCGCCGGCGACCAACCACCCGACAGCGCCACCACCCAGCGCTCATGCGTGGCGGTGCCGTTGCGGGTGACCGGATCGGCGCTGGCGATGTTGCTCTCAGTGGGCAACGACGCGTCGTCGATCAACACCGGGCCGATGGCCGGAGGTTTGGGCGAGATGGAGAGGAACGTCTTGCCGAAGGTGGCCGCCTCTTCGCTGCACGGCTGGGGGAACATCCACCGGAAGCCGGGCTGATCGAGCGCCACGCCCCCCGCAGTGTATTGCACCTCGAGCGCGAGGTAGTGCTTGCCGCCGCGCCCTTCGGAGACGACCGCCAGGGTGTGGAACTCGTTCTTCTGCTTCTTGCCATCGGCCGAAGTGTCGGCCCAGATGTCGCGCACCATGATGTCGCCATCGACCAGGTATTCGTGGCCGAGCACGCTGTCGGCCAGCTTGGGGAGCAGGTCTGGGGGAATGAAGGCCCACGCCTCGTTGCCCGTGCCCTTGTTGAACACCGGCACCGGCTGCCCGCCCACGCAGCTCTCGCTCGACATTGCGCCGCTCACGAACGCGTGCACCATGCCGTCGTTGGCCCCCACCAGCACCACCTGCTGCCGGCGGCGCTGCTCGAACACGTACGCCTCGTAAGGCGGAAGCGTGGTGATGCCGCACACCCCGCCCGTCACCGCCTGCGCAGGCGAAGGCGTCGGCGGCACCGTCATGTCTTGCGCGAAGAGCGTGCGCGCGCACTGGTTGGACAGACCCAGGTTGCACAAGAAGGGGTCGACCGGGGGCCCCACCACCACCGGCGACGAGTGGAAGATGTCGCCCAGCACGTTGGGTCGCACCTCGGCGCGGTTGCTGTCGCCGTCCGCGTCGAACATGTCGGCTCCGTTGACGTAGAGGATCAAGGCCCTCACGCAGAGCCGGTCGTAGTCTTTCTGCGCGGGTGAGCCAGGCAGCACGAAGCCCGTCGCCGTCTGCGCCTGGGCCAGGGTCAGGTTCCACTTCTCGAACAGCTTGCCCAGGAGCGACGCCGAGGTGGGGCAGTACGCCGAGCGACGAATGCCCAGGTACTCCGCCATCTTCAGGTCGTCGGCTTCGGTGGCGCGGGGCAGAAACCGGGTGACGGTGTCGGCGCTGGTGAAGGCGCCGTCGGCGTTGGTGTCGAGCACCGTCCACACCTTGCGGTTGGTCACCCCGCCAGAGAGGTTGCTGACGAGCCGGCCGTTTGCTTCCCAGAAGGGCGCCGCCGGGCCCGAGGGCGTAGGCGAGCCCTTGACGAACGCGCCATCGGACGCTTCGGTCACGATGTTGGCTGCAGTGGGAATGGCGCCGCCGTTGTCATCGACGATGAAGACGTCTTCTTTGTCCAGGTCTCCGTTGAGGTCGGCGTCTTCGACGAACTCATTGTACTGGTCGAAGCGCCACAGCTTGCCCTGCCAGGCCTGACCGGCCTTGGGCAACATGCGCGGGAGCAACGCGGGCGTGCTGGAAGAGCCCGTCTGCACCGCGGCGACCGCCGCCGAGCTGAACGAGGTGGCGCGGTTGAGGATGTCGTTGACCGCGCTGGTGATGGCTTGCGAGAGCTCGGTGGCGCTGTCGGCGCGGAAGAACAAGCCGTCACCGGCGCGCGCGATGCTCTGGAGCATCGCGCTGTTGTCGCCGTACCCGATTGTGTACACGCGAACGTTCTGCTTGCCGACGTAGTCCGGCCGCAGGTCGGTGTTCGCGAGGAAGAGCGCCACGTCGTCCATGAAGTTCTTGTTCCCGTTGTCGGGGCCCTGCGGGAAAGCGCCCATGTCGCAACCACACTTGCTCCCGCCGAACTGGTCGCAGTAGTTCACGCCGCCTGAGGGCGCGGTGTTGGGGCAGGTGCCGCCCACGCCGGGCGCGAAGGTGAGGGGGCTGCCGTCGGGGTGTTTGACGCCCGCGTCGATGAGCAGCGCCATCATGCGCGACTGAGGCACCGAGTTGTCGGCGAAGGGCGCGCCGTCGGTGAGCACCACCACGGCGGTCTGCTGGCAGGGCCAGCACACCGACTTCTGCTGACTACCCGACCCACCCGTCTCGAAGGTCATGCCGTTGAGCCACATGTTGGTGCCGTCATTCCACCCAGTGGAGCCCGGGTAGCTGGTGGGCACCGAGAAGGTATTGTTGAACCAGGTGGTCCACTGCGTCTGCGTGGAAAAATAGGCCCCGATGCCGAAGAGCGCCTCGCCGATGGAGCGTTCGCTGTTGGTGAACTTCACCTGGTTTATCTGCGAGCGCAGGTCGTTGCGCAGGGTGCCGCCGCCCGCGCCCGAGCCTGCACCTTCATCCCAGGGGAAGGCGCGGTTGCAGTTCGGCTTGATGGGGTGAATCTGGGTCGGCTCGTCGTAGAAGCCGGTGTCCGGCCCAAAGATGGTGATGCCCATGCGCACGTTGCCCACGTTGGAGATGGCGTCTTTGAGCACCTTGCGAGCGACCACGAACTTGGGCGGCTGCACGTTGAGCACGCGGCCGCTGAGCACCCAAAGGTCGCCGCTGCCCTTGTACCAACCGGTCGAGACCAGGCACGTAGCGCAGGCCGCCCCGAAGCCGTACTTGCTGCAGGCGGTGGTGGCGCTGCTGTCACCGACGGTGCTCTTGAAGCTGTTGTCGAGCGACCAGGGGGTGTTTGAGCCATCAAGGGGCAGCTTGTTTCGCAACGAGACGTAGTACTTCGTGGGGTCGAAGAACTCGGTGCCCGAGCCCGTGAAGTTGGTGTCGGGGTCGATGGGGATGATGCCGTTGACCGCCGGGTCTGCGCTGAGCAGGTTGAAGAACGACATGCCGGCGGTCAGCGCCGCGTCGGTGCACCCATCGGCGCCGGTGGGCAGCTGCACCGGGTACTCCTGCATCGAGGCGTTGCTGCCCAGCAGGAACATCACGTTGGGCGGGCCACCGGAGGCCGAGAAGAAGGTCTCGTCGCTGCCCTTGTTGGGGTTGAGCTGGGTCTCGAGCCGCGAGGTCGACTGCACGCAGCAGGCCCCGTTGTCGATGGCCGACGCCCGGGTGGAGACCATCAGCGAGGCACAGGTGGCGAGAGCGAGCGCGAATCGGAGTGGGGTTCTCATCGGTTAGATCCCATGACGGAAGGTGAACTCGACTTCGCTCTGAGCGTTCGAGACGGGGTGTCTGCAGGTGACGATGACGCGGTAGTACTCACCGCCCAGCGTGGTCTGCGAAATCGTGTTGGCCACGTCGCGCACCTGGAAGCGCGAAGAGCCCATCACGGTGGAGTCGAGCTTCACCACCACCGGCTGCAGCGCGAGGCTGTCGTAGTGGGCGGTGCGCAGTTCTTTGTGGGCGCTCGCGCTCGCGCTGTCGGGGAGAATCACGGTGGCCAGCGTCAACCCGCCGGTGGGCGTGCCGAAGGTGCGCAGCTTGCTCAAGATGAGCTTGCGCCCGGTGTTGGCGCAGGCCTGCAGCTCGTCGGCGCGTGCCTTCGAGACGGCGGCTTCCCGGTTGGCGCCGGTGAATTGAATCGCGGCGGCGACGATCATCATCAGCACGGCCAACGCGATGAGCGTCATCAACAGCGCGTTGCCGCGTGTACGCAAGGTCACGGAGTTCACTTGGTTCAGCCTCCCCAGGAGTTCATGTCGCTGACCACGCCCGTGGCACGCAGCGACGGCATGAAGCCGCTGCGCGACAGCAGGTTGGGCGTGTTGATCGACGTGTGAAAGAGCGAGCGTTTGAAGCCGTCGGTGGCCGGCGTGTAGACAGGCGAGTTGAACAGGCTGCCGGTCTGCAAATCGGTGCGGCCGTCGGGCAGGTTGCGCGACGAACGCAGCACCAGCGCCACGTGCACTGAGCGGATGTTGGCGGGGTGCGCGGTGAAGCGGGGCAGTTGCTCGTAGCCGGTGCGGTAGTCGGGCTTGGTGCCCAGCACGCCGGTGGGCTGCGCGAAGAAGTTGTCGCCCGGCTCGTCGCCCACGATGAAGTTCGAGTTGCCCGCCGCGTCGGGGGCCGCCTGGCAGCACGTCAGGGTGGGCCTCGCGCGGTTCATGCCGAAGGCGACCTGAAAGTTCTCCACGTCAGGCGCGATGGGGTCGAAGTTGTCGAGGGTGAGGTCGGTCACGCTGGCCTCGAGGTTACGGAACGACACCAGCCACGGGCGGCCCGCCAGGTTGACGATGCGCAGCCGGTGCTCCTGAATCAGGAACACCCACGGCGAGGTGGCTGGGCCGTCGAGGGTGAGGCAGTTGGCGGTGTTGGTGACGAACGGGGCGGCCGCGTTGGCGACGGTGATGGTGGTGGCCGTGGGCCCCGGCGTACCCACCACGCGCACCATGGTGTAATCGGCGCCGCCGCGGCAGCCGACCATCAGCAGCTTGCCCTGGGGCAGCTGCATGTTGAGCGTCGTAGAGAGGGTAATCTGCGTGTTGCCCGCGTTGAGCCGGCCCGCCCGCAGGAACGCCGGGTCGCGAAAGCGGAAGGCGAGGTCATCGGAGAGAGTGCGGCCCGCGGGGCCCGGCAGGGGCTTCTGCGTGAACGAGGTGGTGTAGCTGACCCCTTGTACGTCCTGGTTGTCGCGGGT
>JAYVFP010000162.1:0-12650 GCA_043773025.1 Archangium sp.
GCCCGCGAGCGTGAGCGCGAAAAGCGCAAGGGCGGAGGCCAGGAAGCGGCCCGCGCCGCGCGCGAAGTCATCATTCCCGACGTCATCACCGTGGCGGAACTCGCCAACCGGATGGCGACCCGCGGCGTGGAGATCATCAAGTTCCTGATGCGTCAGGGCGTGATGCTGAAGATCAACGACGTCATCGACAACGACACCGCCGAGCTGGTGGCCACCGAATTCGGCCACACCGTGCGGCGCGTGTCGGAAGCCGACGTCGAAGAGGGCTTCATCGGCGACGAGGATCTCGACGATCACCTGGTGTCCCGGCCCCCGGTGGTGGCGGTCATGGGTCACGTCGACCACGGCAAGACCTCGTTGCTCGACGCGATCCGCAAGGCGAACGTGGCCAGCGGCGAAGCAGGCGGCATCACCCAGCACGTCGGCGCCTACACGGTGAAGTCGAGCAAGGGTGACATCACCTTCCTCGACACCCCGGGTCACGCGGCGTTCAGCGCGATGCGTGCGCGCGGCGCGAACATCACCGACATCGTGGTGCTGGTGGTCGCGGCCGACGACGGCGTGATGCCTCAGACGAAAGAAGCCATTGCGCACGCGCTGAAGGCTGAAGTGCCGATCGTCGTGGCGATGAACAAGATGGATCTCGTGGCGGCCAACGCCGACCGCGTGAAGAAAGAGCTCGCTGACCTTTCCCTGCTCGCCGAAGACTGGGGCGGTGAAGTCATCATGGTGCCGGTCTCTGCGAAGACCCGCATGGGCCTCGACCTGCTGCTCGAGAACATCTCGCTGCAGGCCGAAGTGCTCGAGCTCAAGGCCGACCCGAACCGTCCTGCCACCGGCATCGTCTTGGAAGCACGTCTGGAAAAGGGCCGAGGCCCCATCGCCACCGTGCTCGTGCAGGAAGGCACCCTGCGCAAGGGCGACTCGCTGGTCTCTGGCATTCACTACGGCCGCGTTCGCATGATGCTCAACGATCGTGGCGAGCTGGTCGACGAGGTGAAGCCCGGTTACTCGGCCGAGATCATCGGTCTGTCGGGGGTGCCCACCGCAGGCGACGTCATCAACGCCGTGGCCGACGAGAAGGCAGCCAAGCAGGTCGCAGATCACCGCATCTTGAAGGCGCGTCAGGCCGAAGCCGGCAAGACCAGCCGTGAGTCGCTCGAAGATCTCCTCGCCAAGCAGAAGGCGTCTGATCAGAAAGAGCTCAAGATCGTGCTCAAGGCCGACGTCTCGGGTTCTCTCGAGGCCGTGGCCGATGCGATTCAGAAGCTGTCGACCAAGAAGGTCAAGGTCACCATCGTGCAGAAGGGTGTCGGCATGATGACCGAGACCGACATCGGCACGGGCGAGGCTTTCTCCGCCGTGGTGATTGGCTTCAACAGCAAGCCTGAGTCGGGTGCGGAGAACGCTGCCAAGCACAAGGAAGTGAAGTGGCAGACGTTCGGCATCATCTACGAGCTGCTCGATGGCGTGATCAAGATGATGGAGGACCTGCTGGACCCGATCCGCACCGAGAAGAAGATCGGCCGGGCCGAGGTGCGCAACCTCTTCAACGTGCCCAAGCTGGGCACCATCGCCGGCTCTGCCGTGACCGAGGGCGTCATCAAGCGCGCTTCGATCTTGAAGCTGATGCGCCAGAACAAGCAGCTGTTCCAGGGCAAGCTCGCCAGCCTCAAGCGCTTCAAGGATGACGTGAAGGAAGTCACCATGGGCTACGAGTGCGGTATCGGCATCGAAGGCTTCTCTGACATTCAGGCCGGAGACATCATCGAGGCCTACGAGGTCGAGGAGACCCGCCCGTCGCTCAGCTGAGCTGACGACGCACCCGGCCCCTGAAGGAACACTTCGGGGGTCGGGGCGTTATCGTGCGGTCAGAGCCTGGAGCGACGGTGCGTCGCTCTTCGACGGAGTCTTCTTATGTTCGTCTGCGTTTCCCGAGTCACCCTCGACATTCCCGCCGCTGGATCGCTCAAGGCCAAGCGCCAGGTGGTTCGGCGCGTGACGGATCGTGTGAAGGCGAAGTTCAACGTGGCCCTCGCCGAGGTCGACGACAACGACGTGCTGAACCGGGCGGTGGTGGCGATGTCGGTGGTCGGCAACGACCGCAGTCACGTCAACGAGATGATGGACAAGATCTTCCAGTACATCGACGACATGTACGTCGCGCCGGTGAGTTCGCGGGAGTTCGAGATCCTCTCGTTCGGCGAAGATCTCTTTCAGGGGCCGCCCAAAGGCGACCTGCTGCTGACCATTCCGCGGGGTGAACGTTCGCTGGCGGAGGCCGAGGGGTTGGGCGCGTGGGAAGATCGGCACAGCAAGGGCATTCCTCCTCCCTCGCCATCTGCTCCTTTGAAGAAGGCCCCGAAGAAGAAAGAGAAAGAAGTAAACCTCACCGATGCCCGGGCGGTGGCGCGCAGCCTGCGCAATCGCCGAGAGTGGGAAAAGGAGTGATGCACCATGGCTTCAGTTCGTCCTGACAGAGTGGCAGCGGAGATTCAGGCGGCCATCGCGGACCTGCTGATCCGCGGCGACATCCACGATCCGCGCATCGGCTACATCACCCTGACCGGCGTGAAGGTCTCGCCCGATCTCTCGGTGGCGCAGGTCTACTATTCGATGATCGGCACCGACGAAGAGAGGGCCGAGACCCAGGCCGGGCTCACGGCGGCCAAAGGGTACGTGCGGCGCGAGGTGACCAAGCGGGTCAAGCTGCGCATCAGCCCCGAGGTGTTCTTCACCTTCGACCCTTCGCTCGACGAAGGCGACAAGATCGAACGGTTGCTCAAGGAAGTGCGGAGCAAAGAAGGTTGGTGAGGTTTCGATGAACGGCGTTCTGGTGGTCGACAAGCCCAAGGGGATCACCTCGTTCGACGTGGTGCGCGACGTGAGGCGGGCCTTGAAGGTAAAGAAGGTCGGCCACACCGGCACGCTCGACCCGATGGCCACCGGCGTGCTCCCCATCTGCATCGGGGACGGCACCAAGATCGCCCAGTTCATCACCGAGGCCACCAAGGCCTACGACGCCACGCTGAAGCTGGGCGCCACCACCGACACGCTCGATGCAGAGGGCAAGGTGCTCGAGACCAGGCCCGTGCCGCCGCTGACGCGCGAGCTCATCGAAGCCGCCTTCACGAAGTTCCGCGGGCCGATTCTGCAGACGCCCCCGATGTATTCGGCCGTGAAGATCGGCGGAAAGCGGCTCTACGAGCTGGCGCGTGCGGGTCAAGAGGTGGAGCGGGCGGCCCGGCCGGTGACGGTGTTCGAGCTGCTCCTGCGCGATTTTTCGGCCGATGAGATCAAGCTGTCGGTGACCTGCAGCAAGGGCTTCTTCGTGCGCACGCTGGCGGCAGAGCTGGGTGAAGCGCTCGGCTGTGGAGCGCACCTCTGCGCGCTGCGGCGCACCCAGAGCGGGCCGTTTGCGCTCTCTCAGGCGATCCCGTTGGCCGAGCTGGTGGCGGCGGGCCCCGAGCTGGCGGCGGCGCGTCTGGTCGGGCTCAATGACTCCTTGAAAGATCTCCCGGTGCTCCAGGTGACGGAGGCCGAAGCCACCCGCGTGCGGCATGGTGGGTTGGTCGAGGTGGCAGGGCAGCTCAGCGGGCTGCACCGGGTGCTCGAGCCGTCGGGGGCGTTGCTCTCGGTGGCCGAGGTGACCCGGGGCCGGTTGGTGTACCGCCGGGTCTTCCTGCCCGAGTAGCTGAGCGTTTCCTTCCGCCGCGCGGAGGTTGCCCGTGCCATGCTTCAGGGTGCGCACCCGATGAACATCACCGTGATCATCCCCAGAACGTTGCAGGCCGCTTGTGAGGGCAGGGCGAAGATCGATCTCGGCGTGCCTGCGACCTCCGACCTGGCCGACATCATCACCACGTTGATGAACCTGTATCCGGGCCTGAAGGCCTTCGTGGCCAACGAGAAGCGCCCGCTCAAGCAGCACTTCGGCGTCGCTCGCGCGGGTGCGAAGGTGTTCCTGTTCACCAGCACGGCCACGACCGCCGCGACGAACTGAGCGCCGTTTCGCATCGAGCCAGTCGAGCTGCCACGTGTTGCGCAAGGCAGAGGTACTCCCTCGAGTCGCTCGGTCGGGCACCTGCCAGTCGCCTTGAACCAGCGGCGCGCGGGCCCTAGGGTGGCCGCTTCATGGTCGATGGACCCCAACCCCTCTCCCGGTTTGCCGCGTGGCTGCAGTCGCTGGCCTTGCCGCGCCCGGTGGCGTTGGGGGCGGTGCTCGTTGGAGTTTCAGTCGCTTCCGCGTTCCTCCTGACGCCGGGCCTGTCCGGTCAGCGGATCCCCGAGCTGGGGGAGGAACAGCTGGGAAGGCCGTTCGCGGCCAAGTCGGTGGCGGTCTTCAAGGCGAGCCGTGACTTCGAGGTGCCTGACGAGGGGCGCACCCAACAACGCCGGGAAGAAGCGCGGGCCCGGGTGCGGCCGGTGTTCGACTACGACACCCTCGTCGAATCGAAGGTGAAACATGGCCTGCGCGAGGCCTTCGAGCAGATGCAGGAGGTCGCGGCCCCGTTCGCGGCCAGGCCCGACCCGAATCGCAAATCTTTCGCGCCGCTGGGCAAAGACGAGCAAGACCTGCTCAACGCGTTGCGGGAGAACCGCCGGGTGTTCGAGGCGACCGCTGTGCCGCCCGACGACGAAGACTTCGAGGTGCTGGCCCATGGGCGCTTCGGCCCCGAGCTCGAGCAGGCCGTGATGACCCTCATCGACCTCGCCTACCGCGGCAAGGTGGTCACCTCGCGTGACGAGCTCTCGCGCATCGACACCAGCGGCATCACCGTGCGCATCGTGGGGGGCACCACCGAATACGAGATGACCACCGCGCAGCCCGGCGCTTTCGACTTGAAAGAAGTGAGCACCGAGCTCGATCGTTTTTCCTCGGTGCCGGGCAACCTGCTGCCCGACTCGCCCACCCCGGTGCGCCGCGCGGTGTTGCGCCTGGCGCGCAAGCAGGTGCGGGCGAACCTCACGGTCAACATCGCAGAGACCGAAGCGCGCCGCAAAGCCGCCTGGGACGCGGTCAAGCCGGTGAACCTGTCGATCAAGAAGGGCCAGCGCATCATCGGAGACGGCGAGCTGGTCACCGAGCAACACGTGTTGGTGACCCGCAGCCTGCGTTCGCAGACCAGCGAGCTCGATCTGCTCCAACTGCAGCTGGGCGGGGCGGGCATCGTGGCGTTGCTGGTGAGCGCGGCGTGGTTGTTCTTCACCGCCTCGTTGCGCCAGTTCCGCCCTTCGCGGCGTGACGTGGCGTTCATGGGCATCCTGGGGACGGGGCTGCTGGGCGGGCTGCACCTCTGGGTGCTGGTGGCCGACGTGGTGCAGAACGGCTACCCCTCGTTGCCCATCGAGGCGTTGCAGTTCGCCTTCCCGGTGGCGGCGGGCGCGATGCTGGTGCGCTTCGTCTTGTCGGAGTCGGCAGCGCTCTTCTTCGCCATCATCTTCTCAGCGCTCGCGGGCGTCTTGCTGGGCAACTCGCTCTCGTTCTTTCTCTTCTCGCTCGTCACCTCGATGGTGGCGGCTGATCGCATCGGCCGCGCGAAGGATCGCGCCGGCATCTTCCGCGCGGGCTTCGCGACGGGCGCGGTGGGGTTCGGGTTGATGGTCTTCCTTCAGCTGGCCGCCGCGAAGGGGCTGGGCCTCGAGATGCTCTCCAGCGGCGTGTTCGCGCTGCTGGCCGCGGCCTTCTTGCTGCCCGCGCTGGTCTTGGCGCTCACGCCGCTGGTCGAAGGCATCTTCGGCTACGCGTCTGACCTCAAGCTGCTCGAGCTGGCGAACCTCAATCACCCGGCGCTCAAGGAACTGGTGCTCAACGCGCCCGGCACCTACCACCACAGCATCGTGATGGGCTCGTTGGTCGAGTCGGCGGCCGAGGCGATCGGCGCCAACCCGCTGCTCGCGCGCAGCTGCGCGTATTACCACGACATCGGCAAGGGCCGGAACCCGGCCTACTTCGGCGAGAACCAGAAGGGCGAGAACACGCACGACAAGCTGGTTCCGTCGATGAGCGCGGTGATCATCAAGCGGCACGTCACCGAAGGCCTCGAGATGGCGCGTGAGTACAAGCTGCCGCGCCGCGTGGCTGACGCGATCCCCGAACATCACGGCACCCGGTTGGTCGGGTACTTCTTTCACAAGGCGCAGAAGGAGCTCGAAGGCCGCGATGACGCCAAGCCCATCGACGAGGCGCTCTTCCGCTATCCGGGCCCCAAACCGCAGTCGCGTGAGACCGCGTTGGTGATGATCGCCGATGCGTGTGAGGCGGCGAGCCGCTCGATGCCCGAGCCGACCACGGAGAAGTTGCGGGCCCTGGTGCAGAAGATGATCAACGTGATCTTCAGCGAAGGTCAGCTCGATGAGTGCGAGCTGACGCTGAAGGATCTGCACCTGATGGGCGCGTCGTTCACCCGCACGCTGGAGGGGATTTACCACGCGAGGCCGCAGTACCCGGCGGGGGCGATCGGCGGGGGCAAGCCGCCGGAGCGAGACGTGATGAAACCGTTGTCGGTGGTGAAGTGAGCACAGACGAACTTCACCCGTTGTCTCCCTCTCCTCGCGGGGGAGAGGCTCGGGGAGAGGGCTTTTCGCCGTGAAAGTCCTCTGCACTTCGCGAAGCGCCCAGGCCAAACGCCTCACCAGCCTCGCAAACTCCTTCGCCAAGACCCTGAAGCTCGAAGACGTCGAGCTGTCCCTCTCCCTCGTGCGCGACCCTTCGATCCGCAAACTCAAGCGCCAATATTTCGGCATCGACGCCGCGACCGACGTGCTCTCCTTCCCCGCAGGCGACTTCCCCGGCGGAGGACTGCGACCTCTGGGCGACATCGTCATCTCGCTCGACACGGCGAAACGCGCGGCCAGAGAGCTCGGCACCACGCTCGACCGCGAGCTGGCGCTGTACCTCGCGCACGGGCTGCTTCACCTGCTCGGCCACGATCACCAGACCCCGAAAGATGCGCGCAAGATGGAGCGGCTCGAACGAAAGCTGCTCGGCCACGCCGGCATGTTGGCCCGTTCGGACGAGCTGTAGAGCGCTTCCCACCCTTCGGGGGGGCTGCTATGCGGACCGGCGCTTTCGCACGTAACGAGGAGCCTTCGTGACCGTACCGACCACAGTCGACCCTGCTGACAACAAGATGCCTTCGAGCATCCCCTTCATCATCAGCAACGAGTTCGCCGAGCGGTTCTGCTTCTACGGCATCAACTCGATCCTGGTGGCGTTCATGGTCGGCACCATGAAGTTCACCGACGGCAAGGCGCTCGCGTGGGGCGCGCTCTTCAAGTCGGCGGCGTACTTCTTCCCGCTCGTCGGCGCGATCATCTCTGACGTCTTCTGGGGCAAGTTCCGCACGATCTTCGTGTTCTCGCTCATCTACGCTGCGGGCTGCGTTTCGCTCGCGCTGATGGGGCACAGCGAGTTCGCCCTCGTGGCCAGCTTGGGAATGGTGGCCCTCGGCACCGGCGGCATCAAGCCCTGCGTCTCGACCAACGTGGGTGATCAATTCAGCGCCAAGAACGCGCACCTCATCGAGCGTGCGTTCTCGATGTTCTACATGGCCATCAACGCGGGCTCGTCGATCTCGATTCTGCTGTGCCCCGAGTTGTTGGCGAACCCCAACTGGGGGCCGAAGTGGGCCTTCGGCATGCCGGCGATCATGATGGTCGCAGCGACGCTGGTGTTCATCGCCGGCCGCGCCCGCTACGTGAAGGTGCCGCCCGCGGGCAAGGCGTGGGTCAAAGAGGTCTTCTCGGTCAGCGGCCTCTCGTTGATCGCCCGGCTGGGTGGCCTCTACGTGTTCGTGGCCCTGTTCTGGATGCTGTGGGACCAGGGCAATGGCGGCGCGCTGGTGCTGCAGGCGCAGTCGCCCCTGATGGACAAGTCGATCTTCGGGCTGTTCACCTTCAAGCCGTCGCAGGTTCAGGTGGTCAACGGCCTGTTCATTCTGATGCTGGCGCCCGTCTTCTCGTTCGGCATCTTCCCGTTCGTGAACAAGTTCGTGAAGGTCACGCCCCTGCGAAAGATCGGCGCGGGCCTGGTGGTGATGGGCATCTCGTTCATCGTGGTCGGTTGGCTCGAAGACCGCATGATGCGCGGCGAGGCGATGTCGGTGTGGTGGCAGATTCTCGCGTACTTCATCCTGACGGCAGCCGAGCTGCTCGTCTCCGTGACCGCGCTGGAGTTCTCGTACAAGCAGGCTCCGCTGCGCATCAAGAGCTTCATCATGGCGCTCTTCCTGCTTTCCACGAGCCTCGGGAACCTGCTGGTCGCGGTGGTGAACTTCGCCATCATCAAGCCGGTGCACGCGACGAAGATCGAGTCGGGTGCAGAGACCTGGCTCACCCTCAATGAGGCCTCGGAGTTCGTGGTGGGGCAGAAGATCGACTTCACAGGTGAGACCGGCGTGAAGGACACCAAGGGCAAGGATCTCGCGGGCACCTTCTTGATTGCCGAGATTCAGGGCTCGCGGCTGCGCATCATGACGCCTGAGCGCACGCCGGTCGTTTCGAGCGGCGAGCTGGGCGCGAAAGCCGAGCTGTCGACCTACGCGCTGGTCGGCGGGGCCTACTATTACTTCTTCATCATCGTGATCTGGATCACCGCGCTGGCCTTCGCGGTCTACGCGAAGTTCTACAAAGAGCAGGACTTCGTCCGCACGGAAGAGCCTGCAGCGCCCGCGAAGGCCGCCTGAACGCAATGACGCACAGCGTCATGCAGACGCTTCAGAATCACGGGGGGGTCTTGAGCACAGCGCAGGGTTTGCGTAGACGCCGCAGGCCCTGAAGGAACCGCTCTTGACCCTTTTAAACCGCTCCCTGCCAGTCGATCTCGAAGAGCTCTCCATCGCGCTGGAGGCGGAGACCGCCGACCTGCGGTGGTTCCTCGACGTGAGCACCGGCGACGTCTTGTTGGTCACGCACGAGTTCGAGCCGGCAGAACACGGAGGCCTGACGGTGACGGAGATCGAGAGCGAGCCCCGACGATTCGTGCGCGTGCCGCCGGGCAATCCACAGCGGGTGATCGACGACATGAAGGCGTTCGTCAGCTCGCTGGGTGATGCGACCTTGCAGGAGTCGCTCGAGTTGGCGCTCTCGGCTTCGCGCCCCGAGCGGCGCTTCAAGACGGCGCTGTCGTGGCTGCCGGAGCGACAACAGCAATGGCACGCGTGGCATCGCGCGCACTGCCAGCAGCGGGCGCTTGGTTGGCTCGAAGAGCAGGGCATCGTGCCCACCGCTCGCGCCGCCTGACCCATCTCCCGAGCAGGGACCGGGTGCGCCCCACCGTTCGCAGCGGCTGCGAAGGAACAGCCCACCACCGTTCGCAGCGGCTGCGAAGGAACAGCCCACCACCGTTCGCATCGAGCGCAGTCGAGATGCCACTTGCCGCGCGAGCAAAGGTACTCCCTCGACTCCGCTCGGGAGGACCGGTGTGTTCCTCCGGGAGGACCGGTGTGCGGTGGGAACGATCAGGCGGCGCTGGGCGCTTCCGGCTTCTCCGTCGCTCGCAGCAGCATGAGCAGCACCAGCGCCACGAAGCCAACGCCTGCGAAGGTGAACCAGAGATAATGCGCGTGCGCGTACTCGACCGGCATCGAGCCGTTGCCAGCCAGCGCCGCCAACCGCTGGGCCTGGCCATCGGCCGAGAGCGTCTTGGGATCAGGGCAGAACGCCTGCAGCAGGTACCCCGAGGCGATGAAGCCGAAGAGCCACGCGAAGAATGTATTGAGGTGGCAGTAGCCCATGTACATCGCCTCCTGCCCTGCGGGCGCCTGCCTGGACGCATACTCGAGGTAGCGCGGGCTCAAGAAGCACTCGGCGAAACCCTGCAGCGCGATGCCGGCGAGCATGGTCACGGTGACCGGGTGCAGCCCGCCGAGCGAGATGTTGCTTCCGGTGAGCACGTGCGCAAACGCCATGATGAGCGCGGAGAACGGAATGATCGCCAGCGCGATGAGGATGGAAGTGATGGGCTTCCACCTCTTCACCAACTGCGTGATGGGTACCACACAGAGCACCACCACCGCGGGGTTCACGTTCGCGTACCACTCGGGGCTCGCGCCATCGCCGACCATGCGCAGCACGTACTTGGGCATCGAGGCGTACATCTGGCCCTGGATCGCCCAGAAGCCAGAGGTGATCAGGATGAGCGCCATGAAGCGGGTGTTGCGCAGCACTTCCTTGAAGCCGCGGATGGTCTCGTCGAAGCCCTTCGACAACGCAGCGCTCGCTTGCGGCCGGTAGAAGAAGATTACCGCGACCAGCGCGATGGCCGCCACCACGCCCGAGTAGAGCGGGATGTACTGAAGCCCCAGCTCAGCGCGCACGGGTTTCGCGATGGTCTTCCCGGAAAACGAGCCGATGTTCACCATCATGTAGAAGAGGCTGAAGGCGCGCGCGCGGCTGGTGGCGTCGCTGCTGAGCGAGACGGTGCCGGTGATGATGGGCTTGACGAACGCGCCGCCGATGCACACCAGCAGCAGCCCAAACGGGATGATCGCCTTGAAGGGGAACAGGCCCACCACCGTGTAGCCGACCGCCAGGCAGGCGAAGGCGAAGGTGAGGGACACGCGGAAGCCGAGCCGGTCTGCGATGGCACCCGTGGCGAACGGGAGCAGGTACAAGCCCGACGAGAAGATGCCGCTGATGTACCCAGACTCGATGTCGGTGAAGCCGACCACGTCGGTGAGGAAGAGGGCGAGCGCGATGAAGGTGCCGTAGTAGGCGGCGCGCTCGAACAGCTCGATGACGTTGGCGACCCAGAAGGCGCGGGGGAAGCGCCAGGTGGCTGCGGGCGCAGGGGCTGCGGCGACGGACATGGTGCGCTTCGTACTCCAGCGGCCGCTACGGCGGGAGGACAGGATTGACCTGCAGCGGGCCGAAGGGCGGTGCGGGTGCATCACCCCGGGCCAGGGCCGCGAGGTGCTCGGCGCGGGCGCGCAGCTCCTTCTCGTAGAACGGGCTCACCGAGCGATCGTTGCGGGTCTGCACGAACTCGGCGTCGGCGGTGTGGCAGGCCGCGCAGCCGACCAGCTCGAGCTGCTTTCGCAGGTCGGGAAAAGTCGACGCCGCGCTCGCGCCTTGAAGAGAAAGTGGCTGGCGCATCACGCCTTGCGTGACCCGCACTGACTGCGTGCGGAACCGCTCGGGGATGAGCAGGCGGCGTTGCGCGAGCTGTGCGGCGTTGGAGTCGACCCAGGTGAGGAAGTCGGTGCGCAAGGGGCCTGCGCGGTTGAGGTTCTCCACGTCGAGCTGCTGGAAGAGCGGCGGGTTCTCGAGGCCTCCGTCGGGGGCGGGGACCCACTGCCGCCACTCCCAGGGCGCGAGGGTGAACTCGACCGTCTCGAGCATCGCGAAGCGCGTGGAGGTCAGGCCGTTCGTGAGCAGGGTTCGCAGCGCGGTCTCGAACGGAGCGCCTTCCAACCCGCTCAAGGCAGCCCAGCTTCGCGCGGTGCCTTCACAGGTGACCTGGCCGTCGACCACGTCGTCCGGGCCCGGGGGCTGACGGAAGAGAAAGAGCGCGTGAAAGGGCTGCAGCGTCACGTCGGAGCTGGAAATGGAGGCGCGCAGCTCGCCGCAGTGACCCGCGGGGGAGAGGTCGGCGAGGTCGATGCGGTTGTGAACGCCGGTCACCTTGAACGGGAGCAGCGAAAGATTCCACTGCGTGGGGTCGGCGCCTTGTGCAGCGACCACCGCGTCGATGAACTGCGCGGGCAGGGCGCGTTCGGAGTGGGCGGTGGTTGAGAAGCGGTTGAACCACTGAACCAGCATCGGACCGCCGTTGCCGTGGCCCGCGGCGAGCGCCATCAGCCGGGCGAAGGAGACCACCTCTCCATCGTCCAGCACGCCTGCATCGGCGCCCCAGAAGAGGCTGCGCTCCACCAGAATGCCGGGGATCACCGCGTCGCTCGAGCCTGCCTCAACGCCCGCGTCGGCCGGCTCAGGGCGCGGCCCGCATGCCAGCAGAAGGAGGGTGCAGGTGAGCAGGGCTGGACGCAATTTGCCCTTTATAGGCAAAAAGAGGGCCGCGCGCAGCTGTGCACAGGAGTTCTCAGTCAGCATTCCCGTCTCCCATTGTATCGGCTCGGCGCGCTCGGCTAGGCAGTGATGCATGCGCGCACTCGTCATGGTCACCCTGGTAGCGAACGTCGCCGTCGCAGCGACCAGTCCCCTCGCGGTCAGCAGCCCGATGGGGGGCAACGGGCACAACGTGAGCTTCGATGGTCGGCTCTTCGTGGTTCGCACCGGCGCGGGGTGGGAAGCGCGCATGCTTCGCCCTGAGGCGATCACCGTGAGCGCCAGCGTGCCGGACCTCGGTGATTCGTTCTCGTCGCCAGTGTTGGTGCAGAACGACGTCAACGGTGAGAACGCGCTCGCGTTGTGTGAAGCGACGCCGCAGCCGACGCGCTGCAACGGTGATGGCTCGGCGAACGGTGCGGGCAGTCACGCTTGCTACGACGTGTTCGTCATCGACTCCGATGCGACGGTTCCAGCACCGAACAACGTGATGCGCCGCCGGAGACTGAAGGTGGTGGTGTCTTCTCCGAACACCGCGCAGTCGGCGGTCTCGAGCTTCACGTGGACTGAGCCCACGCTCACGCCGCTGCAGACGACCCTGCGCGGCATCGAGCCGAGCGTGACGCGCGATGGGAAGTTGC
>JAYVFP010000163.1:0-12636 GCA_043773025.1 Archangium sp.
GTGTTCTCACCCGACTTCGGCTCGTAGATGAACTCGAAGGTGGTGCGCGTGTAGTAGTCGAGCCCGCGCACCAGCCGGCGATCGAGCTCGAAAGGAATGCCGAGCTTCTTGAGCAGCCGCTGCACGTCGTCGAAGTGTTTCTTCGAGCCTTCATCGATCGAGTCGAGGATCGCCGGCGCAGAAACGATCGCCTCCTGCAGCGCGGCCTCCTTCGAGTCGAGCAGGCGCATGGTGTTCTTCTCGTAGGCGAGCTTCGCCTCAGGGCTCATCACTTCGATCAACGGCGCGAAGTGCTGCTTGAGCAGCTCGAGATACGCCGGCCGCGTCGAGCCATCACCCAGCGAGTTCACGTGCAGCACGACGTCAGGCACGCCGATCTGCTTGAAGAACTCGTGGCACAACGAGATCACCTCGACGTCCTGCGCCGGGTCGAGCGCGCCGTAGGCCTCAGCGCCGAGCTGGTAGAACTGGCGATAGCGGCCCGTCTTCATGCGCTCGTAGCGGAACATCGGGCCCATGTAGAACCAGCGGGTCAGCGGCTCGGTGTTCGCAACGCCGTTCTCGATGTACGCGCGGGCCGCCGGCGCCGTGCCTTCGGGCCGCATGGAGATCGACCGGTCACCCTTGTCGATGAACGTGTACATTTCCTTGCCGACGATGTCGGTGACCTCGCCGACGCTGCGCACGAACAAGGCGGTGTCTTCGACGATCGGCGTGCGCACCTCAGAGAAGCCGTAGCGGCCGAACAACTTGCGCGCGATGCCCTCGATGCGCTGCCAGATCTCGATCTGCGGCGGGAGGAGATCGTTCATCCCCTTCACTGCGGCGAACGTCTTACTCACGTGATGGTTCCGATCTTCTGGCCCAGCACCACCGGCGAATCGGCCAGCAGCGACGGTTCCCAGGTCATCTTGCCGCGCGCGAACAACAGGATCACCGTCGAGCCCATCTCGAACATGCCGATCTCGCCGCCCTTCTCGATGGCGATGGGCCGGGGATAGGTGTGGCCCTTCTGGGGCTCACCGCGGTGGGTGATGAGCTCG
This sequence comes from Archangium sp., assembly GCA_043773025.1. GTDB lineage: Bacteria > Myxococcota > Myxococcia > Myxococcales > Myxococcaceae > Archangium_A. The sequence goes on from JAYVFP010000163.1 coordinate 1,044, forward strand.
TCGTAGGCCGCGTGAATGCGAGACACGCAGGTCGCGCCGACGGCGATGTACGCGCAGGGCCCGGCAGGCGTGTCGAGGTACGTCACCAGCCGCTCGTTGATCGCGAACAGCGCGTCTTGGGTGCGCACCGACTTCTGGTTCACCGGCCAGAACTCACCGGGCAGGTACTGATAACCCGTGATCTGCCCCGGCAGCGGCGAGTGGAAGCGGTGGTAGTCGCGAGGCGAGAGGTAGAGCGTGGCGAACGAGCCGCCTTCGAAGTCGAGCGCGCGGCGGGCGTCACCCAGCAGCTTGTCGACGGGAAAGCTGATGCCCTTGGCCTGCAGGCACGCGCCGCGTTCGATGGTACCGATCTGAGAGACGTGAGCGTCGACGGGGCTCGCGATCACCTTCGGATCCATGTCGATGGTGCGGCGGCCGGGCTTGAGCTTCCGCGTGAAGAACGCGCCGAACGTCGGGAAGTCTTCGATGGAGCCTTCGGCTTCCTCGAGATTCACGTCGTACTGCCTGGCGAAGACCCGCATCGCAGCCTGGTGAACGGCAGCGGGAACAGGGGCCCGCGTGGCTTTGCCGACGGCCGCAGAGAGGGCCGACTTCGGCAACAACCGCATCAACGTCATGAAGGTTTGATCGCGCATCGGGAGCGGGGCTGTTCTCGCCCCGCCGCCGCCCGGTCGCAAGGGCGAATTAGACGCCCAGGAAGAGGCGCTTGCCGAAGTTCAGGGCCAGGTCGGCATCGAAGATGCGCTGGGCCGACGACTGAATGTCGTACTCGACCCGCACGTACTCGACGGTGCGCGCTTCGGTGTCGTGGATCACGAAACACGAGCGGTTGTCGTAGTCGCGGGGCTGGCCGACCGAGCCGACGCTGATGATGTACTTGTAGCCTTTGCGGATGCCGAATTTTTGCGCGACCACGTCGTTCACTTCGCCCGAGCCGATGGCGAACGCCTTGCACAGGTGGCTGTGCCCGATGAACGTCACCTCGGGCAGGTCGCCCGCGAACGGAGTCAGCTCACGCGCCTGCTCCAGGGCGAAGATGTACTCGTAGCTGCGCGGCTCGACGGGGGAGCCATGGCAGAAGCCCACGTCACCGATCCGGTAGGTGTACGGCAGGCTGCGCAGCCAGTTGAGGTTCTCTTCGTTGAGCACGTTGGCCGACCAGTCGAGGGCGTGGCGAGCGGCGTCGTAATAAAACGAGTAGTCCATCCGGCCGGCGACGGCGGCGTCGTGGTTGCCCAGCAGCGTGACCTCGGCGTGCTCACGAACCAGCTCGCAGCAGGGGTTGGGCGAGGCGCCGTAGCCGACGATGTCACCCAGGCTGACGATGCGGTCGACCTTCTGCTTGTCGATGGTCTTGAGGACTTCGGTGAGCGCTTCGATGTTGCTGTGGATGTCGGAGATGATGGCGATCCGCAAGGCGCTCCTCGTACTTCCGGTTCAGCGGGGGCAAACGATTCTCAGTTACTGATCTGCGCCTTCGAAGGCGAGCGATCTTCTTCGATCAACCGACGAATCGCATCGCGAACGCCGTCTTGAAGTTCTTCGAACACGAGGCCCATGCCGGGCGGCCCGCCCTGCCCTTCATTGCGGCTCCACACCACCCGCGCCGGCGCCTCCACGCCGTCAGTGCCGAAGCGAAGTGTCGCCTTGCTGCCTCGCTCCAACGGCGTGCTGGTGCGCACGAAGATCCCGCCCTCACTCAGGTTCCCGATGCGCGCGTAAACGGTGATGTTCTCACCTTCGCACCAGCAGCGAAGGCGGGAAGACACGCGCTCAAACTTCCTGTTGTCACTCACTTCCGGCCTCCGTGTGAGCCTAAGGAAACAGCTCCTGCGCTCCCCCCGGATGGCACTTCGCCGCCACCGCAGCCTGTAGCGTAGAAAGTTGCGCTCGAGGGCGTCAACCGGGGCATTTTCCCGACACAGCCTCACAGACTGGCCATCGTGCGGCGCAGGGGGCTGTATCGGGGCGTGAGCGGGCCACACCAACCTGATGACCATTGGGCGGTTGTGAGATGCTGAGCACCGCATGACGACGCCCCGCCCCGTCCGATACCGCTGCGAGTTGAGCTCTCAGATCGAGCTCGACCGTGGGGGTGATGCGGCGCGCGCTCGGGTGCTGGAATTGTCGGAGACGGGCGCCTTCATCGAAGAGGTGCAGGCGATCGATGACGTGCAGACAGGTGAAGGTGGTGTGATTGGCATTCCCCTGCCGGGCGGTGAGCCGTGGGTGGCTCACATCAAGTTCACGCGCGCAGGCACGGGGCGAGTCGATGTGCGTACCCCTCGCGCGGAGCACGTCAGCGTGGCGGTGCGCGGGTATGGGGTGGAGTTCGATCAACTCGAAGATGATGAGCTCGAGCGGCTGCGCGATTTTCTCGAGTTGTTGGACAGCCGGTGAAGAGGAGAGGCGATTGCCCTCTCCCCATCGGGGACTGTTGAAATAGGTGCCTCGACTCCGCTCGGCACGAACGGAACCGGGGGAAATCCGTTCAGCCCGAGCGAAGTCGAGGGCGTACTTCAACAGTCTCCCTCGGAGAGAGGGAGCTCAGCTTCAGACTTTGCGCGGCGTGAAGTCGTAGATCTTCTCGACGGCGATCTGCCGGTAGCGCTCGGTTTTCAGGCTTCGCACCGCGCACTCGTGCACGAACGCTGCTTCGTCGGCCACGCCTGCTTTGAGTCTGCGTTTTGCCTCGGCCTTGATCTGCCTGGCCGCCTCATGAGGGTGGAAGCAGTACGAGGCCGAGAAGTGCAGGTGCCCCGCGAACGGCAGCAGGCGCGCCTCGAGCACGTCACCCACGCCCAGCCCGACGATCTGTCGGCGCTCGGTCACGTCCCAGCTGATGCCGGAGAACAGCCCGCGCAGACGGACTTCGCCCTTCGCGATGCGCCGCACTTCGAAGATTCCGTGAATGGTCTCGGTGAGCGCGCGGAACGCCGCGGCGCGTTCGGGCACGTCTTCCTGAAGTGACTGCTCGTACCGCTGCCGCGCCGGCGTCTTGCCGAAGTGCGGCGCGGTACGATCGCACGCGTAGTGTTCGAGGAAGCCCGCCATGCGCTGCTCGAGCTGGCGATCTTCGTCGAACACCTCGCCGTTCTTCAAAAACCACGCCGCCCGGGCCACCAGCAGATCGGGCTTGGTTTCTTCCGGCGTGGCGAAGGCGATCAGCTCTTCGAGAAACGGGTGTGGGGCGCCGCTCATCCGGGCGTTGACCCCGCCATCACGTCGGCGAAGCGCTGGAACAGGTAGCGGGCGTCGTGCGGGCCGGGCGAAGCCTCGGGGTGGTACTGCACCGAGAACGCGCGCGCGAAGGGCACCACCAGGCCCTCGACGGTCGAGTCGTTCAGGTTCAGGTGCGAGACCTCGGCCTTGCCCTCGAGGCTCTTCGCGTCGACCGCAAAGCCGTGGTTCTGCGCGGTGATCTCGACCTTGCCGGTGACCAGATCCTTCACGGGTTGGTTGGCGCCGCGGTGACCGAACTTCATCTTCCAGGTCTTCCCGCCCAGCGCGAGCGCGAGGATCTGGTGGCCCAGACAGATGCCGAACACGGGCACCTTGCCGAGGAGCTCAGCCACCGTCTTGTCAGCACCCTTCACCGCCGCGGGATCGCCGGGGCCGTTGGTGAGGAACACGCCATCGGGTTTGCGCGAGAGGATCTCGGCCGAGGTCGTCCACGCGGGCACCACGGTGACGTGGCAGCCCACGTCGACGAGGAACTGCAGCATCGCCTTCTTGAGGCCGTAGTCGACCGCCACCACCCTGAACCGCGGGGGCACCTGGAGCAACGTCGCGTCGTCCAGCACGTTCGGCGTTCGCTTCGTCCACTCGTAGACCGTCTTGGTCGAGATGCCGGTGGCCAGATCCATGCCCTCCATGCCGGGCGCCTGCTTCGCCTTCTCGACGAGCGCGCTGGCGGAGTGAGCCCCGGTGGAGATGACGCCCATCTGAGCGCCGTGCGTGCGCAGGTGACGCACGAGCCTGCGCGTATCGATGCCTTCGATGCCACCGACGCCGCAGCGGGAGAGCATCGCGTCGAGCGACTCCTGGCTGCGCCAGTTCGACGGCTCGGAGTACTCACGCACGATCATCCCGACCGCGTGCGGCTTGCCCGACTCGTCGTCTTCCGCGGTGGTGCCGACGTTGCCCATCTGCGGGTACGCCATGGTGACGATCTGCCCGACGTACGATGGGTCGGTGAGGATCTCCTGGTACCCGAACATCGAAGTGTTGAAGACCACCTCACCGATGATCTCGCCAGCAGCGCCAAAAGAACGCCCTTCGAAAAGGGACCCGTCAGCCAGGGCCAGGACAGCTCGCTTCACGTGGTCACTCCAGTCGAAGAGAAATAACGCGCACCACTGATGACGCCAAAGACCGCGCGGGCCTGAGGGTCGATGATCGTCAACGCAGCCCGCAGGCCGGGCAGGATCCCCGTCTCGAGCCCGAGCAACCGGGCGGGTGCCGTCGAGAGCACCTCGACCAGCCGCAACGGAGTCAGACCCAGGCTCAGCACCGCCGGGAGCGCCTGCTCGAAAGCCTCGCAGCCGGGCGCGCATGCCTCGAACGGGTGCTCACGGTCGAGCACGTCGACGCGCACGTGATCGCAGGCGACCGCGTCGAGGGTGCCATCAGCGAGCGCGAGCCCGAGCGCCTTCACGTCAGCTTCGCTGCGCAGGGCCGGCCACACCCGTGCCTCGAGGGCATAGCCTTCGGCCGCGCGATCATCGCGGGTGAGGTGGTGCGGCGTGCAGTCGGCCGAGACCTGCAGGCCGCGCTGTTTGGCGGCGCGAATCAGCTCGACGCTGCGGGCGGTGGTGAGGTGCGCGAAGTGGAGCCGGCCGCCGGTCTCTTCGAGGATCAGCAGGTCGCGCGCGACGACCGCCGCTTCAGCCGCGACAGGCACGGAAGGCAGGCCCAGCCGCGTGGCCGTCAGGCCTTCACCGAGCACACCTGCGCCGGTGAGCGAGGGATCTTCCGCGTGCAGCACCAGCAGCTTGCCGCGCGAATACTGGAGCGCCCGGCGCAGTACGCCCGACTTCACGAGCGGCCGGAAACCCTGACTCAAGCAGGCCGCGTCATCGGGCGTCTCACCGAGCTCTTCACCCTCGAGCTTGCGGGTCAGCGGCGCGGCAAAGAGCAATTGCAGGCGGTCGTCGCGCAGCGTGTTCGACTCAGGCGCGGCGACGACGGTGGTGAACCCGCCTTTGAGGGCCGCGTCGAGATCGTTCGTGTCGCGCAGCACGCTGTGCAGATCGACGAAGCCGGGGCTGACCCATTGGCCGTCGAGCTCGATGACGCGTGCCCCGGTCGGGTCGAGTTTGGGCCCGACTGAGGCGATCTCGCCGTCGACGATCAAGACTTCATTGAGGCCGTCTCGTTTTGCAGCTGGGTCGAGGAGACGCGCACCGCGAAGAAGGATTCTCATTCGGCCCTCACCCCAACCGTCTCGCGAAGGGAGACGGAGTCACCTGGTGCGTTCATGACACGGCCTCCAGGATGGCCTTGCGCACGGCGACGCCGTTCTGCACCTGCTCGAGAATCAGGCTGCGTTGCCCGTCAGCCACTTCAGGCGAGAGCTCCAGGCCGCGATTGACCGGGCCCGGGTGCAGCACCACCGCCTCTGGCTTGAGGGCCGCGGCCCGCTCGTTCGTCAGGCCCCAGCGCGCGTGGTACTCGGCGGGCGTCGGGAAGAGCGCATCGCCCTGCCTTTCACGTTGGATGCGCAGCATCATCACCGCGTCGGCGCCGTCGAGCGCACGATCGAGCTCGGTGGTCACCTCGGCGCCCAGCGCGGCGAGCCCCGTCGGCAACATGGTGGGCGGCCCACAGAACACCAGGCTCGCGCCCAGCGCCTTCAAGCAGTGCAGGTTCGAGCGCGCCACGCGGCTGTGAAGAATGTCGCCCACGATCGCCACCCGCTTGCCCGCAAGCGTGCCCCAGCGGCGCCACAACGTGTACGCGTCGAGCAGCGCCTGGCTGGGGTGTTCGTGCTGGCCATCACCCGCGTTGACCACGGAGCACCCCACCGAACGCGCCACCAGGGCCGCGGCGCCGCTGTGCTGATGGCGCACCACGATGATGCTCACGCCGAGCGCAGCGATGTTCTTGGCGGTGTCCACCAGCGTCTCACCCTTGGAAGCCGATGAGCCGGTGACCGTCCAGTTGAGCACGTGTGCGCCGAGGCTGGCGGCGGCGACCTCGAAGCTCGAGCGCGTGCGCGTCGACGCTTCGTAGAAGACGTTCGCCACCACGCGGCCGACGAGGTGCCGCCCGCCGACGCGCCCTTCGCGGTACTCGTGGGCGCGGGTGAGCAACTGCTCGAGCTCGGCCTTCGGGAGCCCCTCGATGCCGAGCAAATGGCGGGACGAAGTCATTTGCCGAGGCTTCCGGTCTTTTCGGCCACCAGGTGGTAGCTCTTGCGCTTCTTGAGCGGCTTGAACTCGACGATGCGGTCGTACTCGATGCGAATCGTCAGCTTCTTGTTCGCCTCGTCGAGGGTGACTTTGACGTTGTCTTCAGTGAGCCCGAAACCCGGCTTGACCGACTCGACGCCCTCCTCGTCCACCTCGTAGTGGCTGGTGTCGGGGCTCTTGGCGTTGAGCCGGATGAGCATCCTGTCGAGGGCGATCTTCTCGCCGCTCAGGATGTAGACGTTGAAGGCCTCAGCGGCCGCCTCTTTGGCCATGAGGTTGTCCCAGTAGAGCGGACCCACGTGGTAGCCGTAGAAGCAGACCCCCGCGAACAGCGCGACGAACAGATAGGTGACCGGGTTGGTTTCGCCGTTGTTGCGCACGGCACGAAGTAGCCACGCTGCCCTCGCAGCGTCAAGGAACCTCGTATTACTTACTTCCGCAGAGCTTCAGCCCCACACATCGTCACGGGGGTGAAGAAGCGGTCGTAGCGAATGCCGGTGCCGCCGAAGATCGAGCTCAAGAAGCCGCCGTGCGAGAGCGAGAACCAGATCACCGTGGCCTTGCCCTTGATGCTGGTGAAGGGCACGAACTCGAACTGGTTTCCGCTGACGCCCAGACCAAACCGGCTGTCGGCCGAGTTGTTGCGGTTGTCGCCCATCACGAACACCGAGCCCTCCGGCACCTTCACGCTGCGCGCCTCGAGCTGCGAGAACCCGGCTTTGCGGATCTCGACGTCATCGAGGATCAGGTGGGGCACGCCGTTGAAGGTCTCGCGGTAGAGTTCCTCGGGGCGTTCGCGCCAGTCGTCTTCGCGCCAGGTGCTCACCCAGTACTTCAAGCTATCGAAGCTGGTGACCTGTACCTCGTTGTGCTCCCAGAAACGGTAGTCGTCGTTTTCCAGGGTGCGCGGAGCGAGCTGGCCATTGATGACGAGCCCCTCGTCGGTGAACTCGAGCGTGTCGCCGGGCACGCCGACCACGCGCTTGATGTAGTCGACCGAAGGGTTGAGCGGGTTGTTGAAGACGATCACGTCGCCGGCTTTCGGCGCGCGAACGATCACGAACGGCACGTAGTCGGTGAAGGGCAGCCGCACGCCGTAGATGAACTTGTTGACGAAGATCTGATCGCCCAGCTCGAGCGTGGGGATCATCGAGCCTGAAGGAATCTTGAACGGGTCGAGCAGCACCGCGCGGAAGGTCAGCGCGATCAGCAGCGCGCGCACGAAGCCGCCGCTCAGATCGAGCCAGCCGCGTTTGTGCGACCTGAGGTGTTTGTCGTAGGCCTGCTCCAGCGACTTCGAAGCGGCCCTCACCTGTTCGAGCGGCTGGCCGAACGAACGCACGGTGGCCTCGGAGGCGGCGACGAGCTCTTCCCACGCCTTCTCTTTGAGGTGTTTACGCGCCTTGCCGGCGAGCGCTTCGACCTCGGCGAGGATCTCTTCTGCCCGGTACCGCGCCTCGCGGTGGTCGTTCCACTTCTTGAAGAACGGCGTACGGGCGATCACCAGCCCCAGCCACCAGGCAAAACAGATCAACCCCAGGCCCTGAATCAGCGGCTGCAACCACAGGTACGTGCAGACCACGCTCTCGACGATGGTCAAGTAGACCACGAAGACGAGCGCGAGCACGGTGACCGGCGCCCAGAGGCTGACCAGCCGATCGTGCCAGCGCCACTTTTCCAGGCGCCTCCGATCTTCAGCACAGAGCTTGCCCAGCACGGCCTGCGCAAGAGACGGCTCAATCGGCTTCGCCTCTGCGGCCACGTCAGTTCTCCGATTTCAGAACGGCGAGGAAAGCCTCCTGGGGAAGCTCGACGCTGCCGACCGACTTGAGGCGCTTCTTGCCCTCTTTCTGCTTCTCGAGGAGCTTGCGCTTACGCGAGATGTCGCCGCCGTAGCACTTGGCGAGCACGTTCTTGCGCATGGCCGAGATGGTCTCGCGGCTGATGATCCGGCTGCCGATGGCGGCCTGAATGGCCACCTCGAACATCTGCTTGGGGATCACTTCCTTGAGCTTCTCGCAGACCTCGCGGCCGCGCTGATACGCGCGATCCTTGTGCACGATGATCGAGAGGGCATCGACGATCTCGGCGTTGATCAAGATGTCCACGCGCACCAGGTCGGCGGTGCGGTAGCCACCCAGCTCGTAGTCGAGAGACGCGTAGCCACGGCTGACCGATTTCATCTTGTCGAAGAAGTCGAACACCACTTCGGCCAGGGGCATTTCATACGTGACGCGGCAGCGGGTACCCGTCGAGCCCAGGTAGTCGATGGCCTTCTGAATGCCGCGGCGGTCCTGGCACAAGCCCAAGATCGCGCCCAGGTGCTCGTTGGGCACGTGGATGTGGGCGATGAGGAAAGGCTCTTCGAGGTGCTCGATGTTCTGCACCGGGGGCAGCTTCGCCGGGTTGTCGATGGTGAGCACTTCGCCGCCGTGCGGATACACTTTGTAGACCACGGAAGGCGCGGTGGAGATGAGGTTCAGGTTGTACTCGCGCTCCAGGCGCTCCTGAACGATCTCCATGTGCAGCAGGCCTAAGTAGCCGCAGCGGAAGCCGAAGCCGAGGGCGGTCGAGGTCTCGGGCTCCCAGGTGAAGGCGGAGTCGTTGAGGCGCAGCTTGGTGAGCGCGTCACGCAGGTTGTCGTAGTCGGCAGCTTCGATCGGGAAGATGCCCGAGAAGACCATCGGCTTGACCTGTTTGAAGCCGGGGAACGGCGTGACGGTGGGCACGACGGCGTCGGTGATGGTGTCGCCGACCTTCGCGTCAGCGAGTTCCTTGATGTTCGCCACGAAGATGCCCACTTCGCCGGCCATCAACTGCTTCACGGCGACGGGGTGCGGCGCGATCACGCCGAGCTCCTGCACTTCGAATTCTTTCTGGTTCGACCACAGGCGGATCTTCTGGCCGACCTTCACGACGCCTTCGACCACGCGAATGAGCATCACCACGCCGCGGTAGTTGTCGTACCAGCTGTCGAAGACGAGGCACTTGAGCGGCGCGGTCAGCTCGCCTGCGGGCGGCGGAATCTGGGTGACGATCGCCTCGAGCAACTGGTCGATGTTCACGCCTTCCTTGGCGGAGACCGGCACTGCCTTGTCACCATCCAACCCGATGAGATCGGTGATCTCGACCCGGGTGCCTTCGACGTTCGCCGAGGGCAGATCGATCTTGTTGATGACCGGGATGATCTCGAGGTTCGTCTCCACTGCCATGTAGACGTTGGCGAGGGTCTGCGCCTCGACACCCTGCGTGGCGTCGACCACCAGCAAGGCGCCTTCGCAGGCGGCCAGCGAGCGGCTGACCTCGTACGCAAAGTCGACGTGGCCGGGCGTGTCGATCAGGTTGAGGATGTAGTCCTTGCCGTCGTTGGCGCGGTACTTCATGCGCACGGTCTGGGCCTTGATCGTGATGCCGCGCTCACGCTCGAGATCCATGTTGTCGAGGAACTGGGCCTGCTGCTCGCGCTTGTTCACCGTGCCGGTCTTTTCCAGCAGGCGGTCAGCCAACGTGGACTTGCCGTGATCGATGTGGGCGATGATCGAGAAGTTGCGGATGTGAGCGTTTTCAGACGGCATGAGCGAGTCGGGCCGTAGCATCCGCACCTTGCGAAATCCATTCCTCCCGGGTGGCGCTTTGGGCACACTCCCCTTCGTTTTCACACTTTGGGGGCACACATGATGAGCCGTACCGTCGCTGCTGCCGCACTGCTTTTCGCCACGCTCGCCTTCGCTCAAGACGCCGGAACTGCTGCGGCCCCTGCCCCGACGGCCCCGGTCGAACCGCCGCCCAGCGCTGAACTGATCAAGAAGGTCCTCGACTATCAGGAGAACGGAAAAGATCGCGGCCCTGCGCTGCTCGACCTGATTCCGTGCGTGAAGGTCGACTCGGCCAAGGGCAGCCCTACCCAATATCAGTGCATCGAGCCGGTGGGCGCGTCGGTGCCGAAGGGCACGACGGTCTTCGCGTGGCTTCAGTGGCTCTGCCCGAAAGACGGGAAGTACGAAGACGTGTCGATCCAGTTCCTGCACGAAGGCCAGGTGCGCAAGACGGTCGACAACCCGGTGGTCGGCTTCGGGCGTACCCGCGGCTGGCGCGGCGAGAACTTCAACAAGGTCGGCAAGTGGACGATCAAGGTGATGCGAGGTGACAAGGAACTCGGCACCGCCGAGATCAACGTCGTCGCCCCGTGAGAGGGTCAGGGTGAGGGCCTAACCAGTGCTCCTCGCGGCCTGTCTGCGCCGCCACAACCCGATCGAGATCAGCATGAGCGCCGCGACCAGGGCGGCGAACGCCCAAAGCAGTCTCTGAGAAGGCCGCGGAGACGAGGCCGGCTCGACCCGCATCGAATCAAAACTGTCGGACACCACCGGTGCGAGTGCATCCCACCGCCCCGAAGGCGCGCTGCAGATGGCGACCACGTGCCGAGACTCACCCGGCCACGCCGCGACGAGAATGCGCCGCAGTTGACTGCCCTGCCGCACCGACCCGAGCACCTGCACGCGCCCGTTGGTCACCTCCGCGCGCTCGAGCTGAAACGGTTGGGCGAGCTCATCGCGAAGGTGCCGCACGACGGCGGTCGAGAGCTCATCGCGCGACGAAGGCCCCAGCGAGAGCGTGGCGTCGACCACCGAGATGAGCAACGACGCCGCGTCTTCCCCTTCCCCATCGACCAACGCAGCGCTCAGGTAGCGGGAGGTCGAGGCGTTCACTGCAATGGTTCCCACCTGGGTGCCATGGAACAGATCCATGCGCGCCATGCGGAAGGTGGCGGGCGGCTTCATCTGAAAACCGTCCTGGCGCAGCACCGGCCCCAGATCAGCGCTCAGCAGCAAGAGAACGACCGCGCTCCACATCGTTCGAGCAGCGTAACTGGTTTCCTTTCAGTCGCCCTGCTGTGCTTAGCCGTACCGATGACGCAGGAGGAGCGCGCTCAGTTGGAGACGCAAGTCGAACGCCATGTGCGGCGCGGTGAGTTGTCCGAGGCGCGCGCGGGTCTCGAGCGGCTTTGCATGGCCTTCCCCGAAGACGCGCTGCTCGCCGACCGGCTGGTTCAGCTCGAGCAGGGCCTGGATCCCGCAGAGCGAAGGCGCGTGGCGACGGGCCGGGTCGAGCCGACGGGCAACCACAAGACGCCGATGCACGAGGCCGAGGCCCTGGCGGCGGCCGGCAAGTACAAA
>JAYVFP010000164.1:0-4166 GCA_043773025.1 Archangium sp.
GATGCTCAAGGCCGGTGAGAAGTTCCGCCTGCCGCTGTTCGCCAACCGCAACGGCGCCGCCATCGAATACGTGTGGACGGTCAAGAGCCGCCCCTCGGCGAGCAAGGCCGCCGTGAGCAACCCCGAAGGCGTCGTCACCATGTCGCGCCACTGGGAATACGCCTACCCCGACGGCAGCGTGCCTTCCTTCACGGCCGACGTCGACGGCACCTACGACATCCAACTGCAGGCGAAGTTGGCGTTCGCTGACCGCGCGTACCCTGAGAACCGTGACTCCACCTCGTCGCTCAAGCTCAACGCGTCGCCCGACGGGAAGAACGGCGCGCAGACCTGCAGCGCCATCCCGATGGATGCGTCGCTGGCAGCGCTTGGTCTGGGCCTGCTCGCGCTGGCCCGCCGCCGCCGCAGCTGAACCTTCTTTGACGACCGGCCCCGTCGACTCCACTGGAGCCGGCGGGGCTGTTTTGTGTGTACGGTGCCCAGATGCCAAAGAAGGTATCGAGGCCGAAGACCCCGAAGAAGAAGGCGCCGCGCGGCAAGGCCGTCGCAGAGCGCCACGGTCAGTGTGGTTGTGGCTCGGTGATGTTCACGGTGAAGGGCCCCGTGAGCGACGTGGTGTGGTGCCATTGCAACAAGTGCCAACGTTTCCACGGCGGGCCGGGCGCCTACGCAGCCGCGCCGCGTGGAGCGATCTCCTTTCAACGCCGTGACGGGCTGGCCTGGTGGGATGTCTCACCCACGGTGCAGCGTGGCTTCTGCCGGCAATGTGGCTCGAGTCTCTTCGTGAGCGATTCGAACGAAGCGACGTTGTCCATCTGCGCGGGCGCGTTGACGCCGCCGACGGGGCTGTCCAGCGCGTCGCACCTCTTCGTGGGCAGCAAACCCGATTGGTACGAGATTAAAGACGGCCTCCCGCAGCACCAGACCAGCTGAATTCTCCACAGTGGAGGGTGCAGCCATTTCCGGTGACCCGCACCTCGAACGGGTCCCCAATCATCAACAGCATGGGCAAGGCGTGCTCGCCCTGTAATTGAGGTAAGGATTCGTGCGCCGCGCGGATGAGCCGTCGCGGGATTGCAGCAAGCACAGCGCACCCTCCCCGGTTAGTCAGGACCCCGTGTCGGCTCCCCTCATCGCCAGCGTCTCCCGGGCCCTCCCCGCCCATTACCACTCGCAAGAAGAGCTCTCGGCCGGGCTCCAGGCGTTGTGGTCGCAGCATCGATCGTTCAACCCCGCGCGGGTCAACGCGCTGCATGCCTCGGTGCAGGTGCGCGGCCGGCATCTGGCGATCCCCATCGGCGACTATCCACCGCTCGACACCTTCGCCAAGCGCAACGCCGCGTGGATTCGCGAAGCAGTGAAGCTGGGTGAGCAGGCGGTGCGCGGGGCGGTCGAGAAGGCCGGGCTGCAGCTGCGCGACATCGACGTGTTGTGTTTCACCAGCATCACCGGCCTCGCGACGCCGAGCATCGACGCGCGCCTGGTCAACGTGCTGGGGCTGCGGCCTGACGTGAAGCGGGTGCCCATCTTCGGCCTGGGCTGCGTGGCGGGCGTGGCCGGCACTGCGCGCATGAGCGACCTGCTGCGGGGCTTTCCGAAACAGACGGCGGTGCTGCTCTCGGTCGAGCTGTGCAGCCTCACCGTGCAGCGTGACGACATCGCGGTCGGCAGCATCATCGCGGCAGGGCTCTTCGGTGATGGCGCGGCGGCGATGGTCATCCGCGGCGCAGACATCGAAGGTGAAGGGCCGCGCGTCATCGCCACCGAGTCGGTGTTCTATCCAGACAGCGAAGAGGTGATGGGGTGGGACTTCCTCGACTCTGGCTTCAAGGTGGTGCTCACCGCGCGCGTGCCCGACATGGTGCTCGAGAACGTGCGCGGCAACGTCGATGGCTTCCTCGCCAAACACGGCCTGAAGCGCAGCGACGTGAAGCACTGGGTCGCGCACACCGGTGGGCCGAAGGTGCTCGAGGCGTTCGAGCAGTCACTCGAGCTTCCGCCCGGCGCGCTGGATCGCAGCTGGGAGTCGCTGCGTTCGGTGGGCAACCTGTCCTCTGCTTCGGTGCTCTACGTCTTGTCGGATCTGCTCGAGTCGAAGTCGGCGAAGCCCGGTGACATCGGGTTGATGATGGCGATGGGCCCGGGGTTCTGCGCGGAGCTGGTGCTGCTGCGATGGTGAGTCTGTGGCTCTACACCGGCCTCATCGCAGGGGTCGGTCTCGAGCGGCTGCTCGAGCTTCGGCTCTCGGTGAAGAACGCAGCGTGGGCTTTTGCACGGGGCGGCAAAGAGTACGGCCTTTCGCACTACCGGTTCATGACGGTGTTCCACACGCTGTTCCTGGTCGCGTGCGTGGCCGAGCCGTGGTTGTTCTCGCGACCCTTCGTGGCGCCGTGGGGGTTCGTCGCGCTGGCGCTGGCCTGCGCGGCGCAGGCGCTGCGGTACTGGGCCATCACCACGCTGGGGCCGCGGTGGAATACGCGGGTCATCGTGCTGCCTGAAGCTGAGCCTGTGACGGGTGGGCCGTATCGTTTCGTGCGGCACCCGAACTACGTGGCGGTGGTGCTCGAGCTGCTCGTGTTGCCGCTCATTCACGGCGCGTGGTTGACCGCGATGGTCTTCACCGTCGTCAACGCGCTGCTGCTCCGGGTCAGAGTGAAGGTGGAAGAAGAAGCGCTGGGAACGCACTACGCAAAGTCCTTCGCGAACACGCCCAGAATGGTCCCAGGCGCCAGGGCCGAGTGAAGGTCGACGTCGCGATCATCGGCAGCGGCCCCGCAGGTCTGGCCACCGCCATCGGCGCCGCTCAACGCGGGCTCCTGGTTCACGTCTTCGACAAACAGACCGGCCCCATCGACAAGGCGTGTGGTGAAGGGCTGATGCCTTCGGGCCTCTCCGCGCTCGAGCGGATCGGCGTACTCGACCACCTCGACCGAACCCAGACCGCGCCGTTCGATGCCATCGCCTACGTGCAGGAATCTGGAGTGCGGGCGATCGGCAAGCTCCCCGCGCCGGGCGGACTGGGGCTGCGCCGGCTCGCGCTCTCCACAGCCTTACGAGCGCGTGCCCTTGAAGTGGGCGTGGTGCTGCACGAGCAGACCGGCGTACGCGGTCACACGAAGTCGAGCAGCGGCGTCGAGCTCACCACCGATTCACAGACCTTCACCGCGGGCGTGTTGATCGGCGCTGACGGGCTGCACTCGCCGAGCAGGGCGCGTGAAGGGCTCGGTGGGCCCACGGCAAACCTGCGTCGTTTCGGGCTGCGCCGGCACGTGGCGATCGCTCCGTGGAACCGCCTGGTCGAGGTGCACTTCGCGCCCGGCGTGGAGGCGTACCTGACGCCCGCAGGGTCGCAGCGCGTCGGCGTCGCGTTCTTGTGGGAAGACGGTGCGCTGCAAGGTGACGTGGGCTTCGAGGCGCTGCTCGCGCGCTTCCCCGCGATTGAAGAGCGGCTTCGGGGCGTGCCGTTCGATTCGACTCCGCGCGGGGCGGGGCCGTTGATGCAGCACGTGCAGCGGCGCGTGGCCGAGCGGTTTGCGCTGGTGGGTGACGCGGCCGGGTATGTGGATGCGATTACCGGCGAGGGCCTGACGCAGGCGTTCGAAGGTGCGGAGGCGCTCGCGGCGGTGTTGCCCGAAGTGCTCGCTCGCAAGGGCGCGGTAGAGGCGTTCGCTGCGTATGAGGCGGCGGCGGAGGCGGCGTTCTCGCGGTACGCGCGGCTGGCGAGTTTGTTGGTTTGGACGGCTCAGCGACCTCGGTTGCGGCGGGGGGTGATTGGCGTGCTGGCGAGCTCGCCTGGGTTGTTCGAGTGGGTGCTGCGGCTCGCCGTGGGGTGAAGCGGGCCCCTCTCAGCGCTTCGGAGCCTGATGAAATAGGTGCCTCGACTCCGCTCGGTACGCACGGAGCCGGCCGAAAATCCGTTCGGCCCGAGAGGGTTGGCTGAAATAGGAATCGGGTTCCATCACCGGTCTCCCCGAGCCCGGTCGAGCGGGCACTTGCAGTGCGAAGGAGAGGCAATCCCTCGACCGCTCTGGGAACCGGCTTCGCCGGCGATTTCTTTCCGAAGAACAACCGGTCCTCCTGAGCGAAGTCGAAGGAGCACTTCCGCCTCGCGCGGCAAGTGGCATCTCGACTTCGCTCGATGCGAACGGTGTGGGCTGTTCCTGAGG
>JAYVFP010000165.1:0-39295 GCA_043773025.1 Archangium sp.
CCCGGGCCTACTCGACAGGGATTACCTCGCCTTCGGGCGGTAAGTGCCCCCTCGACTGCGCTCGGGGAGACCGGTGATTGGAGTGACTTCTATTTCGGCCAACCCTGTCGATGCGAACGGTGGGTTGTTCCTTTGGAGCGGTTCTCGATCGGTCAGAGTCACTGTGGCGAAGTACTAGATCGCTGATTGAAGGGTGACCGCGCCGCCTGTACGGTGCGCGCCGTCATGGCCATGTACTTTCAAGATCTTCTGCTGACGCTCCAGAACCACTGGGCGAAGCTGGGTTGCATCGTCACGCAGGGGTACGACCTCGAGGTGGGCGCCGGCACGATGGCCCCCGCCACCTTCCTCCGCGCCCTCGGCCCTGAGCCGTGGAACGTGGCCTACATTCAGCCTTCACGTCGCCCGGCAGACGGCCGCTTCGGTGAGAACCCGAACCGCTTGTTTCAGCACCATCAGTTTCAGGTGATCCTCAAGCCCGCGCCCAAGAACGTGCAGGAGCTCTACCTCGACTCGATCAAGGCCTTCGGCATCGATCCACTCGAGCACGACATCCGCTTCGTGGAAGACGACTGGGAGTCGCCCACGCTCGGCGCCTCGGGCCTGGGCTGGGAGGTCTGGTGCGACGGCATGGAGATCACCCAGTTCACCTACTTCCAGAAGTGCGGCGGCTACGAGTGCAAGCCGGTGGCAGCCGAGCTGACCTACGGTCTCGAGCGCATCGCGATGTACCTGCAGGGCGTCGACAGCCTCTACGACATCGAGTGGGTCAAGGGCGTGAAGTACGGCGAGGTCTTCCACGAGAACGAAGTGGAGATGTCGAAGTACGCGCTCCACGAGTCTGATCCGGTGCAGCTCGAGATGTTGTTCAAGAGCTACGAGACCGAGTGCAAACGCCTCATCGACCTGGGCCTGCCGTTGCCGGCCTACGACTACGCGCTCAAGTGCAGCCACGCCTTCAACCTGCTCGACGCCCGCGGGGCGATCTCCGTCACCGACCGCGCCGGCTACATCAAGCGCGTGCGCGACAACGCAGCGCTCTGCGCGAAGGGTTACCTGAAGGTGCGACAGAAGCTCGATTGGCCGCTCTGCAAGACGAAGTGGACGGTGGGTGAGCAGCTGCCCATGCACGAGGGCAAACCCGCAAGCGACGCCTGGAAGACGGTCAGCTTCGAAGAGAAGGAAGAGAAGAAGGAGGCCCCCCGTGGCTGAGCTCCTCTTTGAACTGGGAACCGAAGAGCTGCCCGCACGTTTCGTGGTGCCGGCGCTCGACGATCTCGAGAAGACCTTCACCGAGCAGTGTGTGGCGCTCAACATCAAGCACGGCGCGATTCGCCGCTTCGGTACGCCGCGCAGGCTGGCCCTGCTGGTCGTCGATGTGGCGGAGAAGACCGACGACGTGATGAAGGAAGTGAAGGGGCCCTCGGTCAAGGCGGCCTTCGACGCCGCGGGCGCGCCCACGCAGCCGGCGATCAAGTTCGCCGAGAGCGTGAAGCTGCCCGTCGATCAGCTGAAGAAGGTCAGCACGCCCAAGGGCGACTACCTGATGGCCACGGTCGAGGAAAAAGGCCGCCGCACCTTCGAGCTGCTCTCTGACGTGCTCAACCTGTGCACGCGTAAGATCAACTTCGCCAAGCAGATGCGCTGGGGCGATGTGGAACAGAGCTTCGGCCGCCCCCTGCAGTGGATCGTCGCGCTGCTGGACACCGAGGTGGTGCCGGTGACGTACTCCGACGTGAAGAGCGGCCGCGTGACGCGTGGTCACCGCTTCCTTTCGCCGGCGCCGATCACCATCGCGAAGCCTGGCGACTACGAGGCTCAGCTCGAGAAGTCGAACGTGATCCCCGACCTGGCCAAGCGCCGTGCGCTGATGAACGAGCGCATCGCCGCTGCTGCGAAGAAGGCCGGCGGCACCGTGCTGCCCGACGAGGCGCTGATCGATCAGGTGGTGAACCTGGTCGAGTTCCCCTCACCGGTGGTGGGCACCTTCGAAGAGCGTCACCTCGAGCTGCCGCCTGAGGTGCTCATTCAGGAAATGAAGAGCCACCAGCGCTACTTCAGCCTCACCGCGGCCGATGGGAAGCTGCTCCCGAAGTTCATCGCGGTCAGCAATACGCCGGTCAAAGACGAGCAGCTGTCGATCAAGGGCTACGAGCGCGTGCTGCGGGCCCGGCTCACCGATGGCCGCTTCTTCTTCGACGAAGATCGCCGCATGCCGCTGTCGGCCCCGGAGCGGATGGAGAAGCTCAAGCGCCGCTCGTGGATCGACAAGCTCGGCAGCATGTCCGAGAAGACCGATCGCATTCGGACGCTGGGTGCCTTCATCGCGAAGGCCGTTGGTCAGGGCGCGCTGATTCCCACCGTGGAGCGCGCGGCGACCCTCTGCAAGGCCGACCTCAACACCGGCATGGTCGGTGAGTTCCCTGAGCTGCAGGGCGTGATGGGCCGCGAGTACGCGCTCCACGACCAGGAGCCCAAGGAAGTCGCCTTGGCGATCTTCGAGCACTACCTGCCTCGCGGCGCGGGTGACGGGCTGCCCACGCAAGACGCGGGCGCAATCATCGGCCTTGCGGATCGTCTCGACTCGCTGTGCGGACTCTTCGGGATCGGCAAGAAGCCCACGGGGGCGAAAGACGACTTCGCGCTGCGGCGCGCGGCGATCACCTTCATTCGCATCGTGATCGCGCGCGGGTACCGCTTCTCTCTCTCGGCGTTGATCGACGAGTCGGTCTCGCAGTTGGGGGCCAAGCTCGTCGACGCCAAGCGCAAGCCCACCGATCCGAGCGTGAAGGATCAGTTGATCGAGTTCTTCCGCGGCCGGCTCGAGTCGACCTGGAAAGAGAACCACCGCGCCGACGTGGTGGAGGCCGTGCTCTGCGCCGGCTTCGACGATCTGGCGGCTGCGCAGCTGCGGCTCGAGGCGATCTCGGCCTACGTGAGCCGCCCCGACTTCTCGTCGTTGGCCGCGACGTTCAAGCGCGTGGCGAACATCGTGGAAAAGCAGGCGAAGGACGTCTCCCGTGAGGCGGTCGACCCGAAGAAGCTCACCGATGAGCCCGAGAAGGCGCTGCATGCCGAGGTCTCGAAGGTGAGCGCGGCGTTCACGGCCGCGGTGAAGGCCGATGACTACGCGGGCGCGATGGCGAAGGTGGTGCCGCTCAAGCCCTTCGTCGACGCGTTCTTCGACAAGGTGATGGTGATGGCGGAAGACAAGGCGCTGCGGGAAAACCGCGTGCGGTTGCTCATGGAGATCGGCGGGCTCTTCGGAACCGTGGCCGACTTCTCGAAGATCCAGGCGGAGTCGTGAAGCTTCAGCTCAAACTCATTCCCGTATTGCTTCTCCTGGCTGGCTGTCCTCAAAACACGGGCGCCAGCGTGCCCCCGCTCGAACGTTTGTATTTTCCCATGGGGATCGCGCACGTCGACGTGGCGGGGTCGACCGAAGGCGTGTTGTTCGTCGCCAACGCGAACACCAACAAGCGCTACGCCACCGGCTCGCTGGTCGCGCTGCCGCTCGACTCGATCGGCCTGCCTGCGCTGGGCGCCGACGCGGGCGCTGACATCGTGCGCCTGAACGATCTCAAGCTGGTCGCGACGCAGTCGGTGCAGATCGCCAGCTTCGCCAGTGAGATCGCGGTGCAGCCGCTCTCTGCGACCGAGTACCGCATCTACGTGCCCACCCGCTCTGAGGGCATGAAGGCCTACCAGGTGGCCGCCCGCATCGACGGCACCACGCCTTCGCTCTCGTGTGTGAACGCGACGGGGCAGGACTGCTCTGGCAAGGGCACCAGCATGACCCCGACGGTGTTCGATGGCGTCGACGCCGGCGTGCAGTGGCCGCTCACCCCGTTCGGTATCGCCACGGCAAACCGCACCTGCGGCTCGCAAGCGGAGTGTTGTGCGGCGGGCACCACCTGCGCGCGCACCTGTGAGGCCGGTCGTTGCCTCGACGCCAGCGGCCTTCCTTTCGCAGATGTGTGGGTGAGCTACGCCCCGCGATCCGACGCATCGAACCTGCTCGCCGGCCGTGCGCTCACCGGCCACATCGCGCGGCTCGACTCAGATGACTTCACGTTCAAGAGCGAGAACCTGATTCCGATTGGCCCGGGTGGTTCGAACTCGGTCGCCGTGGCGGGCTCGTGGGTCTACGTGACGGGGCGCATCTTGAACCCTGCGCCGAACCTGCTGCGCCTGGTCAACCGCGAAGGCGTGGTGCTTTCCACCGCGCTCGAGTCGCTCTTCCGCGTGTCTGATTCGCGCTCGATCACGCTCTCGTCAGACGGTCAGCGCCTGTTCATCGTCGGCCGCGTGCCTGACACCTTGTTGGTGGCGAGCATCACCAACGCGAGCACGGTGCCGACGCTCCACTTCGTGCGTGGCATTGCGCTGTGTGATGCACCGAACGACGCGAAGGTGATTCCGCGGGCAGGGCGGGGTGATCTGGTCGCGGTGACCTGCACCGCCGCGGGCTCCGTGGTGCTCTACGACGATGAGGTCGGTGACCTGGTCGCGCAGCTCCCGGGCGTGGGCGCGCAGCCCTATGGCCTGGCTGTCGACGTACGAGGCAATGGCGCGCGCCTCTTCGTCAGCAACCACGGTGATGGCCGCATCACGGTGATCGATGTTCCCTCGCTCGATCGCCCGCAGGCCGCGCGCATCGTGGCGACCCTCGGTGAGACCGAGGTATGTCTGACGCAGGGTGAGAGTTCGCCCGGCTGCCGTGCCAGCAAGGAAGGCTCGCAGTGAAGCTTCGTTTTTGTGTGATGGGTCTCGCGGCGCTGGCCGCGGCTTGCAACGCTCCCACTGGCTCGCACCGCGCCAACCTCATCGGTACGCACGATCTGGTGCTGGTCGGTGATCCCGCAAATGGGTTTCTCGCCGAGACGGTTCAGGAAGGCGGCGTCATCGTCGGCAGTAACGGCATTCCTTCACGCTTCCTCTTCGTCACCTCGACCGACCTGAACCAACTGCACATCTTCGAGAACTACCAGACCGTCGCCGTCGGCCGCTCGTTCGTCGGCGCCGCCAACCCGCTCGAGACGCTGATGATCCCCGTGCTCGATCGGCCCGGCATGCTCGCGGTCGACGAGGGCCGGAACAAGCAGGGCCTGCGCGTGACCGGCGCCTACGTCTACGCAGCCCGCCCGGGTGGCGCAGAAGTGAGCGTGGTCAGCGTGGCGCAGCGCAGGCAGGTGGGCGGCGCAGTAGAAGGCAGCCGCGTCACCAGGCCCCTGGCGACCCCCGCGCCCGTGACCGCCATCGGCGCCTTCATGGTGCTCGACCCGGCGAACCCAGCGCTCGAGACGAAGCTGCCCCCGACGACCCGTCTCTTCACTGCGACGTGGGATGGCGAGAACGCTTCCATTTTCTCCGCCTCGTTGCCGACCGACCCCGACGTCCTCAACCTGACGCAGTCGCTTTCCTGGGAGCGGGAGCTGCTGGTCGGCCCCACGCCCGTCGCGGCGATGGTGGTGGTTGCGCCGCGCACCGGCCGCTCTCTGAATGGCGCTCCATTCTGCGCGACGAGCGCCTGCCTCGCCATCGCCACCCGTGAGAACAGCGGCCTGGGCGGCGAGAGCTATCTGCTCGATCCCGACTCGGGCGCGTTGGCCACGCTCTCGTTCAGCGGCCCGATTCGGAAGCTGGTCGTCTCTGGCGACGGCACCCGAGTCTATGGCGTTCTCGAAGAGCAGGCCTGTGGTGGTCCGGCCTGCGGCGGCATCGTCGCCGTCGACCTCGTGGCTGCGACGAGCGCCACCACTCCTCCGTATCGAGCGAGCTTCCCGGCTTCACTCGACGCGCTCGGTCTGCCTCGGCGTCCTCTGCGCGCGGGTGATGGGCTGATCACCGGGCTCACCGTGGCCAGCGGCGGCACCATCATGCAGGCCACCGAGGTCACCATCGATGGCGGTGTCGCTGGCCTGAGTCGAAACCCTCAGCAGTACAACGAGCTGGGCGCGTTCTCGTCTTCCAACGGGCTCATCACTTTCTTCAGCGGCTTCGCGGGCTCGATCATCGACTACGACCCGCGCCGCTCCGTCTTGTCGGCTGCGACCGTGAGGCTTCCGGGGCAGCTGCTCGACGGCGGCGACTCGTTCATCGGCGAAGACGGCGGGACCATCGGTTCGAACACGGCCGTGGCGGTCAACGCGCGTGACGTCGGAGAGGCGACCTTTCGGATCTCCGAGGTGCCGCTGCCAGCCAACGCAGATGGCGGTGTCGAGCAGTGGGCCGTCGACATCTCCGACGGCTACCTCGAGGATCAGGCGATCGCCTTCGTCTACAAGGGCCAGATTCCCGGCCTCGTCTCGTTGCCGACCTCGGCGGCTGACGGCGTGCGGCTCAACACCTTCGGGCTGGAAGCGCGCGCCGCCGTGGGCGACATCGTTCGTTTCGAGACCGGCAACGACGCCGCCGGTTACGCCGAGTGTGGCCGCAGCACGATCGCGACGATCGGTGCGGGCTTCATCGAGGCTGCGGTAGTGCCCGCTACGTGCGCGGCCCGGGTTCGTTTCTCCGTGCGTGCCGCTGGCGCCAAGCCGCTGGTCGTGGCGGCGGACCTCGAGGGTTACCTGGGCAGGTGGGCTCCCGGTGAGACGCTCACGTACAACCGCCCCTATGTGCTCCTGCCGGCTGAGGTCACCTCGTCGCGCACGGCGCTGACGGTGAACATTCCCCCCTCTGTGGCCAGGAATGAGGGCGCCTCGACCACCTTCCAGCTCCTGGGGTTCATCAGCCCGTACCGGTCTTCCATCGATACCCTGACCATCGGCTGCTACACGCAGCTCGCAGGTCAGGTGGTGATCGGGAACATGGTGATGGACCGGGTGCCCACGCGCGTCAGCGGCGGCGCCATCAACCTCCGGTGGACACTGATGGCCACGGTGCCTTCGGGCAACAGCATCGTGGAGCTCAATCTCGAGGGGCCCTCGGGAACCGGGGCTCGGCTGGGCGCTCTTTCGTCAGCAGACGGAGCGATTTGTTGGCGGTAGTTTGGTGCTCCCC
The DNA here is from genome assembly GCA_043773025.1 of Archangium sp. Taxonomy (GTDB): domain Bacteria; phylum Myxococcota; class Myxococcia; order Myxococcales; family Myxococcaceae; genus Archangium_A. Next base: position 7,006 of record JAYVFP010000165.1, read on the forward strand.
GAAATGGCTGGTATCTTTGAAGCCTCCCGTAGGCACGAAGGGTAAACCGTTACCCCCATGATGGATCCGAGCAGCCGGCCCGCGCGCAAAGTGCAGATCGCCGATCACATTTGGGGCGCCTTCGAAGAGATGGCGTCTCAGATGGGGAGCGATCGGGATGCGCTCATCAATCAGGCGATGTTCATGTTCGCCCGTCTCAACGGGTTCCTCGACTCCGCAGGTGGGGCGAGCGTTCCCGGTGGAGCAGGGGCTGCGGTCAAGCCCGCGCCCGTTGCCGCAGCGGCGCCCCGTGCGGCGCCTCCTCCGCGTGCAGCGGTCGGCGGTGGTGCGCCGCCGATGCTCAAGCCCGTGCAGCAGCCGCCGCCTTCGGGTGGCGGCGCGATGGATGACGACCCGGTGCGCCGCGAGGTGCAGGAGCGCGTGCTGGAGACGGCCGCCGAGCTCGAGCGCCTGATCAAGTCGAAGAACCAGAACAACCAGCCCGCGCCCGATCAGTCGATGGATCAGAGCGACGACGGCGGCGACGGTGAAGTCGACGTCGACATGGGCGGCGAAGCAGGCGGCGCCCCGGCCCTCTACATGATGCTCGAAGGCGGAGAGCTCGATCGAATCGCCAAGGAGCGCTTCGTCATCGGGCGCGGCAAACACTGCGACTTCGTGATCAACTCCGGCAAGGTCTCGCGTGAACACGCGGTGATCGTTCGTGATGCAGGCGAGTTCTTCCTCGAAGATCTCGGCTCGTCGAACGGCACCTGGTTCAACAAGCAGCGCATCAAGCGCCGCAAGATCGAAGACGGCGACGAGTACTTCATCTGCTCCGAGAAGGTGAAGTTCGTCTACCGCTGATCTTTGAACGGTGCCGACGCTCAAGCAGCTCCTCTTCTCCTTGCTGGTCGTGACCGCCGTCATCGCGGTGGTCACCGATGTGAGGAGCCGGAGCATTCCAGACCTGCTCACCTACCCCGCGATGGTGCTCTGCCTCGCTGTGCGTCTCTGGTTCGAGGGCGTGGGCGAGCTGACCTCGGGGCTGCTCTCGGGGCTCGCGGGCCTTTGCGCCACCGTCGTCTGGTTCGGCGCTTTTGCCCTCTTGAAAAAAGGCATGGGCTGGGGCGACGTGAAGCTCGCCGGCGTGATGGGCGCCGCGCTGGGCATGCCCTTGACGCTGGCCGCCCTGGTGTTCGTCAGCGTGGTCGGGGCGTTTCAAGCCATCGTCTCTTTGATCTGGGCGGGCGCGCTGTCTGATACCGTGCGCGGCGTGTTGGCGCGAAAGGTCGATGGCCAGAGCGCAAACCCGACTAAGAGACACATTCCGTACGGCGTGGCGATCGCCCTGGGCAGCGTCTGGGCGATGTGGTGGGACTGGAAATAACTGGCTTCACTTTTGAGGGGAGTTCGACGATGCGCGAAGTGGTGCCGATGCGCTCGGGTCTGGTTCGCAGTGTGGCAGTTCTCGCGGTGATGCTCGCCTGGCCTGCCTCGTCGCAGGACGGAGGCAACATCGCCCTCGGTGTCGGCACCCAGAAGGTGCTCACGGTGCCGGGCATTCAGCGCGTCGCCATCGGCGATCCCAACGTCGCCGACGTGAAGACGATCGGGAACAACCAGCTGCTGATCATCGGCTCGACCGAAGGCAAGACGACGCTGCTCGTCTGGAAGACCTCGGGCCAGCGGGTCAGCTACCTCGTGTCCGTCCGCAAACAAGACCCCAACGAGATCATCTCGGAGATCAAGAAGCTCCTCGGTGAGATCGAAGGCGTCAACGTGCGCATGGTCGGCGACCGCATTTATCTCGACGGTCAGGCGTACACCCAGGCCGACGCCGATCGCATCGACCAGGTCGTCGGGCTCTACGGCAACGTGAAGAGCTTCGTGAAGATCGCGCCCAACGCGAAGAAGCTCGTCGCGCAGAACCTGAACGCCGCCTTCCAGAAGGCCGGCCTCAAGAACGTCGCGGCCAACGTGGTCGGCTCGACCATCTTCCTCGAGGGCTCGGTGGAGTCGCAGCAGGATCTTCAGAAGGCCGAGCTCATCACCAAGGCCATCGGCGAGAAGGTCGAGAACCTGCTGGTGGTCGGCATCAAGCGCATGATCTTGAGCGAGGTACAGTTCGTCGAGATCCGCCGCAACTCGACCGATCGCTACGGCATCCGCTACCCGACCGACATCTCGGGCACCGCGCAGGCGACCGTGAACATCACCAAGGAACTCTTCCCCGGCAACTTCGCGGAAGGCGCCATGCTCGGCAACGGCACGGGCCGCTCGCAGTTCAACGTCGGCTTCCAGATGAACGACGGTTACGGCCGTCTGCTCGCGCAGCCCAAGCTGGTGTGCGCCAGCGGTGAGAAGGCCGAGTTCCTGGCCGGCGGCGAAGTGCCGATTCCCCTCATCACGAACAACCAGTTCACCGTCGAGTTCAAGCCGTACGGCGTCATCTTGAAGCTGCGCCCCACGGCCGACCGCAGCGGCAACATCCAGACGGAGATCGAGGCTGAGGTGTCGGAGGTCGACGTCTCGGTCGCCGTCGCCGTCGGTGGTGGCGCCACGGTGCCCGGCTTCCGCAGCCGCAAGGTGAAGACCAACGTCACCGTGCGTCACGGCGAGACCATCGTGCTGTCGGGCGTGTTCGCGCATGATGAGCAGAAGCAGGTCTCGAAGCTGCCGGGCCTGGGGCACATTCCGATCATCGGCGAGCTCTTCAAGAACCGCGCGTTCGACTCGAGCAAGCGTGAGCTCGTGATCTTCGTCACGCCGCGCATCGTCAACCCCGACTCCGACAAGATCCGCACGATCATCGATGACGTGAAGAGCCGCTATAAGCAGGCGCGCGGTGAAGTGACCTTCGGCATCTTCGACTGATTTGGGTGGGGGGGCGGCCCGTTCGCATCGAGCGGGTTGGCCGAAATAGAAATGACTCCAATCACCGGTCTCCCCGAGCGCAGTCGAGGGGGCACTTACCGCCCGAAGGCGAGGTAGTCCCTCGACTCCGCTCGGGATGAACGGTGCGGTGGCGGGTAGGCCCTGCAACCACCACCCGCGGCTCGGTCATCTGGACCGGCCGCGGGTTTTTCGTTCTTAAACCGGAGGGTTGCCGCGCCGTGGTAGGGTCCACCGCATGTTTTTCATCACTCTGGCCGAGAAGGGTGGAGACGCCCGGGATCTCCTCTTTGAAAAAGAGGAAGTCACCATCGGCCGACTCGCTGGCAACGACATCGTCCTGAACAAGGGCAACGTCTCGAAGTACCACTCCAAGATCGTTCTCAAAGACGGCAAGTACATCGTCGTCGATCTCAAGTCGACGAACGGAACCTTCGTCAACGGCAAGAAGATCGCCGGCCCGCTGGTGGTGCGGCCCACCGACAAGATCTACGTCGGCGATTACATCATCAACGTCGACGCGCCCCCTGAAGACTACGAGGGCGAATCGAGCGAAGGCTTCGACGACTCCCAGCAGGAAGAAGAGGCCCCTGCCGAAGAGGAGCAGGCCGAGGAGGAATACGAAGAGGAGCCGCAGGAAGAAGAGGCTCCCGCTGAGGAAGAACCAGACCCGGTTCCCCCAAGCAACATGCCTGCGTCACTTGCCAACGCGCTGCGACGGCGTGGCAAACACGTCGACCCGCGCATCGAGGCCTACGCCACGCTGCAGAAGGACATTCACGATCGCCTGATCGAGTACCTCGACCTGCGCCGCCTCGACATGGACAGGCTCGGCGACGAAGAGCTCTGGCGCCGAACCGAGAAGGCGATTCAAGACATCCTCGCGCAGATGGATGGGGACGGTGAGATCCCCGAGGAGATCGATCGCGACATGCTGCTGACCGACGTGCTCAACGAGGCGCTCGGTCTGGGCCCGCTCGAGGCGTTCCTCGCTGACGACGACATCAGCGAGATCATGGTGAACCACGCAAACCAGATCTACATCGAGAAGAAGGGCAAGATTCGCCTCTCCGAGAAGATCTTCTCGTCGAACAGCGCAGTGCTCGGCGTCATCGAGCGCATCGTGGCCCCCATCGGTCGCCGCATCGACGAGTCGAGCCCGCTGGTCGACGCGCGCCTCAAAGACGGCTCGCGCGTCAACGCGATCATTCCGCCGCTGGCCCTCAAGGGGCCCTGCATCACCATCCGCAAGTTCAAGCGCGACAAGCTGCAGGTCAGCGATCTCGTCAAGTACAAGTCGATGACGCCGCAGATGGCCGAGTTCCTGGAGATGGTCGTCAAGGCCCACAAGAACATGGTGATCAGCGGCGGCACGGGCTCGGGCAAGACGACCCTGCTCAACGTGATCAGCACGTTCATTCAAGATGACGAGCGCATCGTCACGGTGGAAGACGCCGCCGAGCTGAACCTCACGCAGGATCACTGGGTGCAGCTCGAGTCGCGCCCGGCCAACCTGGAAGGCAAAGGCGCCATCACCATTCGTGACCTGGTGAAGAACTGCCTGCGCATGCGGCCGGACCGGATCATCGTCGGCGAGTGTCGAGCCGGTGAGGCGCTCGACATGCTCCAGGCGATGAACACCGGCCACGACGGTTCGCTCACCACGCTGCACGCCAACACGCCGCGTGACGCGCTGGCCCGGCTCGAGACGATGGTGCTGATGGCCGGCATGGATCTTCCGGTGAAGGCCATTCGTGAGCAGATCGCCTCGGCCGTGCACATGATCGTGCAGCAGACCCGCTTCTCCGACGGCAGCCGCCGCGTGACCTACATCTCTGAGGTGTCGGGCATGGAAGTCGACGTCGTCACCATGCAGGACATCTTCTATTTCAAGCAGGAAGGCTTCACGGACGACGGCAAGGTGCGAGGCCGCATGGTCGCCACCGGGTTCGTGCCTCGTTTCTACGATGACCTTCAGCGCCGCGGCATTCCCGTCAACATGGGCATCTTCCGCGAGGAGTAAGACAAAACCGTGCCGACCCTCGTCATCAAGAACCCAGACGGCAGCCAGCAGGAGCAAGACGTCTCCGGGCAGCTCACCATCGGCCGCTCCGAGGGCAATGATCTCATCCTCTCGGAGGGCGGGGTCAGCCGCAAACACGCCCGCTTCTTCGTCGAAGGTGAAGCCTGCCTGGTGGAGGACGCCGGGTCTGCCAACGGCACCTTCGTCGACGGGGAGAAGATCGAAGGGCCGACCAGGCTCTCCGGCAAGAGCCAGATCGTGATCGGCGACTACGAGATCCAGCTCAAGCTGGGCTCGAAGCCCCTGCCCAAGGTCTCCAGGGCGGTCGCCAGGCCCTCGCGCGAGCCGACCTCGGCCAACAGCAAGGCCGTCAAACCCGCAGCTCCGCGTTCCACGCGCGTGTTGGCGGCGGTCAAGGAAAAGCCCAGCGGCGGGGCTGCGTTGGCCAAACGTCCCGGGCCGCAGAGGGCCGCAGGGCCCCAATTGCGGGGGCTCACCGGCGCCATCACGGGCAAGACCTTCTCGTTGACCGGCACGATGATCGTCGGCCGCGTGGCGGGCGTGGACCTGGTGGTCGATGACGACTCGGTCAGCCGCCGGCACGCTGAGCTGGTGGTCAACGGCCGCGAAGTGACGGTCAAAGATCTCGGCAGCGCCAACGGCACCACCGTCAACGGCGCGCCCATCGCGGAAGACACCATCCTCGCGCCCGGAGACATCATTCAGTTCGGCGTGGTCGAGGTGATGTTCGAGACCGGCGGCTCGTCGGGTTCGCGCGCGCCCATCGCCCGCCGGGGTGCGGCCGCTGAACCGCCTGCCAGGCCCCCCACTCCGCGGGGGCCTCGTGGGCCCAGCGACAGCATGGACGGCGCCACGGGGGAATCGAGCAGCGTTCCCCTCGATCCCAAGAAGAAGAAGCTCATGATCATCGCGGGCAGCGTGCTGGGTGCGCTCTTCTTGCTCGTGTTGATCCAGGCGTTCACCGCGCCGCCCGACAAGATCGACAACGAGATGAGGGACATCAACGGGCTGCCGGCCAGGCGCCCGAAGAACGTGCCTGTGGCGCAGTTGAACCCCGCCGAGCAGATCGAAGCGTTGCTCGCCGAGTGCCGCACGTATTCGAGCAGCGAAGCGGGGCTGACCGACTGGTCGCGCGCCGACGCCGCCTGCCAGAAGGTGATCGAACTCGAGCCGATTCACCAAGAGGCCAACACCCTGGTCAAGCGCATCTCGGTGCTCAAGGTGTGCGAGCAGAACTTCAACGGCGCGAAGGAGCAGCTCGCGGGCGAGGAGATCGAAGTCGCGCTCGACCTGCTGGCGAAGATCAACAAGGGCTGTGAGAGCTACCTGCTGCGCTCGTTGTCGGTGGCCAAGGAGCCTGTCGCAGAGATGAAGAAGCGCGCGGGGGTGGACTGCAAGAACTACTCGACCAACGCCAAGTGGGACCTCGCCTTGAAGCGTTGCGAGCTCTACACGCGCCTGGCCTGCCAGACGATGAGCCCCGACGAGCTGTACCCGCCAGCGTTGATGAAGATGAAGCTCGATGGGCCGCTCAACCCGAAGACCGAGTGGCGCCCGAAAGATCCGCTCTACATCAACTTCCTGAAGGCCCGCGAGAGGGCGAAGCCCGGCGAGCCGATGTGGCAGTGCCCTGAGATCGTCGCGTTCCGCCCGCCGCCGCCCCCGCCTGATCCCGGCAAGCTGGCCAAGGAAGAGCTGTTGAAGCGGTACCCCGAGCCCGAGATGGGCCGCGCGCTCGCCCTCTACTTCGCCGGAGACTTCCAGTCGGCGCCGGTGCCGCTGCAGAAGATCACCGAGAAGATGGAGAAGGCGCAGTACCACGAGGCCGCGCGCGCACTGCTGCGCGACATCAACAACGCCATCAACCTCTACGAGAACGGCACCACGGAGATCACCAACGATCGCCCTGAGAAGGCCGAGGTGCCCTTCCTCAAGGCGCTGGCGGTCGACGAGCGGCTGGTGCTGGGCGAGCGCGCGGCGAAGCTGACCGCCGAAGAGAAGAAGAAAGAGCTCGAGAAACGGGTGTCCTTCATTCGTAAGGCGATCGTCGAGACGATGAGCTCGCAGTCGTACGAAAAGGGCAAGGCGCTGGCCGACCGGAAGGACTTCCGTGCGGCGTGCCGCATCTGGAAGCTCGGCAACAACTTCTCGCGCAGCAACATCGACCTGCTCAAGGCGCTGACCAACGTGTGCACCAAGCGGGCGGCTGATGCGTTCGAACGCGCTCAGTCGTGCGAGCAGCTCAAGGCCGCGATGGACTTCGCGGTCGACGGCGACGGCTTCAAGGAAAAGATCGCGGCCAGCATGACAGAAGAGGGGTGCACTCCTTAGGAGTCGCCACTCACCCCTTGGGGGGGATGGGGACTTGGGTTGTTTGAGTTCGAGGCCCCTGCTACCTGCGCCCCATGGCGACGCAGGGTGACTTGTTCGGCTTCCAGCAGCAGGGCCTTCCTCCTGAGAAGGCGCCGCCCGCGCCGCCCGCGCCTCCGCCCGGCCCCAGGACGGTGACGCTGGTCGACGCGTCGGGGATCATCTTCCGCGCGTACCACGCGCTGCCGCCCCTCACGACGAGCAAGGGCGTGCCTACCCACGCAGTGCTGGGGTTCACGCGCATGGTGCTCAAGCTGTTGCGCGAGAGGAAGCCGACCCACCTCGCGCTGTGTTTCGACCGCGACAGCCGCAAAGGCCGGTTGGCGATCGACCCGAACTACAAGGCGAACCGCGAAGCGACCCCGGCCGATCTGATGAGCCAGTTCGACCTCATCCGGAAGATCGCGGGCGTGCTCGAGCTGCCCATCGTCGAGATGCCGGGCTGGGAAGCCGACGACGTCATCGCCACGCTGGTCGGCCGCGCGATCAAGCAGGAGTTCGAAGTCGAGATCATCACCAGCGACAAAGACTTCCTCCAACTGCTGCAGCCAGGCGTTCGCATCTTCGACCCGATGAAAGACAAGCCGATCACCGAAGCCGACGCGCTCGAGCGGTACGGCGTGAAGGCCTCGCAGATGCGCGACTACCAGGCGCTCGTCGGTGACGCGATCGACAACATCCCCAAGGTGCCGGGCATCGGCCCCAAGACCGCCGCCGACCTGCTCGCGCAGTTCGGCACCATCGAGGCGTTGATGAGCCGCCTCGACGAGGTCAAGAAGCCGAAGATCCAGGAGTCGCTCAAGACCAACCTTGAGCAGCTCAAGATGGCGCTGCAGCTGGTGAGCTTCCGCCATGAGCTGCCGCTCGAGGTCGAGCTCGACGGGCTCATTCGCAAGGAACTGCACGCCGCTGAAGCGCGGGCGCTCTTCACCGAGCTCGAGTTCTACCGGCTGATTCAGGAGATGCCGTCAGCCCCTGCCACGCCGCTGCGCCAGGCCGCCACGTTGATCAGCGACGAAGCTGCGCTCGAGGCCTTCTGCGAGGGCCTCTCGAAGGCCCCCCGGGTGTCGCTGGCGCCTGCGTTCGAAGGCGAGCCACACTCCGCTGAGCTCAAGGGGCTGGGCTGCGTGGTGGGCACGCAGACCTGCGTGTACCTGGTGGTGCCGTCGATCGGCGCCGCCGCGCTGGCGACGCACCTGGGGCCCGCGCTGCGGCGGCCGGGGCTGGAGATCGAAGCGCACGACGGCAAGGCGCTGCTCCACCTGCTCGCCAACGTGGGCATCGAAGGCGTCACGTTGCACACCGACGTCGAGCTGATCTCGTACCTGCTCAACCCCTCGCGCAAAGAGCACGCGCTGCCTGAGCTCGCCCGCGAGCGCCTGCGCACCGAATTGCCGGCGTGGCCTGACGGTCAGTCGGGGCGCGGCAAGGCGAGGCTGACCGAGATTCACGAAGAGCGCGCGGCGATGTTGTTCGCGGCCTCGGCCGATGCGGTCGATCGACTGGTGAACGATCTGTGGACTGAGACTGAAGGCATGGGGCTCTCGAAGCTCGCCCGTGAGATCGAGCTGCCGCTGGTGCCCGTGCTCACCAAGATGGAGCGCACCGGCATCTGCATCGATCGTGCGGCGCTGGCAGAGATCTCCGTGCAGGTCGACGCTTCGGTGCAGGAGCTGCTCAAGGCCGTCTTCGAGCACGCCGGCGGGCGCGAGTTCAACGTGGGCTCGCCGGTGCAGCTCGCGCAGGTGCTCTACGACGACCTGAAGTTGCCAGTGATCAAGAAGAACCGCTCGACCGATCACGAGGTGCTCGAGAAGCTCGCCGAAGAGCACCCGCTGCCGCGCGCGATCATCGAGTACCGCACGGTCGCCAAGCTCAAGAGCACCTACCTCGACACGCTGCCCACGCTGATCGGCCCCGATGGGCGCATTCGCACCACCTACAAGCAGGCGGCCGCGGCGACGGGGCGGCTGACCTCGACCAACCCGAACCTGCAGAACATCCCCATCCGCACCGAGCTGGGAAAACAGATCCGCCGCGCGTTCGTGGCAGAGCCGGGCTGGGTGCTGGTCTCGGCCGACTACAGCCAGGTCGAGCTGCGCATTCTGGCCGACATCTCGGGCGACGAGGGCCTGATCAAGGCGTTCGCGGAAGACGCTGACGTGCACGCGCGCACGGCGGCCGAGGTGTTCAGCGTACCGCTGGCCGAGGTCACGAAGTCGCAGCGCTCGGTGGCGAAGATGGTGAACTACGGCATCGCCTACGGGTTGTCGGCGCACGGCCTGAGCACGCGCCTCAACATTCCCATCGAAGAGGCGAAGTCGATCATCGAGCGGTACTTCGCGCGTTTCCCCGGCATCAACCGCTACGTCGAGGAGACCCTCGAGGGCGCGCGGAAGAAGGGCTACGTCGAGTCGATCTTCGGCCGGCGCCGCTTCATGCCGGATCTCGTTTCCCGCAATCGACAGGTCTCGATGGCGGCCGAGCGCGCGGCGATCAACATGCCCATTCAGGGCAGCGCCGCCGACATCGTGAAGCGGGCGATGCTCGAGATGGAGAAGCAGTTGGTCACCGAGCGCCTGAGCGCGCGCATGTTGCTCCAGGTGCACGACGAGCTCCTCTTCGAGTGCCCGGAAGGCGAAGTGGAGCGGCTGACCGCCCTGGCCAAAAGGGTGATGGCTTCGGTGGCCCAGCTCAAGGTTCCCCTGGTGATCGACGTGGGACAGGGAAGGTCGTGGGCCGAGGCCCACTGAGGCGGTAGAAAGGATGGACATGGACCGCTCGCCTCGCCAAACCACCCCTGCCGAGCGCTTTCAGGCGCTGCTCGAGGTGGGCTCGCAGATCTCGTCGGCACGTGACATCGATCAGCTGCTCCAGGCCGTGGTGGAGCGCATCGCAGTGCTGCTGGAAGCCGAAGCGGCGACGTTGTTCATGCATGATCGTGAGAACTGCGAGCTGTGGGGCCGGGCGATGCGAGGCCAGTCGCTCAAGGACATTCGCATTTCCGATCAGCTGGGCATCGCGGGGCACGTGTTTTCCACCGGGCGCACGATGATGCTGGGCGACGCGTACAACGACCCCCGCTTCAACCCGGAGATCGATCGGCAGTCGGGCTTCCGCACCCGCTCGGTCATCGCCACGCCGTTGCGGCACTTGAGCGGCCGGGTGCTGGGCGTCTTCCAGGTGCTCGGCAGCCGGGTCGATGCGTTCGATGCAGAAGATCGCGCGTTGGTGGAGGGCATCTCCACGCAGATCGCCGCGGTGCTCGACAACGTGCTGCTGGTCGAAGAGCTGAAACGAGGTGGCGAAGAGCTGGCCAGCCGCATGAGCGATCTCGACGCGCTCTATGAGGTCGAGCGCGCAGTCTCTTCGGTGACCGCGCAGACCGACCTGCTCGAGAGGATCCTCGAGATCGCCATGGAGCGGGTGGGCGCGCGGGCCGGCAGCATCCTGCTGGCTGAAGAAGATCGCGACAGCCTCTACTTTCGCACCGCCAAGGGCGAGAAGAGCGAGGCGCTGGTCTCGCTGCGGCTCAAGACGGGGCAGGGCATCGCGGGGCACGTGGCCGAGAGCGGCGAGGTCGTGCGGGTCAAGTCGGCCGAAGACTCAGAGTTTCATGATCGCACCATCGCCAAGCGGCTCGGGCTCGCCACGGGCGCGGTGTTGTGCGTTCCGGTCACCACCGGCAACAAGACCTTCGGCGCGCTGGAGCTGCTCAACAAGAAGGGCGGCTTCAGCGAGAAGGATGAGCGGCTCGCGGTGCTGCTCGCGGCCCAGGTCGGGCGAGCGCTGCAGCGCAGGCAGTCGCAGGATGAGATCGAGCGCCGTTCACGCCTGGCCACCATCGGGCAGATGCTCAGCGGTGTGCTCCACGATCTGCGCACGCCGCTGACCGTGGTGGGCGGCTACGCCGAGATGATGGCCGGGGAGGACGAGCCAGCGCTGCGGGCCGAGATGTCGTCGCAGATCCTCACCCAGCTGCAGCACATTTCAGACATGCAGCAGGAGACGCTCGCGTTCGTGCGGGGTGAGAAGTCGGTCTTCATTCGCCGCGTGTTCATGCACGTGTTCATGCGTGAGCTCACCGAGCAGCTCACCCAGGAGTTCGCGGGCACCTCGGTCGAGCTCAAGGTGCACGCGGGCTACACGGGCGCGGCGCGGTTCGACGAGGGCAAGATCAAGCGGGTGATCTTCAACCTGTCCCGCAACGCGATCGACGCGATGCCGGAAGGGGGGCGGTTCCTGCTCTCGGTGGAGCGTGAGGCCGATGAGGTCGTCTTCCGCGCGAAGGACAATGGGCCGGGCATTCCGCCGGAGATCGAGGGGCGCTTGTTCGAGTCGTTCGTGACGTCGGGCAAGAAGCACGGCACCGGGCTCGGGCTCGCCATCGTGAAGAAGATCGCCAGGGAGCACGGCGGCTCGGTGAACTGCAAGACGCAGGTGGGCAAGGGCACCTCGTTCGAAGTGCGCCTGCCCGCCGGCACGCCCGCCGACTGAAATCAAACAAAGGCCTCTCACGCCACAGTCTCCCTCTCCCCCGCGGGGGAGAGGGTCGGGGAGAGGGCGTACGCTGAGCATCGGCCGCTCGGGGCGCCCAGGTTTCTTACTGATTCGACCTGAACAACCGCATGCCCGGCCGGCCACTCAGCTCGAGGAAGAACCCGAACTGAAACCGCACCGTCTGATCGTTCGCCAGGATCCCCGGCGGAGGATTGGGAAACGGCTGCGCCCGCTCGAACGCCTTCACCGCTTCGAGATCCAGAAAGTCCAACCCGCTCGACTTATCGACGAACGCGTCCTTGAGCCGCCCGGTGTCATCGATGGTGACGGTGAGGATCGTGTATCGATCGCGCCCGCCGTAGATCTGCCCCGACGGATCTCGCAGCCGCATCTGATCGTTCGGGGCCCACTCCTGACCCACGCTCTGCTTCACGCGATTGAAGAAGCTGGCGTACTTCCACTCGCGCGTACTCAGGAACGTGCCGTCACCTTCTTCGACATCCTTCAAATGATCATTCGGCGCGGCCCCGGTGATCTTGTCGACCACCGCCGCAGACGGCAGCAGGTTGAGCGCCCCGGCTGGACCCACCCGCCCGGCTGAGACGTCTTCGCCGCTGTTCTGCGACCCGGGCACCAGGTTGAGCTTGTCCGAGTTGCCTTTGATCGCCTCGGCCTCTTCGCGGTTCTCCACCGCGAGGCCGGGCCCTTCGCGGGTGATCGTCTTGAGCGCGATCTCTTCGCGCTTCTTGACGTCGGGCACCTGCAGCGCCTGCTTCGGCATCGCGCCCTCGAGCAGCGGCCGGTCGTCATCACCCATGCCGTTGTTGCCCTTGACCTGCGGCTTCTCCGCCTCTGAGGTGCCGTTGCCCTCGACCCTCTGCGGCGCGGTGCGTTGGTTCGTCGCGTTTCGGTAGAACGCTGTCTGCTCCTTGGCCCGGGTCTCTTTCTTCGCGACGTTGTTCGACTCCGAGACGTACTTCGCCTTCGGGTCGACCTGGTCATTCCCCTTGGGCGTGGCCACCACCTGGCCGTCCGGCATCTTCTCGGGCGTCTTCTCTTCCTTCTTCTTCTCGGGCCGGTCGGCGGTGCGTTCGTCGCGGGTCTGCGCACCGCGGTTCTTCGCGAACTGGTCCGCCGAGAGTCCGCGCAACATCACCGGGCGCGAAGGCGTGGGGCGCGCACTGCTCTTCGGCCGAGTGGGCACGTCCCACTTGAGCAGCGAGCCGAGCACGATCATCGCCACCAAGCCGCCGTGAATGACCACGGTCAACGCCAGCGTCAGCAAGACCAGCACGGCACGTTTGCCGTTGGGGGTCTTTCGCTGGGGCTGGGTCAGAAGCATGCGTCGTGAACATCATAACGAGCCTGCGGTGTTCCCCGCAGCACGGGGTCCTTCCGAATCACCCAGTGAAATCAGTAGATTCGGGCGACCTGCGCGCCATTGAAGTAATGCCCCAGGATCTGCCGGTAGTTCTGGCCTGCTTCAGCCCGCCCGATGGCCCCAGTCTGACACATGCCCACCCCGTGGCCCCAGCCGCCGCCCGTGAAGATCCAGCTGACAGGCCGGCCTTTGGGATCCTTCTCGCCCTTGAGCTCGAACATCGCGCTGTTGAGCATGCCGAAGGTGCGACGAATGTTGAGCTCACCGCGAATGGTGGTGGCGCCTTCTTCACCCGAGATCTGCAGCAGCCGCGCGCGCCCCGAGACGCCGCGTTCGGTGACGTTCATCGCCATCACCTTGCCGACGGCGAACGCCGCGAGCTTCTCGTCGACGTCTTTGGCGGTGAGACGTTTTTCCCAGCGGTACTTGCTGAGTTGCGTGAAGCTGGAGACCTTGCACGCGTGCTGCGCGTCGGTGCTGAGGAACTTCGCCAGCTCCTTGGGCGTGGCGGGCGTGGGTTTGCCCGGCATGATGTCGGGCCGGCCGCGCAACGACGCGTTGGCCACGCCGCCCCAGACGATCTCGTTGTTCTCCGAGTGACCGCCGCAGACCGCGCTGTACACCGAGTCGACCAGGCGATCGTTCGCGTCGAAGCTGGCCTCACCGCGCGTCGCTTCGACCGCTGCATTGGTGGTGGGCGCCTCGCCTGACACGCCGCGGTACACAGCGCAGTGTTGTTCAGTGCACAGCAGGTACGGATCAGCCAGGTGCTTGAGGCCGATCTTCGCGAGCACTTCTCCGCGTGCGGTCACCGCCTGGGCCTTGAGCGCTTCGGCGTGGGCCTTGGCGAAGATCTCCGAGGGCACCAGGCCCTTGAGCAGATCCTCGAGGTCGACCTGGTTAATCACCGCGATCTTCCCGAACCGATCCGCGGTGAGCAGCACGCTGCCGCGGAAGGCGCGGTCTTCGAAGTTGTGAAAGTCGTAGCCCACGCCGAACTCGACCCGCTTCACTTCGATCGGCGCGCCATCGGGTGACTCGGCGGTGAGCTGCCCGTCGACCGTCGCGGTCGAATTGCCCTTGCCGTCGATGAGCTCGAACTTGATGCTGCCCTTCGCCTTGACGTCTTCCAGCAGCGAGGTGCGCACCTGGAACTTCTTCAAGATGTCGGCTTGCTGCGCGGCGAGTGACTCGGGCGGGGCAGGGGGCTGATCGACCACCAGCACGTAGCGGCGGTTGTCGATCACCTTGCCGGAGATGCCGTACACCCCACCGAGGATCTGCGACTTGAGGGTGAGCCCGCGCGACGACCACTCCTCCTGCGCCTGCGCCAGGCCCAGCTTGTCGTTGAAGGGGATCTCGACGACCTGAATGCGCGCGACGATCGACGCGGGCGTGCCGGAGACGCGCTTGAGCTTCCACTCCATGCCCGGCGGGCCTTCCACCAGTCGCTCGGGCGTCCCCGGCAGGCGGAAACGCAGTCGGCCGCGGCCCACCAGCGTCACCTCGGTGCTGCCCTCCATCAGGCGCACGGGGATGATCGGAGAGCCGCTCTTGAAGTCGAGCCGCTTGTTGGTCAGCTCACTGGGGGCAGGTGGAAGATCGAGCGCTTCGCCGCCGAGGGCGAGCTGCGCGAAGAGCAACGTGACGAGCAACGCACTCCGCATGAACCCTGAGACTTCGAAGAGGCGCCACCCGGAATCGAACCGGGGAATGAGGGTTTTGCAGACCCTTGCCTTACCGCTTGGCTATGGCGCCGAAATCAGGAGCCTTAACTGCCTCAGCTGATCCTGTTGGTCAAGGGTGCGATTCGTTGATTCTTGAGTCAAACTTACAAAGTCATGAGCTCAGGATTCCAGACCTACTCCGAAGAGCATGAAGCGTTCCGAGCCACCGTGCGCCAATTCGTGCAGCGGGAGCTCAAACCGCACATTCAGAAGTGGGAAGCGGCCGAAGAATTCCCCCGGGAGCTGTACGGGAAAGCGGCTGAGCTCGGCCTGTTCGGCCTCAAGTACGAAGAGAAGTACGGCGGCTCGAATGCCGGCTTCTTTTTCGAGGCGGTCGCCACCGAGGAAATCTCGAAGTGCAGCTCGGGCGGCGTGGCGGCGGGCCTGGGCGCGCAGATGACCATCGCCACCGGGCCCATTCATCTCTTCGGCACCGAGGCGCAGAAGCAGAAATACCTCGCGCGGGCGATCAAAGGCGAGTGGATCGGCGCCTTCGCGGTGACCGAACCCAGCGGGGGCAGCGACGTGGCGGCCTTGAAGACCACCGCCCGACGTGTCGGCGATGGCTGGGTGCTCAACGGCGCCAAGACGTACATCACCAGCGGCGTGCGCGCGGACTACGTGATCGTCGCCGCGAAGACCGACGTGACGAAGGGCCACAAGGGCCTCTCGATGTTCATCGTGGACAAGGGCACGCCTGGCTTCACGGTGAGCAAGAAGCTGCAGAAGCTGGGCTGGCGCGCGTCGGATACGGCCGAGCTGCTCTTCGAAGACTGCCGCGTGCCGGGTGACGCGCTGCTGGGCACCGAAGGGGGCGGCTTCTCGCAGATCATGGGCAACTTCCAGTGGGAGCGCCTGTCACTCGCACTGGGGGCGGTCGGCGCGGCTGACGACATTTTGTCGACGGTGATCGAGTTCACCAAGAACCGAGAGGCGTTCGGGCAGTCGGTGGCGAAGTTTCAGGTCACCAAACACAAGCTGGCCGAGATGGCGACGGACCTCGAGGCGGCGCGCCAGCTCACGTACCACGCGCTGCGGCTGCACGCGGCCGGCGAGTGGGCGCTCGGTCAGACCGCGATGGCGAAGAAGGTGGCCACCGAGATGTGCTGCAGGCTGGCAGACCAATCGCTGCAGCTGCACGGCGGCGCGGGCTACATGATGGAGTTCGACATTCAGCGGCATTGGCGTGACGCGCGCTTAGGCCCCATCGGCGGCGGCACCAGCGAGATCATGAACGAGATCATCGCCAAACAACTGGGCCTCTAATTGTTCCCCTCTCCCCCACGGGGAAAGGGTCAGGGTGAGGGGCCAGTTGAGCCCGTGGGTCTTTAGAAGCGCGCCTGCATCACGAGGTTGAAACCCAGTTGGTTCGCCTGCTGGAACACCGGCTGGCTGATGAAGTCGATCGAGTCGCGGAAGGTCACGCGGTTGTTGTCGTAGTTGTAGAACACCTCGCCCAACGCCGCGAAGTAGTCGCTGATGTCGAGCTTGAACGTGCCCTTCACCGAGAAGATCGGCACCGGGCTTTCGCCCACGGGCAGCGTCGACGGATCGTTCACGTTGCGGAACACCTGGGTGCGCGTGCCGAGCAGGCCCGGGGGAGGGTTGTTGCCGCCGCCGCCGAGATCGGGGCTGGTGCGCGACGCGGTCGACTGCAGACCAACCACCAGGCCGATGGTCAGGTGCTGCTGCGGCAGGAAGCGGTCACCACCGATGGCGAACCACAGCTCAGGCGTGACCTGCTCACCGTCGGAGAAGTCGGTGTACGGAATCACGCCCGGCACATCGAACTGAATGAACGAGAGCGTGCGCATCAGACCGATGCCGTAGAAGCGCCAGAAGTCGTACTTGAAGCGCGCCTGCAGGGCGATCGCCCCGGCCGGCTGCATGCGGGTCGACGCAAACCGCTCTGGGTTCGCCAACGTCTGGCCCAGGAAGCTGCCTTCGAGGGTGAGCTGGTAGCTCAGGCCGCCGCCGTAGGTCTCCGGGCGGAAGAACTTCGCCGCCACGTCGGGGTCGTTCTTGTAGAGCCGCAGATCGAGCGACGGAAGAATCGTGTCGGAGAAGAGGCTCAACTGCACCGAGCCGCCCAGCGCGTTGACCGGCGCGCGCACGCCCAGGTACGCCAGCGAGGGGATCACGCCTCGGGTGAAGTAACCGCCGTTGGCCTCGATGCGAAAGTTCGGGAGCAGGTCGACGCCGGCGCCAGCGAGCACGCCGTACTGGCGCTCTTGCACGTTGAGCAGGCCGTTGAGCAGCAGGCCCGTCTTCGCGCCGACGAACGCGTACCAGCGGTCGCGGGTGATCTGCAGCTTCGCGCCCGGCACGGCCACCGGCCGGCCCGTCGACGAGAGCCCACCACCCTGATTGTACGTGAAGGCCGAGTCACCGCCCCACGAGGTCTTCCACGCGTAGCCGAGGCGGAAACGATCGGCCGAGACCGGGAAGCCGGTCAGCGAGATCTCTTCCTTCTGGCCCCAGCCCGACGGCCGGTAGTTCACCTTCACGAAGCTCGCGTTGTCGAACAGCGAGATCGCACCCGAGGGGTTGGTGAGCAGGTTGACGTTGAGCGCCGCCTCGGCCTCGAAGCCTTCGAAGAAGCTGGGGCTCTTCTTGTAGAGCGAGATGTTCGAGAGCGTCTCGAACCCGGTGAAGCGGGTGTTGAAGTTGTCGTAGAACTGCGTGTTCTGCCGCGCGGCGCCGAAGCCGGTGCCCGGCTCACTGGGCGAGGTCTCACCCGGCTTGACGAAGACGTTGGAGTTGGCGACCGCGAACGCGACGCGCGTATCGATGAAGTCACCGGCGAACGCTGAGCTCGACACAATCGTCGCGAGGGCGACGACACCACGGAATACCAGCTTCACTGTTCTCTCCCGGGCCACCAGCCGTGGCCCTCCCACTTCAAAGACAACGAATCAGAAAATCAGAGGCACGGCTTGATCGGGCGCGGGCACTCGAGCCCCGGGCCGGGGTAGCAACACAAGTCATCAGGGGCGCGCGGGATCACGATCCAGCGGGGCCGGGCGGGCTGTGCCTGCCGGAGGTGGCCGATGATGTCGAACTCCGAGCCGCGCAGGTTCTTGCACTGCTGCGCGCGCTCCGCGTCGGGGTCGGCCTCGTTGCAGTCGGGCTCGAGCTCAGGCACCGCGTCGCGGGTGATGAGGTTGATGCGGGTGCGCGCGTTGATGCCCACCGTGCAGCGCGCTTCGGCCGTGATGGCCTGGAAAGCGACCGCAGACTCGTTGGCCGCGAAGGTGTGGCGCACGATCTGCCCCGGCGCGACCAGCCCGTCGACGTCGGTGGCGACCACGTCGGTGCCGCCCACGTGGTACCGCGCGGCCTGACTGCAGGTGATGGCCACCTCCTGGCCGGCGAGATAACCGCCCACGCGCACCGACGGGTTCTGCGGCACGCCCGCGTCGCCCACCCCTGCGTCGAGGGGCGGGGCGAGCTGCGCGGCGGCGATCTGCATGCGCAGCGGCAACACGTCGTCGAGCCCGAGCGCGGCCGGGCCGGGCAGGGTCATCTCGACGGTGAACTGGCCGAAGCCCCGGAAGGTCGACTGCTCGGCGCAGATGACGCCCGCGTTCTCGCCCAGGCCGATGACGCAGTTGTGGTTGCACACGCGCTCCACCCGGTCGGCCTCGGGCTCGGGCGCGTCGAAGCTGCAGGTCGACCACCGCCAGTCTTCACCCGGCGGGCGGGTCTCGCAGAAGAACGGCACCGAGCCGTTCGCGTTGAAGTCGCAGTTCTGGAACTTCCTTGGGAAGCGGGCGCGGCGAATGCGCACCAGGCCCGACTCAAGGCTCTCCATCTTCATGTTGCGGCGGTTGTGGCCGCACAACGAGTCGGTGAGGAAGGGCGCGGCCGCGTTGTCTTGCCCGCAGGTTCGCATGTTGAGGTCGTAGGGCCTCGCAAACTTGAGCCACTTGTCCCACTCGGCTTCCGGCAGGCGGCGTACGCGCTCGGCGGTGCTCCACGAGGGGAAGACGAGCTGCGTGGTCGAGGTGAACTCCTGAATGCCGCCCGAGAGCGTGAAGAGCAGGTCGCCTTCGTCGAGGTTGTCGGGGAAGTTGTAGTTGTAGACGAATATCGAGGCGAAGGTGCCGGGCGAATACCCGGGGCAGTCGCTGCGGCGGCGGCAGGCGCGCTCAGAGATGTTGCACGTGCCCATGCCGCCATCGACGTTCTCTTCACGGCCCCCGTCAGCCGCGGTGATCCAGCAGGGCTCGGCCGGCTCTGCGGTGCGCACCGAACCGCCCACGGCATCGGAGAGCACTTCTTTGACGCGGCAGGCCGAGATGTCCGTCACGAAGAAGCCCGAAGGGTCGAGGCCGGTGATCACCATCAACGCCTCGCGGCCGTTGCGCGCCGGATCGTCGGAGCAGTTCTGCAGCAAGGCGGTGCCCGAGCCGGGGTTCTTGCCGACGACCACGAAGTTGCCCACGAAGGGCGAGCTGCGGTTGTCGAGCTCGCCTGGGAGCTGAATCGACTGGAGCGTCTGGTCGGCGAAGTAGATGGTGGGTGAGGTGCCCGACGCGAAGGTTCGTTTGAGGGGCTCGGCCGGCAGCTCGTCGGGGTTCACCACGCCGCCGTCGTAGATCGCGCGCGGGGGCGCGTCTTCCACCCAGACGTGGGCTTCACCATACGGGTGCACCGCACGAACGGTCGCCTCGACCTTGCCCAGCGCCGCGGCAGACCAGCGGGCGCGCAGGTCGTTCGGTAGATCGCCTGGCACCACGCGAAAGCTGACCGACCCGTTGAAGTCGGTGAAGGGCTTTCCATCGAGGCCGACGGCGTTGGCGCGAATGTCGAACTCTGCCTCGCCGCGCGGGATCACGTAGCGGCAACCGGGCTGGCCCTTGACGTCAGCGGGCACTGCCGCCTGGCTGCCGTAGAGCGCCACGCAGGGCGTGACCACCGGCAGGGGCGTGCGGGTCGAGCCCACGCGCTCGTAGACACCGACCACCTCGACCTTGAAGCTGCTCATCAGGTTGGGCGCGGGCCCGGGCTCGAGCGGGCAGCCTGACACCAGCAGGCACAAGCAAGCGGCAAGGGCACGGTTCGAGTTCATTTCACCCTCCGGGTGATTCGCCCGTCATCGGTGCCCACGGCGATCGGCAGCTTGGTGGGGTTCTCGCAGAAGTTACGAGTGGCGCGCGTCACGTTGCCGCAGAGCGAATCGCCGACCAGCGCCTGGCGGCAGCTGCAGCGGCCCAGCGTGGGCCCGTCAGACAGCAGCGCCTTGCAGGCGGCGATCTGCGGCTCGAAGTCGCCACCGCTCTGACAGGCGACGGCGTCCTTGCGCAAGATGTCGTAGCAGCTGCAGGTGCCGCGCACCTCGTAGAGCTGATCGCGGAAGGCGGTGGCCTGCGCGCAGAAGGCGAGCTCTTGCTGCTCGACCACCCAGCGGCTCGGCTCGAAGGGATCACGGTTGCCGCAGGGCTGACCCTTCGCGCCGATGATGTTGCCGCGCGCATCTCTCTGACCTGCGAGCACCTCGTCACAGCTGCAGAAGTTCTGCATGTACCCGATGACCGAGTCACGCAGGGGAATGCCGGTCTCGATGCGCGTGGTGTTGCGCTTGAGCACCAGGAAGCCAGAGCCACCACGCGCGATGTAGTCGTTGACCGCCACTCGGTAGGTCTCGTTGATGCTCAGCGGGTTGCCGTTGATGGTGATGTTCGTGCCGGGGTGCGCCCAGCACCGGCCGCCGGTGGTTGAGCTGTCGTCGGCCAGGCACTGCCAGGGCGCGCGGTTGGTGCGATCATCGGCCGGGCACTCGCTCGCGTCGCCGGTGGGGTTGCAGGGCGTTCTCAAGTCGTTGAGCTGGGCCTGCGCGCAATCCATGGTGAAGCGCGCTCCAGAGACCTGCGCCTGGGCGCCACAGCCTCGATCGGCGGACCGCTCGCTGATGAAGTCGAAGAGTTCCTGCATTTCGCTGCCCGACAGGAACATCACGTTGATGGTGTTCTCGAACGGGAAGACGTTGAACATCGCCTCTTGCGTCAGCGGGCCCGCGTAGAGGTTGTCGCGAATGCCCAGCGAGTTGGTCAGGGCGACCTCGGCCTCCACGCCCTGACGACGGCGCATGGAGTCAGCGAGGATGTTGCCCAGCGGGCTGTCGCCACCCGAAGCGTTGTTGCGGCGCTCGATGTTGCGCGGGGCGTAGGCGAAGAGCGAGGTGAGGTTCAGCTTCACGTCGAGCTCGGTGAGGTAGGGCACCAGCAGCTGCGTGGTGTTGCGATCTTCGACCTGCTTGCAGGCCTCGATGCCCTCTCTGACCCTGGGGTCGGCCATGAACTCGCCTTGGCCCCAGAACTGCGAGCGGTAGTAGTCGTGCAGGCCTTCGCTGCACCACAGCGAGTCGATGGGGAAGATGCGGTGTTCGAAGCTGACGATCTCGCCGCCCTCGGCTCTGCCCTGGTTCTCGTCGGGCATCTGAATGACCGCGTCGACGCGGCTGACGTACTTCGAGAAGGCGCCGCCATGGCTGAGCAGCACGTCGCGCCCGGCCGGGTCGGTGAGGCGCTGGGGCGGGTTGAGCACGATGTGCAGGTGGCCACCCATGATGGCGTCGATGCCTTCGACGCCGGGTATCTGCACGCGCACCACCGACTTGAGATCGTCCTCGGCGCCGAACCGCTCGAGCACGGTCCAGGGCAGCTCGCTGCGCTCGACGAAGGGTTTGGCGAGGCTCCACTCGTAGAAGGCCTCGTAGCCTTCGATCAGATCTTGATCTTCGGTGAGGCCGGCGTGGCTGGTGATCAAGACAACGTCGACCGAGCCGCGAAGGAACTGCACGTAGTTGCGCACCACTTCGTTCTGCTCGAGCGGGATCACCTGGAGCGAGTTGCCCTGCTCGATGATGGAGTTGAGCGAGCCGAAGTTGCCCAGGCCAATGATGCCCAGCCGCAGGCCGCCCACATTCTTGATGGTGTACGGCGAGGTGTAGAGCGCAGCGGCGTTGCTGCCGGCCTGGTTCATGTCTTCCCACTGGTAGTTGGCCACCAGCACGGGGAAGCGGGCCGCGTCACGCGCCTGCTTTGTGAAATTCGCGGCGCCCGAGTCGAACTCGTGGTTGCCGATCACCGCGGCGTCGAGGCCGACCAGCGAGAGGAACTTGTACTCAACCTCACCGAGGTTGAGGTTGTAGATGGGCGCGCCCTGAAACGAGTCACCGGAGTCGAGGTGCACCACGCGGTCGGCCCGCGCCCGCTCGCGCTGCAGCAGCGCGGCCATGCGGGTGGCGCCGCCGAACGGGCCTGCCTCGGGAATCATGCCGAGGTCGGTGTCGGTCTTGAGCGGGTTGAAGTCGTACGGCAGCAGCCGCGAGTGGAGGTCTGAGGTGTGCAGAATCGTCAGGCGCACCTGCTGGCCCGCGAGGTTGATGTCGTACCCCTCGAGAGTGGGGAGGCAAGACGTCTGAACCATGGCTGCGCAGCTGAAAGCGGCCAGCACGGCGGTCGAGCGGAGTCGGGTAAAGAGCTTCATGACGGATCCGGGCTCGGGTGCGGGGTAGGGGCGGCCAACCGTTCGGTCACATACGCGCCCACGCGGCTCTGGTAAAGCAGTCAGACATGGCAAACGCGCCCGTGACAGACCTCGATGTGGTGGAGGACTTCACCGCGACCGGAAGGTGTGACGAGGGGTTCCTCCACGTTCGGCGGTTGCGGGTCAGAAACCTGCGCGCCGACGGGACCAAATCCGACGTGTACCGGGTCGATGTCGTCGATCGCCCGCGGCTCGACGCGGTGGCGGTGCTGCTCTGGCGCCGGGGTGCACAGGGGCTCGAGTTTCTGACCCGCCAGAACTTGCGGCCCGCGGCGCACTTTCGTCACGAGAAGGTGCCGAACGTGCCCGACGGGCGCTCACACCTGTTCTGCGAAGAGATCGTCGCGGGGCTGCTCGAGACCACTGATCAGGGTTTGCCCGGCGTTCGTCAGCGCGCGGTGGAAGAGACCTTCGAAGAGGCCGGCTTTCGCGTGCCCCTCGAGGCGGTCGCGCTGCTGGGGCCTCCGTTCTTCGTCGCGCCCGGCATCATCAGCGAGAAGATCTTTCTGACCGCGGTCGACGTGACGGGGCTCGAGCCGAGCGCGCCGCAAGGTGATGGCAGCCCGCTTGAAGAAGGCGGGGCGACGCAGTGGCGCACCCACGCTTCGCTGGAGCTCGCGCTGTCGGATGGAACGATTCAAGACGCCAAGACCGAGCTGGCGCTGCGCCGATTCCTCGCGCGCCAGCCGACGCAGTCCTCCATGGTGATCTCCGACTCGACCTCAGTGTCGATGTAGTCACCCACCGGTCTCCCCGACAGGAATCGGGTCCCATCACCGGTCTCCCCGAGCCCAGTCGAGGGGGCACTTCAGCGCGCGCATCAAGCGGCATCTCGACTGCGCTCGATGCGACCGGTGTGCGGGACTGCTTACTTCGCGGCGTTCAGCACGCCCGGCACCACGGGCTTGCTCTGCGGCTTCGCGTTCCAAACCCGCGTGCACAGCAGCAACCCGATGATGGCCATCGGCACCATCGCCATCGGCCAACTGATCCAGTTCGAGGCCACCTTCGCGAGGTCACCCTGCGGCAGCACCCGCCCGACGATCAACGATTGCAGCCCGGTGCCCAGGTAGACGAAGCCATCGATGATGCCCACGGCCACGCCGGTGTTCTTGCGCCCCCCGAAGTCTGCGCTCGCCGTGCCCGAGAGCATGCCGTGCACGCCCACGTAGTTGAGCGCCATGAACACCAGGATCCACCCGACCCACGCCTGATCGAGGAAGAAGAACATGCCGATCGAGCCCGCCGCGATGCCTGCGTAGAGCACGGACGCGACTGGCCCGCGCCGCGAGTGGAACACCCGGTCGCTGATGATGCCGGCGAACATGCCGCCGACGATCCCGAACACGCACAGCAGCATTCCCCAGTTCTTCGAGACGAAGTCGTCTTGCAGCGAGACCGCCTTGGCGAACTTCGGGTACCAGGACATCACGCCGTTGCGCAGGAAGCCGGTGCAGAACTCGATCGCGACGATGGTCATGATCACCGGGTTCTTGATCATCTTCACGAACACCTGCGTGGCGGTGGGGTTCTCGCCGGGCGCATCGGTGGTCGAGGCATCCCCCAGATCGAAGTCGGCGTGACCTGCGTTGCTGGGCGCGTCGCGCACCAGGAAGAGATCGGCCACGAAGACCGCCAGCAGGATCACCGCCGGCGCGAAGAACACCAGCCAGGGAGAGGCCGGGTTGCCCTTGACGATCATCCGGCTCCAGTCGTAGCCGAAGTAGATGCCGAGGCTGATCAAGATGCCGAACACGCCGCCTTGCTGGCCGCGTTCACGCACGTGGAACCACGCCGCGTTGACCTTGACGATCGAGACCGCGCCGAAGCTCTGGAAATACATGTTGAGGCCGTACAGCACCGACAGCCACACCAGCAGCCCACCGGGCGGCTCCCAGCCGTTGCCCACTACCGCGTAGACCAGCCCGCCCATGAGCAGGTTGGCCACGGCCGAACCCATGGCGGCGATCAAGATGGTCAACCGGCCGCCGAGCTTGTCGGTCAGCGGGCCGTTGATCAAAAACGAGACGCCGTAGACCCAGGCGCCGACGCCGAAGATGGTGCCGAAGGCCGCGTTGTCGAGCTGCTTGATGGCGCTCGTCGCTTCGTTGATGTTGTACCGGGCGAAGTAAAGAAACGCATAGGTCATGCCCAGGGGGAACCAGTTCCAGAACCGGCGCCGCTTGAAGCCTTCAGAGTGACCCAGCTCGACCTTGGGCAAACGCGCGAGCACGAGCGCGATCGCTCCGAGGAGCAGGACGATCGGGAGCAGGTTGGACAACCACGCCGGCATTGGAAAGTCTCCCGCGCGCGGAGTCCCACCTTCTTCAGCTGGGGTCAAACCCCAATTCCTCACCCCGTCATCCCCCCGGACTTCCGGGGATGCTCGATGGCGTGTCACCTGGTTGTCACATACATTTGCGGCGTGGCCCCTTCTGGACCTTCCGAACTCTTCAATACCAAAGTCGAAGTTCATGACCGCAAGCAGTTCGAGCTGAAGCTCGAGTACCAACCCAGCGGCACGGACCCCAGGTCGGAGTACCTGGTCGAGACGCTCCTCTTCATTCCGCGCAGCCTCAACATCGACGCAGAAACCTGGAGCCGCGATCAGTTCTACGCCGACCTCCACAACTACGTTCGGCTCAAGACCCCGGTGCTGGCGTTCGACGAGATCCTCACCGGCTCGCACTCGCCGTTGGTTCAGTTGGAGCAGCGCCTGCCCCTGGGCTTGATGGGGCCGGTCAGCGAGGTCGTCTACGACGCCAAGATGCTCGCCTGCGTGACGCGTGGGGCGCTGCGCAGGTTTTCCCGCGGCATGCGGCGCGAGTGTGCGCACCTGCTCAGCGGCGCCGAGACCGACAACTGCGCGCCGCCTGAATCACCGGCGCACCTGATGGCGCTCGCGCGGAAGTCGATCAACGCCACGCAGGAGATCCTGCAGCGGTTTCGTTCGAGCTCTGCGCAGCTCGCCCAGAAGTACGACCTCGGCGAAAAAGCGGAAGCGGCGTTGCGCCTGGTCGACGAGTACCTGAGCCTCACGGTCGAGCAGTTCTTTCGCCGCATCGTGGTTCAGATGGAGTCGATGCCGCGCTCGGGCGTCTACGTCGAGCTGCGCCGCGAGCTGATGGACGTGGTGATCGCCGACGAGAGCTACCGGCGCGCGAAGAATTTGCCCTCGGTGCTCGCCGCCCAGGGCGACAACGAGGAGTACTCGCACCGCGTCGGCTTCCTGAAGAAGTTCTGCATGAACATCCTCTTCCTCAAGGTGCAGCGCAGCTCCAAGCGCAAGGCCTGGGAAGAGGTGCTCTTCGCGATCGCCGCCGGCGGCTCGATGGCCTTCGCGCTCGGCGTCGGTCTGTTTGCGCAGTCGAGGTACCCGCAGGCGAGCTTCAACTTCTTCATGCTCGCGGTGGTCGGCTACATGTTCAAAGACCGCTTGAAAGAGGCCCTGCGCCGGTTGCTGGCTTCTTACATGGGCAAGTTCCTCTACGAGCGCACCACGCTCATCGTCGACCCGGTGACGCACGACAACGTGGGGGTGTGCCGCGAGAAGCTCGACTACGGCGACGCGGTCGAGGTGCCCCCCGAGATCGCCAAGCTGCGCGCCCAGGACGACCTCGTCACCGTCTCGCAAACCGAGTTGAGCGAGATGGTCATCCGCTATCGCAAGCGCATCGCGCTCGACTCCCAGATGTTGCCGCGCATCGCTGATGGCCTGGTCTCCGGCGTCACCGACATCATCCGGCTCAACATCGACCGGCTGCTCCACGACATGGACGACCCCGAGTACGCGCTCGATTACGTCGACCTGGAAGACTTCTCGGTCGGCAAGCTGCAGATGGCCAAGAGCTACCGGGTCGACGTGGCCTTCCGCTTCGCCGTCGATGACGGGCGTCACCAACGCACCACGGTGCGCCTGGTTCGCCTGGTGCTCGACCGCAACGGCATCAAGCGCATGACCGATCTGGTGCCGGAGACCGTGGTCACCCAGAGCGCCCCCACCTGGGTGAAGGTGCCCACGGCGCGGCCCCCAGCCGTGACGCAGCAAGTCACCGACTGAGACGCCCGCATCGCGCGCTCTTTTGCTAGAGCGAAGGGCTCCCATGACTGACTACCTCACCCGCGTCGCGGTCGATTGGCACAAGACGCTCGAGCAGATTCTTTCTCTGGCTCAGAAGTCAGGCCCCCGTGGCCTGTTGGTGTTCGATCTCGACTCGACGGTGTTCGACAACCGGCCCCGGCAGGCGCGCATTCTTCGTGAGTTCGGCGCGGCGAAGAAGCTCGACGCCTTGCTCGGCTGCCAGGCCTGGCACTTCACCTCGGGTTGGGATCTGCGGGGCGCCACCATGTCGTGCGGCATGAGCCAGGCCGATTCGAACGCGCTCTACCCAGAGCTCAAGGCGTACTGGCAGGACCGCTTCTTCACCAGCGACTACGCCCGCGACGACATCGAGATCGTCGGGGCCCCACGCTACCTGCACTCGCTGGATCACCTGAAGGCGCGCGTGATCTACGTCACCGGCCGCCACGAAGGCATGCGGGCGGGCACCGAGGCGTGCATCGAGCGGTGCGGCATGCCGATGCCCAGCACGGGCGGGCACGTGCAATTGCTGATGAAGCCTTCGCTCCCCGATGATGACGACGCGTACAAGCGCACGACGCACGATCACCTGCGCCAGATGGGCACCGTGCTGGCCGCGTTCGACAACGAGCCGCAGCACATCAACGACTACGCCACGAAGTTCCCCGAGGCGATCGCGGTGCACCTCGCCACCGACCATTCAGGGCGCGACGTGAAGCTCGACCCCCGCTGTATTTCCATTCCGCATTTCGCGACCTGACGTTACAAGCCGCGCTCTTCAAATCGATCCTCAACAAGGAGTCTCAAGTGGCCAGCACCGAGTCGATGCTGACGATGTACCGGAAGATGCTGCTGGCTCGCCGCTTCGAAGAGAAGGCCGGGCAGGCGTACGGCCTGAAGAAGATTCAAGGCTTCTGCCACCTCTACATCGGCCAAGAGGCCGTGGTGGTCGGCGTCAATGAAGCGCTGCGGCCCAGCGACTGGGTGATGACCGGCTACCGCGATCACGTGCACCCGCTCGTTCGGGGCGCTGACGCCGGCATGTTGATGGCCGAGCTCTACGGCAAAGACACCGGCTACTCGAAGGGCAAGGGCGGCTCGATGCACTTCTTCGACATCGAGCACGGTTTCTACGGCGGCTACGGCATCGTGGGCGGGCAGATCCCCCTGGCGGCCGGGCTCGCGTTCGCCTCGAAGTACCGCAACGAAGATCGCGTCACGGTGTGCAGCTTCGGCGACGCCGCGGCCAACCAGGGCGCAATGCACGAGACGTTCAACATGGCGGTGAAGTGGAAGCTGCCGGTGCTCTACATCGTCGAGAACAACCGCTACGGCATGGGCACCGACATCGCCCGTGTCTCTTCCGTGCCCGAGATCCACAAGCGGGCGCCGGGCTGGGCCATGCGCGGCGAAGTGGTCGACGGAATGGACGTGCTGACCGTGTACGAGAAGGCCAAAGAGCTGATCGAGTGGATCCGCGCGGGCAACGGCCCCGTGCTGCTCGAGGCGAACACGTACCGGTTCCGCGGGCACTCGATGTCTGACGCGGCCACCTACCGCACCAAGGATGAGGTCGAGCTCGAGAAGCAGGGCGACCCCATTCTCAAGCTGCGCAAGGTGCTGCTCGAGACGAAGGCTTCGACTGAAGCGTCGCTCGACGCCATCGACGAAGAAGAGAAGGCGATCATCGAGAAGGCGCTGGCTTTCGCCGACGCCTCGCCGCTCCCGCCCGACAGCGACATCTGGACGCACACCACGGTGGAAGAAGGCGAGCCCGATGAGAAGCCGCGCGAGCGCGTGCTGGGCGCCAAAGACGTGAAGTGGCCCGCGCATCCGACCGACTTCAAAGTGACGTGGGATCTCGAACCCCGGTCTAAACCCGACCCCGAAGCCCAGAAGGGAGCGAAGTCCTAGTCATGGCTGAGCTCGCATACCGAGAAGCGTTGAACCAGGCCCTCGCCGAAGAGATGGAGAGAGACCCCCGCGTGTTCCTCATGGGTGAAGAGGTCGCGCGGTACGACGGCGCGTACAAGGTGTCGAAGGGGCTGCTCGACAAGTTCGGCAGCGCACGCGTGGTCGACGCGCCCATCTCTGAGCTCGGTTTCGGCGGGCTCGGGGTCGGCGCGGCCATGGGTGGCCTGCGGCCGGTGATCGAGATGATGACCTGGAACTTCGCGATCCTCGCGATGGATCAGATCGTCAACAGCGCGGCCAAGCTGCGTCACATGTCGGGCGGCCAGCTGCGTTGCCCCATCGTCTTCCGCGGGCCCAACGGCGCGGGCGGGCGGCTCTCGTCTCAGCACTCGCAGGCGCTCGAGGCGAACTACGCGCACTTCCCCGGTCTCAAGGTGATCGCCCCCGGTACGCCGGCCGACGCCAAGGGCCTGCTCAAGTCGGCCATCCGCGATGACAACCCGGTCATCTTCATGGAAGGCGAGCTGCTCTACGGCGTGAAGGGCGAGGTGCCCGACGGAGAACACCTCGTTCCCATCGGCAAAGCCGACCTCAAGCGCGAAGGCAGCGACGTCACGTTGATCACCTGGTCGCGCATGCTGACCGCGGTGGTGCTCCCGGCTGCCGAACAACTGGCCGCGCAAGGCATCAACGCAGAGGTGCTCGATCTGCGCACCATCAAGCCCTTCGACGCCGAAGCGGTGGCCGCCTCGGTGAGGAAGACCAACCGCGTGGTGATCGTCGAAGAAGGCTGGGGCTACGCCGGCTTCGGGGCCCATGTCGCCGACTTCATCAGCCGCGAGTGTTTCGACGATCTCGACGCGCCCGTCACCCGCGTGCACGGCCTCGACGTGAACATGGCCTACGCCGAAAACCTCGAGCGCCTCATCATTCCGTCCACGGCGCGCGTCGTCGAGGCGGTCCACCAAGTTCTGTACCGCTGAAGTTTTTCTTCCCAGAGACACCATGCCCATCGCCATTCAGCTCCCTGCGCTCTCGCCCACGATGTCTGAGGGCCGCATCACCAAGTGGCTCAAGAAGGAAGGCGACAAGGTCAACTCGGGTGACGGCCTGGCCGAGTGCGAGACCGACAAGTCGAACCTCGAGATCGAAGCGACCGACGGCGGCACGCTGCTGAAGATCGTGGTGACCGCGGGCGCGACCAGTCCGGTCGGCGGAGTGATCGGCTGGATCGGAAAGCCCGGTGAGGCGATCCCCGACGCGCCGGCGCCTGCTGCAGCACCTGTCGCTCCCAAAGCCGCTCCGGCTCCCGCAGCGCCCGTCGCGTCAGCCGTGCCTCCTAAGCCCGCGCCGAAGCCCGTTGCACCTGCAGCGAGTGGAGAGCGCGTTCGGGTCTCTCCGCTCGCCCGCAAAATGGCCGAGACGCAAGGCATCGATCTGGCGAGCGTGCCGGGCTCGGGCCCCAACGGCCGCATCGTCAAGCGCGACGTGGAAGAGGCGATGGCGAGCCCTGCTCCCGCGTCGAAGAAGTCAGCGCCGATCATCCGCGCGGCGCCGGGCGTGCGTCAGCCTCCGCAGGACATCGCGATCACCTCGATGCGCAAGGTGATCGCTCAGCGTCTGGGCGAAGTGAAGCCAGGCGTGCCGCACTTCTACCTGACCATCGAGGTCGAGATGGATCAGGCGCTCAAGCTTCGTGAAGAGGCGAAGGCGCAGGATCTGAAAATCTCAGTCAACGACGTGCTGGTGAAGGCGACGGCGATGGCGGTGCGCAAGTTCCCCCGCATCAACCAGTTCTTCGCGGGCGATCGCATCGTTCAGTTGAACACCGTCGATGTCGGTGTGGCCGTGGCGATCGAAGACGGTCTCATCACGCCGATCATCAAGGACGCCGACGTGAAGGGGCTGGCCGAGATCGCGCAGGAAGTCCGCGAGCTGGCGGATCGCGCGAAGAAGAAGGCGCTCAAGCCCGAGGAATACACGGGTGGATCGATCACCGTGTCGAACCTGGGCATGTTCGGCATCGACAGCTTCATCGCGGTGATCAACCCGCCGCAGGCCGCGATCCTCGCGGTCGGCAAGGTCGAGCCGAAGGTCGTGGTGCGCAACGACGCGATGGTGATTCGCCAGATGATGTCGGTCACGTTGTCCGGTGATCACCGGGTGATCGATGGCGCGGTCGGTGCGCAGTACCTGCAAGAGCTCCGCTCGCTGCTCGAGCACCCGCTGCGGCTGCTCTTCTGATGTCGCCCCCGCGCTCCCTCTCCTCGCGCCAGCGGGGTTGGGGTGAGGGGCTGTTGGTGGTGAGCTGCCTGCTCGCGGCCTGCGCAACCCCGAACGCAGGGCAGGGAGGCGCCCGCTTCGAAACGAGGTCTGTCGCCCCGTCGCTCCCCGCTCCCGCACTCTTCGCGGTCTGCTGGCCCCCAAACGCGCTCCCCGCTGAACGAATCACGCTGACCTTCATCAAAAAAGACGTGCTCTTCGAAGCGAAGAACGGCGCCACCAACTCGACTGGCCGCTGCATCCGCGAGATCGCCACCACCTGGCCCTCGCCGCCCGCGACGCTCGAAGTCGCCCCGCCCGAACAACCCATCGACGGCTTTGCAGTGCTCGACTGGGTCACGCTGCTCTCCGCCACGCGCTTCGGCCCCGAACGAGGCCTGCTCGATCCCGCGCCGCTGGTGAGCGCCTGTCTCTTGAAGGCAGGCCCGCTGCGTCCCTCTACGCGCTTCATGGTGCGGCACACGCCGGGCTTCGAAGTGCGAGCACTCCCTTCCTCACTCTCAGACTCCGAGCGCTGCGTGGAAGCGGTCTTGAACGCGACCGCCTGGCCCTCGAGCCGCGAGCTCTTCTTTCAATTCACCAAAGGCGGCGCCACCCCGGCAGGTGACGTCTCGGCCTACGTGGCGCCCATCACCAGCACCGGCATCGCGCTCGACCCGCTGATGGTGAAAGAGACCATCAAGCTGGCAGGCCCGAAGGTCTCCGCTTGCTGGGACGCCGCGCTGGTTCGCCGCACCACCATCGGGGGTGGCCGCACCTTCCGTTTCCGCGTGAACGACGCAGGCACCGTGACGAACGCCTGGGTGGCCGGCACGCTGAGCGACGGCCCAACGGCATCCGGCTACCTGTTCGATCGCTGCCTCGCCGACACGCTCACCGGGCTGCACTTCCCGCCGAGCGCCGGTGACGGCCTGTACACCTGGGTCTTCGCCTCACGCGGCTGACTCACTTCTCGGCTGCGTACTTCTCGAGCTGCGCGCATTTCATCAGGGCCGGCTGGTGGCGCTGATCAGGTCTGGAGCACCGCTGCTGCTGCCTGGCGGGATCTGACCGGGTTGCTCACCAAAATCGCCACCACGGCTTCGTGGTCGCCTTCACGGTCTCCGGCACCGCGCTCAGCCGCGCCGCTGCCGCCGCGAGTTCTTCGTCGGAGACGTCGAGCCGCGTCGCCTGGAATTTCTGCTCCTCGTTGCGACTGAGCACGAAGTCGATCGTCGCGCCGGTGAGGCTCTTCGTGGAGGTCACACGGCCATCGACCCGGAGCCAGCCTGCGACGATGCGGCCGAGCTCGAGAAACTGCCCTTCGAAAGAGCGCGGCTTCTCAGCGGCGAAGGTCAGGGAGTGGGCGATGCCCTCTGGAACGACGAACGCGGATTGGAGGACCACGACGCCCAGCGACGAAGTGACTTCGGCTTCGTCTCGAACCACGGCCAGCATGGTCCCTGGTTCATCGGTCTCCCATGACGGTGGCAACCGCACCTCGCGGTCGACGAGCACCACCAGCTCTCGGAGATGTCCGGGTGGGAACAGGGCGCTCACCCCACATTGTTCGCATGGGTGGC
>JAYVFP010000166.1:0-12576 GCA_043773025.1 Archangium sp.
GGCGGCGCGGGTGGTGGCGGCGCGGCGGGCGGCGGCGCGGGTGGTGGCGGTGCGGCGGGCGGCGGCGCGGGTGGTGGCGGTGCGGCCGGTGGTGGCGCGGGCGGTGGCACTTCCGACACGCAGATCGCGGCCGTGCGGACGGCAGCCGAGACCATCACCGATGGCGGTGTGGTCGGACTGACCATCACGGGCGCGCTCGTGACGTACCTCAAGCCTCTGGCGATGGACGCTGGCACGGCTGACCCCGCGGGCTTCTTCATTCAGGGCTCGCAGAACGGCCCTGCCCTGTTCGTCGCGATCGATCCTGCGACGGTGACTGGCGGTCCGTTCGTTCCCGGCGATCTCGTCGACATCACGGTGCAGACCGTGGCGCGGCTCCCCAACAACAACGTGCGTGCGGTCGTCGCCGTCACGAGCGCCAGCAGATCCAGCAGCGGCAATCCCATCTCCGGGCTCCGCGCAGCGATCGACGCAGTCGACTTCCTCGCTGCGGGTCAGGTCGACCTCTTCGAGAGCCGGATGATCACCGTGACGGCCACCATCGTCGGTGACCCTGTTGCTTCGATCGCCGGCTACAAGGCGGCGAGCATCTCCACGGTCGGCACGCCTGACGGCGGCAGCAACTTCCGCCTTCGCATGCCGTCGGCGCTGATGGACTCGCTCATCCTCGGGCCGGGCTGCACGTTTTCTCTGAACGGTGCACCGCTTTGGCGCAGCTTCAACGCAGCCCAGCCTTCGGTCTGGTCGCAGCAGGAGCTGACGAATCTCACCTGCCCCGCCCCTGCCTCGGTCAGCGCCTTCTCGACCTCCAACACGGCGGCGACGGTGCTCTTCAGCCGTGACCTGACCGCTTCGTCGGTCACCTCGGGTGCCTTCACCATCGCGAGCACGGGTGGCCCGTTGGCCGTCTCTGCGGCGGCGGTGCTGAACTCGCGGGCGGTCGCGCTCACCACGGCGGCCCAGACCGCGGGCACCACGTACACGGTCACGGTGGCCAACACGGTCACCGACAGTCGCGGCACGGCCGTTGGGTCGAACAACACGGCGACGTTCACCGGCCTGGCCGCACCCGTCTGCAACTCGGGTCTGGTCATCTCTGCCGTCTACGGCGGCGGCGGCAACGCGAGCGCGACCTACACGCACGACTACGTCGAATTGAAGAACCGGACGGCGGCTCCGATCAACCTCGCGGGATGGAGCCTCCAGTACGCCTCGTCGGCTGGAACCAGCTTCTCCACCACGGTTCCGCTCATCGGCATCATCCCGGCCAACGGCTACTTCATGCTGCGCGGCAACTCGAACGCGGCCACCGGCATCGCGCTGCCCACCGCGCATGATCAAGATGCGCCGGGTCTGACGCTCTCGGGTACCGCCGGCGTGCTCGCGCTGGTGCCATCGACGGCGACCCTCACCGGCTGCCCCGCGACGGGCACGGTGGCTGACCTGGTCGGCTACGGCACGGCATCCTCGACTTGCCGCGAGACGGCTCCCACCGCGACGCTCTCGTCCACCACCGCGGCTTTCCGTGGCGGCGCGGGCTGTAATGACACCAACGCGAACAACGCCGACTTCACCGCGTCGATGGTCAGCAGTCAGGCGCCGCGCAACACGGCTGCGGCTCCGGTCGTCTGCAGCTGCCCGTAAGCAGTCTGGGTTGAGGTGGTTCGGGCCGGTGGGAACAACCCCGCCGGCCCGTTTTCTTTCCAGCGTCAGCGTCAGCGCGACCGCGGTCGACGTCTCGGGCGAGAGCAACCGTCATTCCGGCGGGTGGTTTCTCTTGATTCAGGGCCCCTCGCAGGCCCTGCTCCCGCGGTCGGCCTCGTCGACAAGATCGCTTCGCCGCGAGCTCGCCGGTGCAGAACGGGCGTGCTTCGACAGCAACGCGAACGACGCAGACTTCGGGGTGAATGTGCATTGTGAGCCGAGGGTCGGAGTCCGTCAGCCCTCTCCCCAACCCTCTCCCCCGCGGGGAGAGAGAGCTCGTGGAGCTCGTCATCAGAGGAGCGCGGCGAGTTCGTCCGGCGCTTCCAGCTGAGGGAAATGCCCGACGTCTGCGAGCTCGACGTAGCGCGCGTTGGGCAACGTCGTCTTCCACTTCGCCAGGTGCAGTGGTTTGACCATGCCGTCTGCTGCGCCCCACACGATGGTGGCGGGCACGCGCGCAGCCACCAGCCGGGCTGATTCTTGCGCCAGTGAGGCCGTCTCACCTTCGTCGACGATGGCGCGCACGAAGCCCCACAAACCGGCGCGGCTCTCTTTCGTGGGGAATTGGTCGATGAACTCCCGGTGGAGCGGCCTCGTCAGCGGCAACCGCTTTCCCCACGCCACCACCTCGTGCCTTGCCACAGTGAGGATGACCGGTTAGCCGCGTTTACACCGGTCCTCCCGAGCGAAGTCGAGGGAGCACTTCCGCCGCTGTGGCATCTCGACTTCGCTCGATGCGAACGGTGTGGGCTGTTCCTCAGGAGCGGAATCGAGGGAGCACTTTCGCATCGCGCAGCAAGTGCGAACGGGTGGATTGTTCCTGAGGCGAATCCGCTTCGCGTCAGGGGCTGGGCGGCATCGACGCAATCCACGCTTCGATCAGCGCCACGCCTTCAACATCGACCGTGTTCCTCCCCAGCGGTGGCATGCGCAGATCGGGGTTGAGGCTCTTCATGCGCGCGAGCAGCAGGGAGCGTGCGGGGTTGCCCGGCTCGATGAGCGGCGCGGTGCCCAGGTTGAGCGCGCGCGCCATCGGGCCGTTGTGGTGTGGCGCGTCGAGCAGGCCACGATCCCCCAGCGGCACACCGAAGCTCGCGTTCCAGGTGTCGTCACCGCCGAGGTAGCTCGCCCCGGCGTGATGACAGCCAGAGCAATTGGCCGCGAGGTACGCCGTCGCGCGCTGCTCGAGCGTCGCGGTGGTGTCAGAGGGTTTCGTCAACGCGGGCGGCATGTTCGCCACCGTCGCCTGAGAGAAGACGCCGCGGCTCGCGAGCACCTGCAGCTGATCATCACGTCGCAGCTGCGCGGCCGTGAAGCCGAGCACGCGGTTCTCTGCGCGGTGACACGACCAACATTGACCTGCCCCGGGAAAGTGCCAGCTCGTGCCTGCGCTGAGGGTCGCGTCAGCTGGCTCGAGCACGAGGTCTGCGTCGGTGCCTTGCTGATTCCAGCGGTACGTCACGCCGTACGTGTCGTCCGAGCCCACCACCAGCACGCGCGTCTCCACCCGGCGCGCATCGAGATCGAACTGTTTGACCACCATCGTCCCCACGGGGAACTCGAACACGCCGCCATCGCCCAGCGTGACCTCGCTCCCCTGAGGCACGGCGATCCACCGCTGCTTCGACGCACCGTCAGACCAGAGCGGCGAGTTGATCGCATACGGCACCAACTGCGGCGCCGGCGTCAGCGAAGCCACGTCGTCGAACAGCACCGTCTCGGACAATTTGCTGGGCACCCGAGTCATCGCCGGGTCGCGCACGAGCTTTGCGAGGCCTCCGACGAACATCAGGTACAGCTCGCCGTCGGGGCCCTCGGTGATCCCCGTCGGGTTGCACTGTTGGTTCTCGAAGAGCGTGGTGCGCGTCACAGAAGGTCCGTCGAGCGACAGCGCCCAGACTCGGCACGAGGGCCAGTCGGTGTAGACGTACTTGCCCACCAGCTCTGGCAGCGCGGTGCCGCGATAGACGAAGCCGCCGAGGATCGAGGTGAGGTCGCCCTGCTCGGCATGCGAGTAGGTGAACTTCGGAGCCTGCGCCGTGCCCAGGGTGATGGCAGTCATCGCGCGCACGATCTCTCCCTCACGATACGGCCACTCGTAGTTGCCGCCTGAGGTGACCAGGTTGACCTCTTCGCGCCAGGTATCACCCACGTCACCTGCCCACAGCGCGCCGGTCTGCCGATCGAACGAGATCGAGTAGGGGTTGCGGAAGCCGAGCGCGAAGTATTCCTCCAGCGCGTTGGGCACGCCGACGAAGGGATTGTCGTTGGGAATGAAGTAGCCCTGCGTGGTGCCACCCGTCGGCTGGCGCAGTGGGGGATGGCTGATGGCGCCGCCACGCGAGTCGACGTCGATGCGGAAGATGCCGCCGAAGAGCGCACGATCGACCCGCTGGTAGTTGGCGGTGTTGAGATCGTCGCCGTTGCCGAAATAGAGAAAGCCGTCGGGCCCGAACTGCATGCGCCCGGCGTTGTGCAGTGGGCGCGTCTCGACCTGTGCGATCAACCTGACCTCGGAGGCCGGAAGAAACGTGCGGCTCACCGGATCCCACGTGAAGCGGGAGAGCCGCTGCTGGCTCGGTGTTCCCACCGCGTTGAACCAGACGAAGACGAAGGCCCTCGGGCCCGTGCCGTCGCCGAACTGGGGATGAAGCGCCATGCCCAGCGCACCGGCCTCGCCCCGCATCGCCACCGAGTCGGTGAAGTCGAGCACCTCGCGCGCCGCGGTCGCCCCCAGCTCATTGATGCGCCCGAAGCGCTCGAGCTCGAAGGGCCGCGCCCCGGCGACGCGGGGCCACTCCACGGCGCTCGGGAGAATCACCTCATCGAAAGTGAACGCTGGCGCCAGTGAGTAGCCGCCCAACGACGGCGTGCTCAGCGGGAACGCGCGCCGCTCGATGGGCTGAGGTTGCGTTCGAGGTCCGCGCGGACGCGGCGGGGGAATGCCCTCGATACCGGGCTCCCGGGTCACCGTTTCCGGAGTCTCTGGAGGAACCGCTTCGTGCGCGATGGACTGCGCCGGCGCGTCGGACTTGCACGCGACGAGGGAGAACGTCACCAACAGGCCCGCCCACCACCCCTGCTTCCACCCCGTTCGACCAAGTTCTTCGAGCATGCAGCAGCGCGATGCAACCGGAGCGCCACTGCCCGGCGTGTGCTGCTACTCGACCGCGGCTCGAGCGAGCTGGAAGACCGCGAACACCAGCGTCCACGCTTCGTCTTCCTGGGTGCGCTCCGAACGGAGGTTGGTGATGAGCGGCGTGAGCACCGGCACCCGCGCGGCCGTACCCACTCGAGGCGTGCCGATCGTCGCCACTTCGCGGCCGCGCACCACGAGCTGAGCTCCAAAGGTGCCCAGCGCCGTGCCATCAGGCGCGCAGAACGCGGCTTCACCCATGCGAAAGGTGCCGAGCACCGTGCCGTTGAGCGTGGCGCGGCACAGCCCGCTGGTGATCGCCACTTCCAGCCGATGCGCCGACGTCATGGCGAGCACCTTGCCGTCGGCACCGTCGTTCTTCGTTTCCGTGCTGAAGGCGAGCAGCCAGCCCGAAGGCGAGCGGCTCGAAGGGGCGTGACCTGCGGCCTGATCGCTGCGGCCGAACATGCTCGTGGTGTACGTCGCGTGGCCGACCCACTCGCGCGTCAGCTCACCCAGTGAGGTGTTCTCCCACGGGAGCAGCTCGCTGACCGTGCCCGCCTTGAGCGCGGCGATCAACGCGTGCATGTCGGCGTTGCCACCGCGGTACTTGATGTACACAAACAGCAGGAAGAGCGGCACGACGACGCAGACGACGAACGCTACCAACAGCACGCCGAGTACTTCGATGATCGTTCTGCCGTCCATCGGCGGCCTCTTACCTTGGATCAGTCGTCGACGACCTCTCCATCGGGCAACGCGATGTCGAGCAGGAGATCGAGCGTACGAGCGACCTGCGCCTGCTCCATCGGCGTGAGCGGCACGAAGTTCACGCCCAGGCGAAAACCACCTTCCACCGGCTGGTTGCTCACCACGTGACCTGAGACCTCCACCAGGCTGCGTAAGCCGCGCACGCCGAAAGAGATCGAGATTGAGCTGCCCACCACCACGTCTCGCACGCTCTTGATGGCCAGGCCGCCCTTCGACAAATCGCTGACCCAGCCGCGGAAGATGCTCTCGGTGCGGCAAGTGACCTCGACGCGGGTGGCCACGCGCGGGTGCGCTCGCCGGCCCTGCCCCGTGGCGGTGAGCAGCAACTGCAACAACATGCCGAGCTGGGCGTCTTCATCGGGCGGGAGCGGCTCGAACTCCACGCCGTAGAGGCCGCGTTGGTCTTGCTCTTCCTTGCGCACCACGGTGCCGGGCAACGACAGCGTGACCAGCCCCTCTTCACGCTCGAGCATCAAGGTGACGGTCTGACTGACCTCGGCGACGGCCAGGCCCGCGATGATCGCCGCCCCGCCCTTCGAGAGGTTGGCCACCACCGCGTCGAAGACCCCGGTCGCCGTGGCGATGTTGCACACGAGGCTCGACTCGATTCGGGCGTGCTTGCGCTGGTCTGAGGGCTGCGACATCGAAACCTCTTTTGGCACAACAAAACGACGGTCATCGGCAAGAACCCTGGTCGAAGACCATGAACTCCATCAGCCTTTCATCCAGGCGGAGCGGCGAGCTGCTGCACTCTTCAGGAAACAGCGTGCCCGACGGGAAGCGTTCCATCGTGTGGTACGTGGTGAACATCACCCGGCCACACTGCTGCGCGGGCGGCACGCCGACGGGCGTCTCGAAGGTGTACTGCAGAGGCACCGGGTTGGGATGCAGCGCGTCGGGCGCGGTCAGCCAGATGCGCGATGAGGCCGGCACTCCGTCGATCTCCGCGTAGAGCAGGTTGAGCGGCACCTGCCCTGGCACTCCTGTGGGGTTTGCCAGCGAGAGCCACTGCGCGAGCAATTGGCCTTTGGGAAAGCTCGTGTCGACGTTGGCCATGTTCGTGCCCGTACCGAAGTTGTGGGGCTGGGCCACGTGCCAGTACGCCGTGCTGGAAAGCGGCTGCACGTTGTAGATCCACTCGAGCTCGCCGTGATTGACGATCACCTGCCCGCCCACGTTCGCGTAGTTGAGCAGCGTCTGCTTCGCCGAAGACGTGCGAGGGAAGCGGCTGCCCTGGCAACCCAGGAAGATCAGATCGTACTGGTTCATGCGGGCCTGGGAGCCCCACAGCTCGTCCTCGAGCGGCGTGTTGGCGTCGTAGCGCGCGCCGGGGTTTCCGTCGGCGAGGTAGAACTGCACGCGGGCATTGCTGGTGGTGCTGCCGTTGCCGAACTCCGAGGCCGAGATGCCCATCTTGAGGAGTACGCACTCGAGCGCAGCGAAGCCTCCGGTGACGATGGCGATCTTCGGCAGGTCGCCCTCGTTCTGGTTCGAGGGCATTCGCAGCGACTGCGAGATGACCGTGTCGGTGCATGCCGTCACGCTGGGTAGCTCGAACTGCCGCCGCCACTTTCCATTCTGAATCACCAGGGGGATGTGAGCGCCCGCGGGCATGTTGGTGATCGTGAAGCGACCTGCGGCGTCGGTGATCGCGCTGACCAGAGGTGAACCGCTCACGAGCGCGCTGCAGGGTTGGCAGCTCTGCACGCCGTTGGCGAACGGCTGCAGCGGGGCGTTGGGCACGTAGACGAGCGTGTTGGGGAGTGGATCGGTGCCGTTGGGCATGAACACGGTGCCGCTGATGCGGGTCGTCGCGGTGCCTGCGCAGGCAGGCTGCTGCTGGCAGAGGTTGGCGCAGACGACACAGGCGCCAGAACCGTCGCAGGCCTTGCCACCATTGGCCGAGCACACCGAGCCCGCGGCCAGAAAGTCATCGAACGGGCACGCGCTCAAAGCGCCGCTGCACTTCTCGGTCGCGTCACATGCACCTGCGCTCGCGCGACAGACCGTGGTCGAAGAACGGAAGGCATCGGCGGGGCATGAGGCTGCGCTCCCGTTGCAGGACTCAGGCAGATCGCAGGCGCCGACCGAAGCGCGGCACACCGCGATCGAGGTGAGGAACGCATCGCCGGGGCAGGAGGCCGAGCTGCCCGTGCACGACTCCTCGACGTCACACGTGCCCGCCGAGGCCCTGCACACAGCGCTCACCTTCAAGAAGCCGTCACCTGGACATGCGGCCGACTGCCCGGTGCAAGACTCGGCGGCGTCACACACGCCCGCCGCGGGCCGGCAGACTGAGTTCGACGCGAGCAAGCTGTCGCCAGGACAGGTGGCCGAAGCGCCGCTGCAACGCTCTTCGACGTCGCACGCACCGGACGAGCTGCGGCAC
Organism: Archangium sp.; assembly: GCA_043773025.1. Lineage (GTDB taxonomy): Bacteria > Myxococcota > Myxococcia > Myxococcales > Myxococcaceae > Archangium_A. Next base: position 8,001 of record JAYVFP010000166.1, read on the forward strand.
ACCGTGCTGGCGGGGCGAAACAGCTCTGCTGGGCACTCTGCGGTGTTTCCCGTGCAGCGCTCTTCGGCGTCGCAGGTGCCCGCGGAAGTCCGGCACGCCGAGGTCGAAGGAGCCAGGCTGTCTGCTGGGCAGCTCGCCGCGTCACCCGTGCAGCGCTCTTCGACGTCGCAGGCGCCGGCTGACGCGCGGCACACGAAGCTCGCAGGGGTCAACACATCCACAGGGCAGTCAACTGAGCTGCCAGAACACGATTCTTCCGCGTCACACGGCCCCGCCGAAGCGCGGCAGCTGGAGCTCGAGGCAAGAAGTTCGTCTGAAGGGCATTCTGCCGAAGCACCGGTGCAGCGCTCGTCGACGTCGCAGACACCTGCTGCTGCGCGGCACAGAGAACTCGCGATCACGAAGCCATCCACCGGGCACTCTGCTGAGTCACCGGTGCAGCGTTCTTCCACGTCACACGCGCCGACGACCGCGCGGCACAACGAAGTCGAAGGCAAGAACTCGTCGGCCGGGCACGCGGGTGAGGTGCCGGTGCAACGTTCTGCCGAGTCGCAGGCTTCGACCGCGTTTCGGCAAACCGTGCTGGCAGAGCGCAAAACATCGTCGGGGCAATCCGCCGCATCGCCGGTGCAGGTCTCTTCAGGGTCGCAGGTGCCCACCGACACGCGGCAAAGCGATCCGCCGGCTTTGAAGCTCCCGTCTGCGTTCTGACACGAGCCGGAAACACCGAGCGGAGGTGGCGGCGGGCTGCACCCGAGCATGGCCAGCAATGGAAGCCAGAGCCAGGTCCTGCGGAGCGCGACCACCAGCGAAACGTTTCCCACCGTGACCTCGTGCATTGGGTAGGTCGAGGTCCCGAAGCAGGAAGTGGGCCGTCATGTTCGCGGAGAATGCGATAGGCGGGTTCATGCCCACCGATCAAACCCCGCCCACCAAGCGCCCCGTGGGAGATCAGGTCTCGCTGTTCGACTCGTTCTGTCGCTTGGCCGCCTGGTTGAAAGAACACGAAGCGGCGGTGCTGATGCAGTCGCTTTCGTCAGGGGCCAAGCCGATTCAGCTCTCCAAGCTGGAGCACAAGCTGGGCTTCACCGTGCCCCGCGGGTTGAGGGCGCTGTGGTTGATGCACGATGGGCAACGTCGCGGCGACGAAGCCATCATCGGTGCGCTGCAGTTGCTGCCCATCGCGTGGGTGCTCAACGAGCGACCTGCCACCCTGGCGTTGCTCGAGCGCACCCGCGCAGAGCCTGGTGAGGTCAAGAAATCCGGGCTCACTGCCGACGAGGCGAAGTCAGACGAATGGTTTCCGGTCGCCAAGCGCGGCAAGGACTGCGTCATCGTCAACGCCACCAGCGGGCGGGTGTTCGCGGGCGGTCAGAGCGCGCCTTTGAAGCTGTTGGCGAGCTCCGTGCCGCAGTGGCTTTCGAACTACGTCGAGGCCGTGGAGCGCGATGAGTACGCGCTGGTGATGGGCCCCGACGGCGCCTTCCTCGAGCCGCGCTTCGAGTGAAGCTCAGGTGCGCTTGAACGTGAGCCAGCGCATCTCGAACTGCGACTGACCCGGCGGCAGGTCGAACACCTCAGAGCCGCTGGCCCAGCGCTCGAACCAGCCGGTGGGCGGCCAGTCTTCTTTGGGCCCGTGCGCCTTCTCGTATTCAGCGCCTGAGACGTCAGCGACGAGCTCGAGGGGCAGCCCCGCGCAGGCCTGAGCGAGCTCGGCGCGCGTGTAGAGCGGGCACCAGCCGATCTGAGAGAACTCCCGCTCGGCGTCGGTGGGCCGGTAGCCGTCGAGGGCGAGGAACATGTTGAAGACGCCCATGCCGCCCGGCTCGACCAGCTCGCTCAACCGCTGCAACGTGTTGCGCAGATCCTTTTGACCACGCCAGTGCGAGCACAGCTCGGCGAGCACCACCATGCGGTACCGCTCGCGTGGAAGCTTGAGGGCGCGGTCGTAGTAACTGCCGCAGACCGAGCGGAGGTCAGTCTGGGTTTCATGGGCGGCCTTCTCAGTCTGCGCGACCAGTGCGGGCGCCAGCTCGAGGGCGTCGACCACGTACCCCGCGCGCGCCAGCGGCAGCGCATTGCGGCCCGTGCCCGCTCCGGCGTCGAGCACCGTCACTTCACCCGGAGCGCCCAGCGTCGTCGCCAGCTTCATCACCACCGCGTCGGGGTTCTTGCCGAAGAGCGGGGGCTCGCGCACCTTCACCCATTCCGAGTACGCGTCTTCGATCGACTTCTGCCAACCAGTCACCGTGTACGAGACGCTCATCGGCGGGTAGCTCGAGCTCTTCCACTCCACTTCGATCCACGCGTTGTGTGAGCGCTCAAAAGCCCAGGCGATCTTCTCGGCGAGGATCGCGCGGCAGCTCTCGACGCCGCCCTTCGCGAACGGTCGGCCCAGCGCCTTGAACATGGTGCTGAGCACGTCGACGTAGTGATCGACCAGCCCTGGTACCGCGGGGAAGGTGAGCTTGCCGTCGGCCTTGGTGCGCCAGGAGATGCGGCGCAGCATCGCTTCACGGCGCGCCTTGTCGGTGAGCTTGAAGGCCTTGCCTGCCTTCTTCTTTTTCGCTGGTGCGGCTGCCTTCTTCTTCATTGCCCCCAGTCAATTACCCAGGTCTCCGGGCCACAACACTTTCCTCCTCAGCCGCAGGGAATCAGCTCAGCAGAGATTCCGACCCCCGTATTCTGACCTGACGGGACGAGCTCCTGCTCAGTGGCGTTGACCGCGAGGGTGATCGTGCCGTGAGGGTCGGTGTACTTGATGGCGTTGTGCAGGGTGTTCTCCGAGCGAGGTCACCCGGCAAGGTATGCAGGTGGCTGCATAGCTCGCGCAACCTCTTGCACGCTCAGCTCAGTTCACCTCGGCGCCGCCACGTGAATGCGAAGGGCCGACAACGCCTCCGCGATGCCACCGCGTTCGCCCAGCCCGCGAACGAAGTCGAGGAAGCCGTCTTTGGCGATCACCCGCGCGCCGTATTCCGCGATCGTGGTCTTTTCATCGAGGGCATAGAGCTGGAAGAACCCGGTCTGCTCACTGAGCCCGCATTTGCTCGACGGGTCGAGCTCCCACTCCATGCGGAACTCTCCCGGGTAGAACCAGTGTTGAATGCGGTAGTTCATCTTGACGAAGAGCACGGCGACCTCCATGTCGACCAGCTCGCTCTCGGCGGTGCGTCCGCCGACGGTCTTCGACGCCTTCACGTTCGTGAGGTAGCGCGCCTGCTGCGAGGGCTGGGTGATCAAGCCGTACACCTCGTCTCGCGGGCGTTCGAAACGGATCACCGCGCGCACCAGGCCGTTGGCCTTGCCCTTCTTGTGATCCAGCACCACCCGGCCCTCCTTCCGTAACGTCTCGCGCGCGGCGAACGGCAGGGTGGCGAGGAAACGGGCGCCCGGCGTGGGGCCTCCGATTCCATCGGGCGTGGCAAAGAACTCGGCGGGCGCGTGACCCTGTGCAGAAGGTTGCTCAGCAAACGCCGTCAGCCCCGACAACAGGACAGCTGCCCACATCACCCGATGCCGACAATCCATGAGCTGCTCCCCGGTTCTCGCGCACAGCACGAGTAGGGACGTGCAGCATCGGGGCCGACGCTCTCTTGCGAGACCCTCATCCAGAGAGACTGTTGAAGTACTCCCTCGACTTCGCTCGGGCTGAACGGATTTCGGCCGGTTCCGTTCGTGCCGAGAGGAGTCGAGGCACCTATTTCACCAGTCTCCCAGAGGCAGAGGGCGTTTCTCTTATGACGTGCCGCCGTCAGGGTTGGGCGAACCGGGCTGAGGCTGCGGCGGGATCGCCTTGCCCTCCTCGATCGCCTTCTTCACCGCGTCGTGATGCGCATCAGCGGCCTTACCCTGCTCTTCCGCGGCCACGCCGAAGCGGCCGTTCGCGCCCGCCTGGTCAGACTTGTACTGGTGGTTGATCGCCGCGCGCTGCGACTCTTCGGAGGTCGTCGCACAGCCCGTCATCAGCGTGAGCGCGGCGAGCAGGATCGAAGTACTGAGCTTGAGTGGGTTCATGACGAGGGCGATTGCCACTTTCGATCCACACGCCCGCAGCAGTGCTTCCGTTGCCTTGGCCGCATCGCTTCATCAGGATGATCCGGTCATGCAGTCATTTCGACCGAGTACCATCCGCGCGCCCATGCTCAGCGCAGTGCTGGTTCTCCTCGCCGTGACGCCTGTCTCTTTGAGCGTCGATCTCTCGCGTGCGCCGATCGTCGAAGCGATCCCTGCTCCGGAACCCGAGCCCGGTGCGCCGCCCCCTCGCGAGAAGGGGCTGCGACTGGGCGCCGGTCTTCGCCTGAGCATTTTGGTGCGCGCCAACGCCGTCGACCCCACGCTCGCGTTTCACGGCGCGCTGCCCACCGGCGTGGTCGAGCCCCTCGTCACCATGGGCCTGGTCTTCGCACCCGCCCCTGCGCTGACCGCCTGGGAGCTGCCCCTCACCGCCATGCTGCAACTCGAGCGCTGAAGTGATCCCTCGACTCCGCTCGCAGGGTTGATCGAAATAAGGAGCGCCCACCGTTCATCCCGAGCGGAGTCGAGGGATTACCTCGCCTTCGGGCGGTAAGTGCCC
>JAYVFP010000167.1:0-39078 GCA_043773025.1 Archangium sp.
AGTTGGGGGCGTAGGCGCCGTGAAAGGAGGTGAGGTGGAGCTTCGGCGGAGGCAGGAGGGCCACGAGGCGGCGCACCAGCGCGGCGGCAGTGAGGTGAAGGTCGTGCCCTTCTTCGGCGAGTACTCGTACCGGCCGTCGTCGAGCGCCTTCAGTCGGCACTCCGCCACCGGCCCGCGCGCGCCGTACCGTGCCAGACGCTCGAGGCCTGCCCTGTCATGGCCATGCACGGCGGTGTTCGCGTGGAGCGAGAAGCCGCCCTACACCGCGAGCCGTCGCGGGTGCTGGTGAGGAGCCGGTGCCTCGACGAAACCCAGGCGCTCCTGAATGGCGCGCTGCTGCAGCACCTCGTACTCGTCCTCCGGCCAGGCCGTCTCGAGCTCCGCCCAGTCCTTCTTCGCCGCGCGCAGCACGCGAGCCAGAATGCGAGCCACGTCGTCATCACCGGGCGGGGCCACCGGCACAACCGTGCCGTCTTCCTGCCACACCGCCTCCGGGACGAGGAGGTGGAGGTGAGGCGTGAGTTGAAGGGCTGACCCAAACCACTGCCAGAAGCAGACGCCACCTCCCGTCAGCGCGCCGAAAGCGCCGTGACGCCGGGCCAAAGCCGCGCTGCCACCTCCACACTGCCTTCACCAACCGCACCTCGAGCCGCTTGAGCAACTGCGGCTTCGAAGCCACGTTGAAGCGCACGGAGAAGGGCAGCCTCAACGTCCACTGCCGGTGCGCCACGTAATGTACGCTGCGGTGCAAGTGCCGCAACCGCGCGAAGGGTGTCGATGATCGTAGAGGCGTTCGGAATCACGAATGTGGGAATGAAGCGCAATCACAACGAAGACGCGTTCAAGCTCGTCCCCCACCAGCATCTCTACATCGTCGCCGACGGCATGGGAGGCCACGCCGCGGGCGAGGTCGCCTCGCAAATCGCCATCGAGGAGGTAAGCGCGTTCTTTGCCACCACCGCGGGCGACCCGGAGATGAGCTGGCCCCACGAGAAGCGGCGCGAGGTCAGCTACGAGGAAAACCGCCTGGCCGGCGCCGTTACCCTCGCCAACCAGAAGATTGTCGAGAAGGCGCTGACGGACGAACAGTGCAAGGGCATGGGCACGACCATCGTCGCGCTCCACTTCGTCGACGGGGACGCCCTGGTGGCGCACGCGGGCGACAGCCGGGTCTACTTGTGGCGAGGCGGGGCGCTGCGGCAGGTGACCGTCGATCACTCCTTGCTCAACGAGTACCTGCAGGCGGGGAAGATCACCGCCGCCGAGGCCCAGACGTTTCCGCACAAGAACGTGATCACCCGGGCGCTGGGCATCGGCGCCGAGGTGGAGGTCGAGGTGCAGCGCCTCGAGCTGCTCGGCGACGATCTGCTGCTGATGTGCAGTGACGGGCTCTCGGGCCTGGTCCCCGAGGAGACGATGACGAAGATCCTCGCGCGCGCGGTCGACCTCGAGCTCGCCTGCCAGCAGCTCATCGACTACGCGAACGCCAACGGCGGGTCGGACAACGTGACCTGCATCCTGGCGAGGTGGAAGGCGCCAGTCGAAGAGGTCGATCTCTGATTTCGGCGCTGTCGTCTGACTGATTCATCGCCTTGACAGGCCACCCAGCGGGGACAGCACGACGGCCTCGATCGCTTCCGTGAAGGCGCGCGCAGCCGCTTCGACATCAGCCAGCGCGCCGGTCAAGTTACCGCCGCCGAAGTGGGTCTCGGTCGGCGAACCGAAGAACTTCTGTAGCGTCACGTTCGAGACCTTGAGGGCCGCGTCGAGCCCGATCAGCGCCTCCGCGGGGCCCTGCTCGACGTCGTCCCCCTCACCACCACCAATCAATCAACTGCGCTCACCGCGCCGAAGGCACAGCCATGGCCAACAACAATTTCCTGCAATTCGCATTGTCGTTCCCGTTGAAGACGCGCGCCGAGAAGGTCTGGTGCGAAAAGACGATGAACACCCTCACCGACTTGCTCGAGTACAGCGGCGACCCCGGTGAGAAGCAGCAGCTCGCCAACGAGCTCGGTGACCGCGGGCACGTCGTGATGTCGGAGGGCTGGTGATGGAGGGCGAGGCTGGGGCGTCGACGAAGAAGAACACGAGCGGGGACGGCACCGGTTTCAGATCAAAAGCCCAAAGGCCACCGCCGGTTCCGTAGTTTCAGATCCCTCGACATCCTGTCGTACAGTGCGGCGCACAGTGCATCTCCTTGTTGTGCCGAGCGCCGGGGCAATTCCGGCGTCTCGGCTTCACAAGGCTGGACGGCTTTGATGACTGAGCCGCATTTCCGACCGCACCTCGGCGATCGTCACTCCTCCAATGTCACCTCTGCCGCGAAGCGGCTTCGTTCAACTGAGTTGGGCGATCCGCCAAATGGCCGACGCCTGGTTGGCAAGCTTTTGCTGCCGCCCAAGTAAGCGCTCGGGCGTCCAATCTGAGTTCTCGCGGGCGAGTTCTGCGGTCGATGCGAACTCGCACGCAAGGAGGACGGGTCGTTTCTCAGCGTAAGCCTTGTTGCCCAGCAGGCCATTCTGAGTCTTCCTGATCAGGACCATGTTTCCCAGTCGGTAGGTCATCACCTCGAGCTGCTGCTCCTCAAACATTTCCCATCCGGCGGCCGGGGACTGCGGCAGTACGTGCTCGACGGAGAGCGTGTCAGCGCCTGGATCAACGGGCACCTGGCTGCGAGCTAGCTCGAACTCACAAAGGATGAATCGCGCGAGCTTCTCTTTGCCCTTTGGAAAAAGTCGCTCCACGAAGGCGCTCTTGAAGACGTCGTCAGCAGGGTAGATGCGGGCGAGAGATCGGATGGCGTCAGCCGCGCCTCGACTCGATCCGTCGGCAATCTTCTTGGAAGCCTCCGCGAAGACAGGCTCCTGTTCACCCGGCGACAGCCCGCAGATGACGTTGTAGCGAAAGGCGAGCTGAACGCAGGCACGCAACAGTTGCTCGACCTCGCCTTCGGGAAAGACGCGCTGGGCGGCGATCAAGAGCGGGTAGGGCTGCTTGACCCCGAAGAGCCGCAGTTGATGAGCCAACGCCTGGGCAGCCGGTCGCAGCACCGAACTCGAGGGATCGCGCAGAGCAAGGTAGCGGTCGAGATCCTCGTCGAGATTGCGGAGCAGCCCGAAGACGCCTTCGCGCGTGATGACCGTCTTCCTCACGGCCTTGAACAAGTCCGCGTGCCGCACGAAGCGCCCTTCACTCAACCAGTGAACGCGCAGAAACTCGGGGAAGTGCTCGCTGCCCAGCCGACCCACCATCGCCTCCCATCGATTCTCGAGTTGCGACAGGTCGTCGTCTACCGACGCCTCGTCTCTCGAGAGCACCGAGAAGAGGTGGTTCTTGAGCAGGTCTGTCGAGGAGAGCTTCACGCCTCGTGAGTTGAGCGTCTCGAAGACACGGTATGCGTTGAGCTCGTCGGTCACGTTGATGACCGTGAAGAACAGTCGATCGCTCATGTCCTCCACGAACTGCGCGAGAAGCGTCCCCTGGTCGCCAGGATGCGCTCGCAGGTACTCCTCGACCCTCTTGTCGAACCATTCGAACGCTTTGCGAAGGCTCTGCTCTGAGAGCCGCAGCCTGCGCTGCGGAAGGCGCTGGAGCGGAACGAGGTACTGCTGGAAGTATGAGTCGTTGTTCCGGTTGAGCGTGAGTTTCGACTTCGTGGCCAGGCTCACCGGGTCGAGCGTACCGACGTAGGTGCGTCGAAGAACCTCGAGGCGCTGGCGGTTCGCGTCGGGGTTTTGCCCTTCATCGATCAGGCGCTGGAGTTGCTTCAGCACCGCGAGCACCAGCAGGGTCAGCGTCGTCAACCGCTGCTGTCCGTCGATGACGTCGAAGGTCTTCTCGTCCTTCGACTGAAGGACCAGGTAGCCCATGTAGTGGGCAGGTTCGTCGCCCCCCTGGATGGTGCCCATGAGGTCAGCCCAGAGATCCTCCCACTCTTCCTCGCCCCAGCTGTAGTCGCGCTGGAACCGTGGAATCCGGTAGGTCAGACCGTTCCCGATCAACTTCCGGTACGTGTTGTTCTCGGTCTTGAAGTTGGTCGTGCTCACGTTCGATTGATAGCACCGGATTCTGCACCGTGTCCGTCACCGGTCTCGCGCTTCCGGAACGATCACGGTTTGCGAAGTCGACGCGTTCTACCCAACGCGGCCTTCAGCACGGCCCTTCGCTGCTCGACGTCAACGGTCGGTTCCGGGCCCGGATCCATGCGTGGGAACACCAGTCCCATGGCTGCGCCGAAGGGTCGCAACACGCTGTTGAGGGTGTGCAGTGTCGGGTTGGCGTTCGCTCTGTCTTCCAGTTGCTGCAGCGCTGCTGGGGAGATTCCGACGAGCCGTGCGAAGTCCTGGCGACTCTTCCGCAGCACCACGGCGCGGAGGAACCGCACCGCCTCTCCGAACCGCCACTCACTTCGATGCACCAGCGCGGCCACATCTTCCAACAGCTCTTTTCGTTGGAGCGGGCCCAGCGCCGCGATGTCTTCGCGCTTCACAGCAGCCCCCACGTTCGCAGCCGCTCTTCCGTGCGCAGCAGCCCCAGGCCGGGAAATTCGAGCGTCTCTTGAGGGAGGCCGAGCCGACGAAGCAACGCGGGCAGTTCGCTGCTCGGTGCGTCGGTGAGTCCGAGCCGGCTGAGCCACCACCGCCGGGCGCTTCCCATCGGCCGAACGTCATCGAGAAAGGAAGGCCACGTCGGTGAGATCGAAGGTCCCCACTCCAACGGAAACCTCAGACTCGCTGCAGCATCCGAGCGGCCCGCGTCCAACCACGCGTCGAGGTACTCGGAGTCGTAGTCAAAAAAGCACTGGCCTCGGTCGCCCGCACCCTCATCGGGGAACTCGAGGACCCCGGCTTTCTGCCAGCGACCTTCCAGCAGCGCCTCCAGAGTCACCAATGCTCGCATGACTATTAAAGTAGTTGATTTGCGCCATTTGGCACCAGATTCATTATTAAAATCTATCAAGTCGCGCCGATTCCGAACGGTTGAGCTACTAAAGTAGCAATCAGCGCGCACTCGTTCCCGAAGCAGAACCTTGAGAAGCCGACCATCTCCCCGCATCATGTCGCACGGTGTCAGAACGAGGCAGCAGGACGTGAGAGGCGCACTACTCGGCCCCCAGCAGTTGAAGGTCAGTCTTGGCGACGCGGTGTCTGCGATCGGCCGAGAGGGGCCCATCGCGTTGGTGACCTGCGGTTGGCAGGAGCGTGAGGACCAGGACGAGGATCTCCCCTCACAGCTCGGCCGCAAGACCATCAACCTGAAGCTGTATGAACGGGGTGAGCAGGTGCTCGCCGCCGATAAGATTTTCGCCAAGGCGCACCGCGCCCGTCAGGATCAGCTGCGGCAGATTCAAGAGTTCTATCGGCTGCGTCTCGAGCGCACCTTCGATGCCGCGCTCTCGATTTCGCGCAAGGCCGCCGGTACCGATCTCGAAGCCGACGAGCTGCGCCTCTCGATGGAGCAGGTGCGCCGCATCGATCAAGAGCACCTCGAGCGCGTGAGCGCCCTGCGTGAAGCCCACGAGCTGCAGATGCGCCCGATGGAGCGCCCGGTCATCGCGAAGCACCGCGAAGAGCTGCGGAAGATCCTCAGCGGCGTCGGCATTCTCGCCGTGGCCGGTGGTCACGTCGCGGTGTTGATGAACCGCCTTCGCATGTTCGGCGTCAAAGACCTGCTCGACGATCACGCGCTCGTCGCCTGGAGCGGCGGCGCGATGGTCACCGGCGAACGGGTGGTGCTCTTCCACGAGAGCCCGCCCGAAGGTTTTGGCGTCAGCGAGGTGTTGGAGCAGGGCATCGGTCTTCATTCCGGTGTGTTGCCGCTGCCCAACCCGCGGCTGCGCCTCAAGCTCGACGACCCGCTGCGCGTGGGCTGGCTGAGCAAACGGTACGCACCGACCAAGTGTGTCGCGCTGGATCAAGGAGACTTCGTGCAGTTCGACGGCGAGAAGTGGTTTGGCGAAGAAGGCACCGTGCTCCTCAAGACCGACGGCACTGTCGGGACCGGATGGACGCAGTGAGCGAGCTCGCCATCGAAGTCTTGAAGAAGGGCCCGCACGACGGGCCGGCGGTCGACGCGTTCATGAAGAGCCACGCCTTCCCCCTGGTGGAGGGTGGAAAAGTCACCTTCTGTTTCCGCGGCCAGGTCGATGGTGTGCACCTGAAGAGCTGGGTGTACGGCCTGCCCAACAGCCAGCCGCTCCATCACCTGTCTGACTCTGATCTCTGGCACCTCACGCTCGACATCCCCCCGAAGTCGCGCGTCGAATACAAGTTCGAGATCGTTCGCAACGGCAACGGTCACTGGATCGAAGATCCGCTCAACCCGTTTCGCGCGACCGACCCGTTCGGTGCGAACTCGGTGGTGCACGGTGAGGGCTACTCCATTCCGGAGTGGACTCAGGTCGATCCCGACGCGCGCCCCGGCACGCTCGAGCCGTGGGTGGTCAAGAGCAAGGCCTTCAACGACACGCGCGGTTTTCTCGTCTACCTGCCCGCGCGTTTTCGCAAGACGCGCCGCTACCCGCTGCTCTTCGTTCACGACGGCCCCGACTACGTGCGCTTCGCGAACCTGAAGACGGTGCTCGACAACCTGATTCACCGGCTCGAGATCCCAGACCTGGTCGTCGCGCTCACCGGCAGCCCCAACCGCATCGGTGAGTACGCCGACGATGAACGCCACGCGCGCTACGTGACCGAAGAGGCGATTCCGGATCTCGAAGCCCGGCTCCCGCTGATTGGTCAGCCGCGTGGCCGGTGTCTGATGGGCGCCAGCTTCGGGGGGGTCGCCTCGCTGTCGACGGCGGTTCGGTACCCCGGCTTCTATGGGCGGCTGCTGCTCCAGTCAGGCTCGTTCGCCTTCAGTGACATCGGTCACCAGAACAAACGCGGCCCGGCGTTTGAGCCCGTGGTGAAGTTCATGAACCGCTTCCGGGAGAACCCGGTGCTGGTGGCCGACAAGGCCTTCATCAGTTGCGGCATGCACGAGTCGCTCATCTACGAAAACCGCTCGCTCATCCCGATGCTCCAGACCACGCAGCTCGAGCTCAAGTACGTCGAAGCGCGCGATGGTCACAACTGGGAAAACTGGCGCGATCGTCTCCGCGAGGGGCTCTCGTGGTTGTTTCCGGGCCCGCTGCGCATGGTCTACGAGTAATCTTTTCTTTCTCTCCGAGGAAACACAGTGGCGAACGTCACGAGAAGCATCGGTCTTTCGTTGGGTGCCGACATCTGCTGGCCGATCTGCTTCGAGCAGATCATGAAGCGGCTGGCGCTGCGCATTCCGTACAAGGGCGACACGCTCGATTTTCAGGTCGAGCGCGTCACCATCGAACCCTTCGGCCTCACGCAGCCCGTGAAGTACGACGTGGTGATCGACCGCCTCACGCACTGGTACGACACCACGCGCGAGTGGATCAAGAAGGGCGTGTTGATGGACGGGCTCTACGTCTTCAACAACCCGTGGTCCGTGCAGTCGATGGAAAAGCACACCAGCTACGCGGCGATGGCCGCGCTGGGCATGCCCATACCCGAGACGTGGATGGTGCCGCCCAAGTCGTACGACGCGCTGCCTGACCTGAAGCCGACGCTCAAGCAGTACGCGAAGCTCTTCGACCTCGCTGCGCTGGGGAAGAAGATCGGCTACCCGCTCTTCATGAAGCCGTACGACGGCGGCGGGTGGAAGGGCGTCACCTGCATCCGCAACGAGGCCGAGCTCAAGAAGGCCTACGACGAGTCGGGCACGTTGGTGATGCACCTGCAGAAGGCGGTCGACCCCTACGACCGCTTCGTGCGCACCATCGGCTTCGGGCCGCAGACGCACTCGGTGCTCTACGACCCTTCAGCGCCTTTGCACGATCGCTACACCCTGAAGAAAGAGCCTGAGTTCCTCGAGGCGAAAGACCGCCGCGTGCTCGAGAACACCACGCTGACCATCAACGCGTTCTTCGGGTGGGACTTCAACTCGTGCGAGACGCTGCGCAAGGACGGCACGTGGTACCCCATCGACTTCGCCAACCCGTGCCCCGACAGCCAGGTCACCTCGCTGCACTACCACTTCCCCTGGATGGTGAAGGCGTACCTCAAGTGGGCGATCTTCACGGCGGCCACCAAGCGGCCGATGCGCAAGGCCTTCGAGTGGGATCCGTTCTACGCCATCGCGAAGGAAGAGATTCCCTACGACCAGAAGCTCGAGAAGTACGGCGCGCTGTCACGCAAGCTGCTTCAGGCTGATCAGTTCGAAGAGTTCTGCGCGAAGAACTTGAAGCACCTCGATGAGGTCGCGTGGGAGTTCTTCGCCACCGACATCGCCAAGGACGCCGTTCGCCAGAAGGTGACCGCGTTGTTCCCTGCCCACGAGGTCGAGAAGTTCACTGAGCTGTTCTTCGCGCGCATTCAGCAGTGGCGGGCGGATCAGAAAGCATCATGAAGCCCACCGAGAACAAGACGAAGGCGAAGTGGTTCTCGCAGCGCCTGCACCGTGAGGTGACCATGGCGCGCTGGGGTTCGTTCGGGCAGCCGGTGCTGCTCTTCCCCACCGCGGGTGGTGACTGCGAAGAGATCGAACGTTTCCTGATGATCAAGGCGCTCGCGCCGCTGATCGATGGCGGGAAGATCAAGCTGTACTCCTGCGACTCGGTGGCCGGCCAGGCGATGGTGACGCAGGAAGGTTCGCCCGGGCATCGCCAGTGGGTGCTCAACCAGTTTCATCAGTTCATCCGCCACGAGCTGGTGCCGGCGGTGCGGAAAGACTGCGGGGTCGACAACATCGAGCTGTTCTCCGCGGGTGCGTCGATCGGCGCTTTCCACGCAGCGGCGGTGTTGTGCCGCTTCCCCGACGTGTTCAGCAAGGCCATCGCGATGTCGGGCACCTTCGACATCCGCAGGTTCATGAGCGCAGATCAATTCGGCGACGACTTCTGGGTCAGCTCGCCGTTGCACTTCGTGCCCACCCTGTCGGGGCCCCATCTGGAAAAGCTCCGCACGCGGTACGTGTTGATGCCTTCTGGAGAAGGCAAGGCCGAAGACATCAATGAGTCGTGGGCGCTCGCGCGGGTCTTGGGGAAAGCGGGCATCCCCAATCGCGTCGACAGTTGGGGCAAAGAGACGCCTCACGACTGGATGACGTGGCGTGACATGCTTCCGCGGTACCTGTCGCAGCTGGTCGGTTGAGTCTGAGCCCGGGAGGGCAAGTGAGCACCGAAACGACGCGGGCGCACAAAGAGATTGAGGTCGAGCGTGATGCGAAGACGGGCCGGGCCTTCACCCGGGCTGTCCTCGCGGACTTAAGAGCCATGGAGCGAATGCTCGCTGAGGGGCATTTCGAGAAGGGCGTCAAACGCATTGGTGCCGAACAGGAGATGTTCCTGACGGACCAGTCGTATCTGCCGGCGCCGGGCGCCCTGGCGATGCTCGACAAGTTGAAAGACCCGCACTTCACCACTGAGCTGGGCGCCTTCCAGCTCGAGATGAACGCGGCGCCGCAAGACTTCTCTGGCACGGGGTTCTCTGCGCTGGAACGGCAGATGACCTCGCTGATGGAGAAGGCGTGGAAGGCGGCCGAAGACTTAGGGCTGCACGCGGTGCTCATCGGCATCCTGCCCACCATGCGCAAGGCCGACCTGGGCATGGAGAACATGGTTCCCAGCCCCCGCTACCTCGCGCTCTCCAAAGCGGTCGCAGCGCTGCGGGGTGGTGACTTCGAGTTCGCCATCAAGGGGCTCGACGAGCTGATCATCGCGCACGACTCGGTGATGGTGGAGGCCTGCAACAGCTCCTTTCAGGTGCACCTGCAGGTCGACGCGAACGACTTCGCGCGGCAGTACAACCTGGCCCAGGTGCTGGCGGGCCCGCTGATGTCGTTGTCGTGCAACTCGCCGCTGCTGTTCGGCAAGCGGCTGTGGGCCGAGACGCGCATCGCGCTGTTTCAACAGTCGGTCGACACGCGCAGCAAGACGCAGCACCTGCGAGACGGCATGGCGCGCGTCACCTTCGGCACGCGCTTCGTGGAAAAGTCGATCACGGAGATCTTCCGCGAAGACATCGCCCGCTTCCGCACGCTGGTGGGCACCGACCTCGACGAAGACCCGATGGCGGTGCTCAACGAAGGCAAGGCGCCGCAGCTCAAGGCGCTGCGCCTGCACAACGGCACCATCTACCGGTGGAACCGCGCCTGCTACGGCATCATCGACGGCAAGCCGCACCTGCGCATCGAGAACCGCGTGATGCCCGCGGGGCCCAGCGTGCCCGATGAAGTGGCGAACGCCGCGTTCTGGTGCGGGCTGATGATCGAGTACTCGCAGCGCTACGAAGACATCACCAAACACATCGACTTCGACCACGCGGCGGGCAACTTCTACACGGCGGCGCGGGAAGGTTACGTGGCGCCGATGCACTGGCTCGATGGTGAAGAGGTGCCGGCGGCCAAGCTGGTGCTCGATCGCCTGCTCCCCGCGGCGGAAGCGGGGCTGCGGCGTCAGCAGGTCGATGAGGCGGACATCAAGCGATACTTGGGCATCGTCGAGTCACGCGTGCGCAGTGGGCGCACGGGCTCGCGGTGGCTGACTCAATCGCTCCACAAGATGAAGGATCATGGCAGCGCAGGCGAGCGGCAGTGCGCGCTGGTGGCGGCCACGATTCAAAGACAGAAAGCGGGGCGACCGGTGTCTGAGTGGGAACCTGCGCGGCTCGATGAAGCGGGCTCGCCGAAGCACACGTATCAGCGCGTCGAGCAGTTCATGACCACCGACCTGTTCACGGTCGAGGCAGACGATGCAGTCGATCTCGTCGCCAACATCATGAGCTGGGAGCGCGTGCGCTACATCCTCGTCGAGGACAAGGACCACAAGCTGGTGGGCCTCATCTCGTACCGCGCGGTCTTACGTTTCCTGGCGGCGGGCGGCATGGCCAAGGACGCTCCGGTGTCCGAGGTGATGAAGCCCGATGTCATGCACGTGACGCCTCAAACCTCGACGCTCGATGCCATCTCGCTGATGCGCGACAAGCGGGTGGGGTGTCTGCCGGTGCTGCACGAGGGGAAGTTGGTGGGCGTGCTCACCGAAGAGAACTTCCTCAAGATCGCGCGCGATTTGCTCGAAGCGCAGCTCCGCTAGTACTTCGCCACAATGTCCTGAGGAAGAACCCACCGCTCATCCCGACCAGGGAACCGGCTTCGCCGGCGATTTCTTGCCGAAGAACAACCGGTCCTCCTGAGCGAAGTCGAAGGAGCACTTCCGCCTCGCGCAGCAAGTGGCATCTCGACTGCGCTCGATGCGAACGGTGTGGGCTGTTCCTAAGGAGCGGAGTCGAGGGAGCACTTCACACGAGAAGTGGAATCTCGATTGCGAACGGCGGTTCGCGCTAGATCTTCCCCTCGAGCGCCATCTGCTCGAGCTGCTCGTCGGTGGGGAAACCCTTCACGCGCCAGCGCTCGGGGAGATCGCCAATGGGCTGCATCAGCTCGCCCAGGGTCTTGCGCGCGATGTCGAAGCTGGTGCTCCACACCTTCGCGGCCGACGGCGTATTGCCCGGGCCTTGCCGCACGAAGTCGATGCGATCGGTCTGAGGGAGCAGCGCCTCGAGCCCGTCTTGCCAGGCACACGCAGTGAACACATCACCTGACGGAGCGCGGAACGCCCGCAGCGTGGCGACCAGAATCTCGTGGCCGTTCGACTCGAGCAGCGCCTCCAGCACCTCTTTCTGCCGAGAGTACGCCGACGCGGTGGTCTGCAGCGCGAGCAGCTTGAGCTTGGCGAACGCGGGGTGGCCCTTCGGCGGCAACCAACGTTCCCACCTGCCGTCGACCAGCCGATAGGCGATCGCCGTGTGCGCGCGCGGCTCGAGCAGGGCCTCTTCAGTCCACACAGAGACCTGCTGAAGCCCTTCCGCGTCGTCGTCGCCGGTGACGAAGACGATGTCGTGGGTGGGCGCGAGGAACACGGGCTTGCCCTTGAGCTTCATCGCGGTGAACAGCTCGGGCAGCACGATGCGCGTCGCATCGAGTGAGTCGTGAAAAGGCGAGACGAAGACGCCCGGAATCGCCTCTTCCCAGGGGGCCTGCGAGGCCGCGCGCAGGTTGTCTTTGGCCCGCTCGAACAGGTCGTTGAAGCTCAGCCCCCAGGCGTTGAGGCGGTCTGGGCCTATCTCGGTCACCGATGAGGGCAGCTCGTAGGCCAGGTGGGCAGCCAGCTCGTCGTTGATCGCCGAGAAGGGCAGCATCACCTCTTCAATGGCCGACTCGTCGGCGCCCAGCTCGAGCTCTGCCTGCCTTCGAACCGCCGAGAACCAGGCGCGATCACGCACCCGCGGCAGGACCCCCCGCAGCACCTGCTCGGTGTTCGCCGCCGTATCGGTGTGGATCGACGACCAGAAACGGCGGTGCAGCACCCGGGGCCGGGCGCCCAGCGCAGCGGCTTCCCACTCGGTGCGCGCGTGAATCAGGTGGATGAAGGAAACAGTCCCTGAAGGGTCGCCCACGACCAGCCGATCCCCCTTTTCGTCGGGGGCGATCGGTCGCACCTCGCCCCGCGCCCGGAGGACGTCAGCGCAGGTACGGGCAAATTCGTCCCAGGAGGCACTCATGAATCGTCACCACATGATGTCAGATCGCCGGTGCCTGCTCATTTGGAATTTTAGACACATCACATCGTCACACTTCCCGCCGCCGCTTCCGTACACTGCGAGCCCTTCACTCACGGAGACCTCATGCCCATCAACCGTTCGCTGTTTGCCCTCTGCCTGCTCGCCTCCAGCCTCTCGTTCGCAGGCTGGGTTCAGGAGGGTGGGGGCAGTCTCACCTTCGATGCAAAAGGCCCCGCAGGGTTCAAGATCCACGGTACTTCCGAGAAGCTGACCGTCAGCGACGACGGCAAGAGCTTCAAGGTCACGGTGAAGATTGAAGACATCGACACCGACAACAGCCTGCGCAACGGCCACATGCAGGAAGACATGCACGCGAAAGACTTCCCCGTCATCACCCTGACCGTGCCGACCGCCTCGCTCAAGGAGAGCGGCGGGCCCGTCGAGACCACCGGCACCTTCGAAGTGAACGGCAAGAAGAAAGACGCGAAGTTCACCTACACGCCCAGGTGCACGGGCAACACCTGCGACCTCGAAGGCAGCGCGCCCATCAACCTCGCCGACTTCGGAATCAAGATCCGGTCTTACCTCGGCGTGACGGTGAAACCCGACATCATGGTCGGCGCGAAGTTCAAGGTGGGGAAGAAGTAACTTTCCTGCCGCGCGAAATCGGCGAAAGTACGCGGGTCGCGGCCTCCATCTCGGAAGTCGCGGCCCGTGTCGTTTTCAACGAAAAAGAAAGCCGGAGGTCTCGTGCGGTCGATGGTGCGCTGGTTCTTGTTGGCGTCGCTCTTCTCTGCCCCAGCCTGGGCATTCCCCTGGATGGTCAAACACGGCTACGGAAGCTGTGCGGTCTGTCACGTCGATCCCTCCGGCTCAGGTCAGCTCACCCAATACGGCCGGGCGCAAGCCGACGTCATCGTGAAGTGGCGCACCCAGCCGCGCAAAGAAGACGAAGAGGTTCCACGTTCGGCGAACTTTCTGTGGTTTCTCGAGCTGCCCGAGCTCGTGAACCTCTCGGGCAACTTTCGCTACGCCTCGATGATCCGCCCGGGGGCGACGCCGTTCGTGCCCCTGCTGATGGCCACCGATCTCTACGCGACCTTGAACCTGGGGCCGATCGTCGCGCACGTCACCACGGGCATCGGCACGTATTCCACCCGGGCCATTCTTCAATCAGGGCCCGCCGCCATCGCACCCGTCTGTGACCCCAGTCAGGGAGGCGGCTGCAGTGTGCAGTGGTTGGCCCGCGAGTTCTGGTTGGGGGCCAAGCTCGCCGATGAAGCGGTGATGATTCGCGTCGGCCGCATGAACATTCCATTCGGCTTACGAAACAACGAACACATCGCCTACGTGCGCAGCCTCACCCGCACCGACATCAACGTGCAGCAGCAGGTGGGCGCCAGCGTCGCCTACAACTCCGAGTCGGTGCGCGGCGAGGTGATGGGCATTCTGGGGAATTACCAGATCGGCCCTGACCTCTACCGCGAACGCGGCTACTCGGCCTTCGCGGAGTACGCGCTGTCGCACAACGCGTACCTCGGTCTCTCCAGCCTCATCACCCACGCGGGCGCGGATCTGCAGACCCAGGCCCCCACCGTTCGTCACGCGCACGGCTTCTTCGCCCGCATCGCGCCCACCGAAAAACTCGCGCTGCTGGCCGAGGCCGACTTCCTCGCGTGGCAGTCGCCGCAGGTGCTCGATCGCATCGGCTTCGCCGCGCTGCTGCAGGCCGACCTCGACTTGATGCAGGGCCTGCATGTGATGGCCACCGCCGAAGCAGGCCACACCGGCTCAGGCGAACCCGGCCCTTCGGTCGGTGGCTGGCTCTCTGGCGCCTGGTATTTCCTGCCCCACATGGAGCTGCGCATCGACAACATCTTCCGCAGGCGCTCCAGCCCGGGCACCTCGTCGTTCGAGTATACCTTGCTGGTTCAGCTGCACTTCTTCCTCTGAGAGGCGATTGAACATGGACCGAGTCTCTCTGCTGCTGCTCGTCGTCGCCGCACCCGCTTTCGCGACCGACACGTTCCCCGCCACCATCCAGACCAAATACGGCCTGGCAGACCTGCCGCCCGAGCTGTGCGCGCTGTGTCACACCAACGGCATCACCGGCTCGGGCACCGTCAACACGCCCATCGGCCGCGCGCTGCGCATGCGCGGGTTGACGGCCAACAACGCTGCCAGCCTCAACGCGGCGCTCGATGCGCTGGCCGCCGATGCGGTCGACAGCGACAACGACGGCGTCACCGACGTCGCCGAGCTGATGGCCGGCACCAGCCCCAACGTGGCCAACGCGATGATGGGCGGCGGTGCGGGTGGAGGCACTGGCGGTGGGGGCGGCGGCAGCGTCATCGTCATTCCTCCCCCGAAGTTCGGTTGCGGCGCTGCCGTGGTGCCCGAGCTGATTTTCTTGTCGGCCCTCCTGCCGCTGCTGCGCGCCCGACGCCGCAAGTCCTCCAAGGGGGCCAGGTCATGAACGTCGACGATCTCAAAGAGCGCGTGACCGCGGCTTACGCCGACCGCGAAAAGGCGAAAGAGCCGTTCTACGCGATGGCCATTCGCGAGACGCTCAACCTGGTCGACCGCGGCGTGCTCCGGGTCGCGCAGAAGGGAGAGAACGGCTGGGAGGTCAACGCCTGGGTGAAAGAGGCGATCCTCCTGTTCTTCACCATCTCCGAGATGAAGACGATGGAGCTGCCGCCTTTCGAGTTCCACGACAAGATCGCCCTGAAGAAGGGCCTCGCCGAAGCCGGCGTGCGCGTGGTGCCCCCCGGCGTGGTGCGCTACGGCGCGTTCTGTGAGCGCGGCGTGGTGGTGATGCCCGGCTACGTGAACATCGGCGCGTGGGTCGGCTCCGGCACGATGGTGGACACCTGGGCCACGGTGGGCAGCTGCGCGCAGGTCGGCCGCAACGTGCACCTCTCCGGCGGCGTGGGGCTGGGCGGCGTGCTCGAGCCCTCCTCGGCGCGCCCGGTGATCATCGAAGACGGCGCCTTCATCGGCAGCCGCAGCGTGATCGTCGAAGGCGTGATCGTCGAAGAAGAAGCCGTCATCGGCGCGAACACCGTGCTCACCGCCTCGACGCCCATCATCGACGTCACCGGCGAGCAAGAGGTGGTGTTCAAGGGCCGCGTGCCCGCCCGCAGCGTGGTGATCCCCGGCACGCGGCCGAAGAAGTTCCCTGCAGGCGAGTACCAGCTGCCCTGCGCGTTGATCATCGGCAAGCGCAGCGCCTCGACCGATCAGAAGACCTCGCTCAACGCCGTGCTGCGCGAATTCGCCGTACCGGTGTGAGCTGCATGACGCTGGGTGAGCGCGCGCTCGAGTTGGTGAAGATCCCCTCGGTCATCGGTGACGAGGGTGCCATCGCGGATCACGTGGAACGTTGGGCGAAGGCGCACTTTCCGGCTGATCAGATCGTGCGCGTCTCGCATTCGCTGGTGCTGGGCAGACGGGTCGATGCCCGGCCCACCATCGCGCTGGTCGGCCACCTCGACACGGTGCCGAACCACCCCGATGGAAACCCGGCGCGCCTCGAAGGCGATCGGCTCTTCGGCCTGGGGAGCTCCGACATGAAGGGCGCGCTGGCGGTGATGATGGCGCTCGCTGAAGCGCTGCCGCGAGACACCCTGCCGGTGAACGTGTTGCTGGTGCTCTACGAACGTGAAGAGGGCCCTTTTCAGGAGTCGGGGCTGGGCCCGCTCTTCGAACGCGTGCCTGAGCTGAAGACCCTGAAGTTTGCGATCGCCATGGAGCCCACCGACGGCGCGGTGCAGGTCGGCTGCGTGGGCACCCTGCACGCGTCGTTGCGCTTCGAGGGTCAAGCCGCTCACTCCGCCCGGCCCTGGCAGGGCAAGAACGCGATTCACGCGGCTGGCGCGCTCCTCACCGAGCTCGGCGCAAAGGAGCGGAAGGCCGTCATCGTCGAGAAACACACCTTTTACGAGGTGATGAGCGCCACCCTCGCCAGGGGCGGCCGCGCGCGCAACGTGGTGGCCGATTCTTTCGAGCTCAACCTGAACTACCGCTTCGCTCCCGGCAAATCGCTGGAACAGGCGCAACACGAGCTGCACGAGTTCGTCGCCGGCCGCTGCGTGGTGTCGTTCACCGATCTCGCGCCCAGCGGCCGGTTGTGTGGCGAAAACCCGTTTTTCCAACGGCTCGAGCGGCTCAGTGCCCGGCCGGCCGAAGCGAAGCAGGCGTGGACTGACGTGGCCCGGTTCTCCGAGCTCGGCGTCGACGCGGTGAACTTCGGGCCCGGAGAAACCGCGCAGGCGCACCAGCGCACCGAGAGCGCGAGCGTGGTGGCGTTGCAGCACGCGTACGACACGCTGCACGAGTTGCTCACCGCGGCGTTTTGAACTGAGCACCGGTCCTCCCGAGAGCAGGGGACCGGCTTCGCCCGGGCGAACAACCAACCGGTCATCCCGAGCGAGGTCGAGGGATTACCTTTGCTCGCGCGGAAGGTGGTGGGTTGTTCCTGACCGGCTTCACCCAAAGGCACAGCGCACACCGGTCCTCCCGAGAGCAGTCGAGGGAGTACTTTTACCTCGCGCAGCAAGTGGCCCCTCGATTGCGAACGATGCGTGTGCGCGGTTGTGAGCGCGGGTCCTCGTTTCCCGGAAGAGAGCGGGCCGCCTACCATCGGCCCATGACGTCACGGCTCCTGATGCTGTTCGCAGCGATCCTCGGCAGCACCGCGGCTGCAGGCACAAAGGTGATCAAGAACGACACCTTCACCGGGGTGGGCAGCGTCTTCACCGGCGTCAGCTTCGGTGAGTATCAAGGGGCGGGCGTGTTGTTTGAGCCTTCGCTCGCCGACTACCCGCTCAAGATCATCGCCATCGACGTGTTGCTGGCACCCTACGCGGGCAACGCCGTGCTCGGGCAGTACGAGTTCGATCTCTGGGATGAATCGGCCGGCACCGTTCCGCCCCCGACGCCCAATGACGGCGGCTCGTACTACTACGGCCGCATCTCTCGCGAGGCGCGTGCGTTGACCCCGAGCAGCACGATGTTCAACCGCTTCACCTTCACCAACCCGGTCATCGTGCCGAGCGGGAAGGTCTTCGTGAAGGTCTCCCAGATCCTCGACACGAACTCTGACGGCACCACCATCGCGCTCGACAACGCCACCACGCCCAAGCCGAACGCCAACTGGTACTTCGATGGCTTCGGCTCCTTCCACCGGTTCGATCAAGCCGACGGCGGGTACTTCAACGGCCTCAATCGCAACTGGATCATCCGCCTGGTGCTCGAGGTGCCGGACGTCTCGGTGACGGTGACCTCCATCACGCCGTCCAGCAGCCTCGCCAGCACCGCCAGCAACGTGGTGATCACCGGCTCCAACTTCGAGCTCGGCGCGCGCGCGTACCTGGGCACCAACGAGCTGAGCTTGAGCAACCTCACCGCGCAGAGCATCGCCGCCAGCGTGCCCATCGGCTTGCCCGCGGGCACCTACGACGTGCGGGTGCGCAACCTGAGCGGCGTCGAAGGCGTGCTCCCCAACGGCTATCGGATCTTCGACAGCGACGGCGGCATGGGCTCGGGTGGTGGCGGCGGCGGCTCGGGTGGTGGCGGCGGCGGCACGGGCGGCGGCACGGGCGGCGGCTCGGGGGCTGGCGGAGGCGGGAGCAGCACCGGCAGCGAGGCGCTCTCGTTGACGGCCATCACGCCAGCGCAGACCTATGCGGGCGATGCCACCAGCCTCTTCCTCACCGGCGCGGGGTTCGGCGCGGGGGCAAAGGTGTTGATCGGCGGAACGCGGGTGGAAGGCGCCGAGGTCGAGTCGGCCGGATTGATCAGCGCTTCCCTCGCGGCTGACGCCCTCACCCCCGGTACCTACGACGTCTCGGTGCTCAACCTCTCCGGCGACCAAGCCACCCTGCCGCAAGCGTTCAAAGTGCTGGCCGGCACGAAGGCGAAGCCCGGCTGCTCCTGCACCCAGCTCGACTTCTTCCCCGTGTTGCTCGCAGCGCTGGCGTTCATCCGCCGTCGCCGGCCTTGAGCCCACCTCGCCACACACGCGTGTGAAGTCGGGGCGGAACTGGAGAAGTGCTAGGCTCGTGTGATGTCTTCATCGCAATCGCTTCGAGCGGCGCTGCTGGTCGTCGTGTCGTCTCTGGGCGGCTGCAAGGTCATCGACACGGACCTGGTGCAGTTCTTCGGATGTGCCGAAGGCGGCCGCTGTCCCGGTGAGCTGGTGTGCTGTGCCGACTCGATGTGCCGGCCCAGCTGCGGCGCGGGTGGCGGCACCGCCACGGGCGGCGGCGGCGGCGGCGGCAACACCGGTGGTGGCGGCGGCCAGACGGATGCCGGCCCTGCGTGTGGCCCGCTGACGTGCCCCAACGGCTGCTGCGATGGCAACACCTGCGTTCCCGGCCAGGCCGGCGACAAGTGTGGCCGCGCGGGTGGCGCGTGCGAGGTGTGCCCCGGCTCCGAAGCGTGCATCGACGGCGCGTGTGGTGGCTGCTTGCAGACGTGCACCACGGGGTGCTGCACCGGCGCGACCTGCGCTCCTCGCGCGATCGACACGTGCGGGGCCAGCGGCGGCGCGTGCTCCACCTGCGGCATGGGCGCCGATACCTGCACGACCGGCGGCCAGTGCGAATGCGGCAACGGCCCCCCCTGTGCCGCGGGCCAGCGCTGCAGCGGCGGCAGCTGCGTGTGTGATGCGACCAGCTGCGCCGGAGGGTGCTGCACGGCGTCGGGTGCCTGCTTGAGGCCCAGCCAGCAAAGCGGCGCGCAGTGTGGGCTCAACGGCGTGGCGTGTGGGGGTTGTGATGGGCCGCCTTCGGCCACCTGCACCACGGCTTCCGAACGCACCGCGTACCGCGCACCGGGCACCTGTGGCGGCGGCGTCTGCCAGTACGCCAGCCAGGCCTTCACCTGCGCGTTCGGCTGCGCCGATGGTTCGTGCGTCAACGATCTCTGCCAGGGCTGCCTCGTGCCGCCGCAAGCCATCTGCGTGGGCAACGTGCGCCGCAGCTTCGAGTCGCCTGGTACGTGCGGCCCCAGCGGCTGCACCTACTCGCAGGTCGACACCACGTGTTCCTTCGGTTGCAACGCGGGCGCCTGCAACCCCGACCCCTGCGCCGGCGTGTTCTGCGAACAGCCGCCCGCCTCGCGCTGCAACGGCAACTCGCAGATAAGCTACTCCGCTCAAGGCTCCTGCAGCCTCGGCAGCTGCACCTACGCACAGTCGCAGACGACCTGTCAGTTCAGCTGTGACGCCGCCTCGGGCAGGTGCATCGGCGACCCCTGCGCACAGGTCACCTGCAGCACCCCTCCCGTCGCGACCTGCATGGGCAACGTGCGCCGCAGCTACGTCTCGCCGGGTGCGTGCAGCCTCGGCAGCTGCACCTACGCACAGCAAGACACCACCTGCGCCAGCGGCTGCAACGCCGGCCAGTGCCTGGGCGATCCATGCATGGGCGTGACCTGTACCTCGCCGCCGAGCGCGATCTGCACCAACGGCACGACCCGGCGCACCTACGCGAGCAGCGGTACCTGCGCGCTGGGAAGCTGCAACTACACGACCGCCGACACCAGCTGTCCCAACGGCTGCGTGAACGGGAGCTGCGCGGCCGACCCCTGCACCGGCATCAGCTGCAACACGCCTCCCGGGCCGACCTGCCAGGGCGCCCAGCGCCGCACGTACGCAGCCACCGGGACCTGCTCGGCAGGCGCCTGCTCCTACACCCCGACGGACAGCGCGTGCAGCAGCCCGCCCGCCGCCAGCTGCGTGGGCACCAGCCGGCGCACCTATGCCGCGGCCGGCACCTGCTCGGGCGGCGCTTGCACCTACGCGCCCACCGACACCGCCTGCGCGAACGGCTGCACCGGAGGCATGTGCAACACCGACCCGTGCACCGGCGTCACCTGCACCACGCCGCCCGCGGCGATTTGCGTGAGCGCCACCACCCGGCGCACCTCAGGCAGCCCCGGCACCTGCGGAGGCGGCACCTGCAGCTACCCCACACAAGACACCGTCTGTAACGCCCCGCCCGCGGCCACTTGCGTGAGCAGCACCACGCTGCGCTCCTTCAACGCTTCGGGCAGCTGCACCGGCGGCGCGTGCAACTACACGCAGACCGACTCGACCTGCGCCAACGGGTGCTCCAACGGCGCGTGCATGGGCGACCCCTGCGCGGGCGTCAGCTGCACCACCCCGCCCGGCCCCACCTGCGCGAGCGCGGGCGTGCGGCGCACCTTCGCCGCCTCAGGCACCTGCAGCGGCGGAAGTTGCACCTACGCGCACAACGACGTCACCTGCAACACGCCGCCTTCGAACTTCTGCGCCACCTCGACGACGCTGCGCAGCTACACCACGACGGGCACGTGCTCGAGCGGCGCGTGTGGCTACACCACCACCGACAGCACCTGCGGCTTCGGCTGCGCCAACGGCCGCTGCAACTCCGACCCGTGCGCCGGCGTGAGCTGCACCATCGCGCCTGGGCCTGATTGCGCGAACTCCAACACCCGGCGCAGCTTCACGGCCCCCGGCACCTGCAGCGGCGGCTCGTGCAACTACCCCTCGAGCAACGTGGTCTGCAACGCGCCCCCTGCCCCCACCTGCAACGGCACCAACACGGTGCGCACCTTCTCCGCGAGCGGAACCTGCAGCGGCGGCAGCTGCAGCTACGCGCCGGTCGACACCAACTGCGTCAGCCCCCCAGCCCCCATCTGTATGGGCAACGTGGCACGCAGCTATGTGAGCCCCGGCACGTGCAACGACGGTCTGGGCACCTGCAGCTACGCGCCGGCAGACGCCACCTGTCAGTTCGGCTGCACGGGCGGCGTGTGCGTGGGCGACCCGTGCGCCGGAGTGAGCTGCAACTCGCCGCCGGCCACCACCTGCGCCGATGCGTCGAACCTGCTCATCTATTCGTCAACGGGCACGTGCTCGGGCGGCAACTGCACGTACGGCTCGACCACCTCGTTCTGCCCCAACGGGTGCGCCGGCGGCGCCTGCCAGCCGTGCAACGCCGCGACCTGTGCTTCGGGGTGCTGCAGCAACAACACCTGCCTCGACAACGACACGAACTGCCGCGGCACGGGCGGTGGCAGCTGTGCAATCGCCTGCCAGGGCAGCTGCGCCAGTGGGTGCGGCAATCGCGAGTGCAACCTTGGCAGTTGCACCTGCGTACCCATCAACGCCCTCTCATCTGAGGACCTCGTCTCGTTGGTCCCCATCTGCAACCAGCTGCCGCAGTAGACGCCTCGCCCTGCGCAGCGCCAGCACGATTGGGAGTGCCGAATGAGGGAGGCCGCCTCCGAAGGGGAACTTGTTTCGCGACGAGCCATCGCGGCACGCACCAGGTGCCGCCTCCGTCGACCGCACTCCCCTCTCAGCCAGATCCAGAGTGATGGCGGTCGGCACCTCGAGCCAGGCCGTCAGGGCCTGCGTCGTCGGCGTGATGCAGGCGCAGTGACGGGTGAGGGATGACGCGCGTCCTGGCTCGCTCAGGTGCGGCGTTGTTTCGCCATCAACGCGAGAAACAGCGGCCCGCCGAGCAGCGCGGTGATGACCCCCACCGGCGGCTCAGTCTGGAACACGCGAAAGAGCAGACGCGCGAACAGGTCTGCGAGCATGAGGAATGCCGCTCCGAGCAGCGCGCTGGCCGGCACCGAGATGCGTTGATCGACGCCGAACAGCAGCCGGGTCAACTGCGGCACCAGCAAACCCACGAAGCCCACCAGCCCTGACAACGAAACGACCGCGGCCACCGCGACCGACGCAATGACCAGCAACACCCGCCGGGTCATCCGCACGTCGACGCCGAGGCTGTGCGCGTCTTCTTCACCGAGCGTCAGCAGGTTTAAGCGCGGTGAGAGCGCGACGAGCGCTGCCACCGCCAGCAGCACCACCACCGAGGTCGAGCCGAGCGTCGACCACGTCTCGTGCCCCAGGCTGCCCGCAAGCCAGAAGAGGATCTCCCCCAGCTTATCGGGGGCGACCAGCGCCTTGATGAAGGTGATCGCCGCCAGCGCGAACGCGTTGAAGATCACCCCCGCAAGCAGCGTGGTGTTGGGCGAATTCCCCCCGGCGAGCCGCCCCACCAGCAGCACCAGCACCGTGGCGCCCAGCGCGCCCAGCAAGGCGAAGGCCGAGACCGCCGACAGACCCGGCACCCACGCGAACGCAGAGAGCCCGAACGCCAGGGCCACCGTGGCCCCCAGCGCCGCTCCACCCGAGACGCCGAGCACGAACGGGTCCGCCAACGGGTTGCGC
Organism: Archangium sp.; assembly: GCA_043773025.1. Taxonomy (GTDB): domain Bacteria; phylum Myxococcota; class Myxococcia; order Myxococcales; family Myxococcaceae; genus Archangium_A. The sequence continues at coordinate 22,813 of JAYVFP010000167.1, forward strand.
AACAACGACTGCAACATCGCCCCCGACGCTGCGAGCGCGCAGCCCACCAGCGCGGCCAGCACCACCCGGGGCAGGCGCAGCGAATAGAAGATCAACTCCTCCGAGGTGCCCGGCGTACGCACCAGCTCGAAGTCGAGCGGCTGCTCACCGAACGCCGCCGCGAGCACGAACGCCACCAGGGTGACGAACGAACAAGCGGCCAGCGCCGTCACCAGGCGCGCCACGCTGAACCGCTGCTGATTCACGTTCACCACTCGGTCTGCGTCACCACCGGCAGCTGGAGAGCCCGCTCTCGATCGAGATCCAGATTGCCGACGTGCAACGAGATGGGCGACTGCACCCACTTGTAGATGCTCTGGGTGAAGAGCCTGACGAACTTCTTCACGTGCGCCTCGGCCACCTCGGCGCTCAGCTCGGGGAAGATCGCGCGCACCGCGGTCACCACGTCGGTAGGCGACATCTTCTCGCCCGCGAACAGGTGAAAACACGCATCGAGGATGGGGAACGGCATCAGCTCGTCTTCGCCCACCTGGTGGTGCATCAGCTCGGGGCCCGCGGGCCGGGCGATCACCGCCTTGATGCCCTCGTAGCCGTACTTCTCGAGCAGGTACGCGAGCAGGTACATCACCACCGTCTTGGGCAGGTTCGAGATGACCGCCAGCGCGCCCATCAGGTCGCCGCCGATGGTGGTGTAGCCGACCGCCTTCTCCGACATGTTGCCGGTCTGCAAGAAGAGCCCGCCCGACGAGTTGGCCCAGTTCCACATGCGCTGCGCCCGCAGGCGCGCCTGAATGTTCTGCAGGGTGATGGGCGTCAGCGGCCGCGCCTCGCCCAGCATCTCTTTCGTCGAGGCCATCTCGCGCTCGAAGGCGTCGTCGATGGAAACGATGGAGAACCCCACCCCCAGCTCCTTCGCGATCAACGCCGCCGCGTCTCGCGTGCCTTGCGAGGAGTAGCGGGTCGGCATGAAGAACGTCTCGATGGGCACCTTCGCCCGCGAGGCGTACCGGTGGGCGATCAACAAGGTGAGCAACGAGTCACGGCCGCCAGAGAGCGCGATGCCGATGCACTTGAAGCTGCGCGTCTTTTCGAAATAATCGCCGATGCCCAGCGCCAGCGCGTCGAGGAGGTCTTCGCAGTAGCGCTCCCTGCCGGTGGGCACCGGATCGCTGGAAGGAAGGAAGAAGCTGCGCTGCGCCGGCACCGCGAAGGTGAGCGCGTCTCGCTTCGTCTCGAAAGAAACCTGGAGCGTGGGCACTGGCCGTTCATCCACCGTCCAGCTCTTCCGGTCGTCGCGCCAGGTGGTGTTCTCGGTGCGCAGCCGCAAGGTGCGCTCGAGGTCGACCACCACAGCGCCCCAGGTCTGCTGAAAACGCGGCAGCGTGAAGGAGAGCCGGCCATTTTGGTACACGAAGCCGCCGCCGTCGAAGATGAGCCCGTCTTGCGCGCCCACCTGGTTCACGTAGGCCAGCGTCACCTGGTGATCGCCCGCGCGGGTGGCCAGCAGCTCGCGCCGGGTGCCGTCGACGCCGATGCGAAACGGTGATGCAGACAGATTGCAGACCAGCTCAGCCCCGGAATACGCGCGGCGGCGCATCGGCCCTTCGGCGCTCCAGATGTCTTCGCAGACCTCGACACCCAGCACGCCGAAGTCGAACTGGAACAGCAGGTCACCCAGCGGCACGCCGCGGTGCGACTCGTTCATGCCCGGGGCCCCGCGCGCGAACGTGCGGCCTTCGTAGAAGATGTTGTAGGTGGGCAGCTTTTCCTTCGGCACCAGCCCGTGCACTTTGCCTCCCGCCACCACTGCCGCGCAGTTGTAGCGAAGGCCCTGGTGCGCCACCGTCACGCCCAGGCACGACACCAGGGGCAACGCGGCGGTCTGGGCGGCGTAGCGCTCCAGCTCGGTCCACTGGCGATCGACGAAGCGCTGCCACTGCACCAGGTCTTCCTGCGGGTACCCGCCGACCAGCTGCTCGGGGAAGACGGCGAGGGTGACCTGCTGCGCGGCCATTTCTTTCGCCACGGTGATGGCGCGGTCCACGTTCTTCCCGAAGGCGCCCACCGTGGTGTTGACGGCGGCGAGTCCCAGCTTCACCAGTCGCATGGGAATCACCCTACTCCCAGCCCTGCTCAGTTCATCAGCCCTTCGGGCTTGCGGGGCTTCAAGTGGCCCACCAGCATCAGCAGCTCTTCGGTGACGATCTCCATGCGCAGGTGCACGTCGGTCTCGTTGAGCACCTCGAAGCGCCGCTGGGGGTCCTGCATGAAGGTGCTGGCCACCACGTCGGCCAAGGCGCCGCCGGAGACACGTGAGGCGACCTGGGCCACCCGCTTCCCCACCTCCGTGGGCAGCCGCGCCACGAGCTCCACCACCGCGCGCCGCAACGAGACGTCGGCCTCAGGGTCGACCGCCTCGTCTTCGACCAGCTCGGCCTCCACCTCACGGTAGGGGTGCGAGGTCGACAGCTCGCTCTTGAGCCGCGCGCGCGCCACGCCGACCAGCACCAGGTTGAAGCGCCCGTCTTCGAGCTCTTCGTTCATGGTGATGACACCCACGCAGAGCATCTGCTCGAGCTGGGGCTTGTTGAGGAGCAACGACTCCTGGCCCGGCAGCACCTGCGCCATGGCGAAGATGCCGTCGGAGGCGACCGCGTCTTTGATCAACGCGCGGTAACGCGGCTCGAAGATGTGCAGCGGCGCGGCAGAACCTGGCAGCAGCACCACCGAAGGCAGGGGGAACACCTTGAGCCGCTTCACCGCAGCCCGGGCTTTGTCGACGGTATCGCTCACGTGATCAGGCGGCGGCGGGTGCGTTGCGCGCGCGCAGCCACGCGACGATGCCCGGGAGAATGGAAAGGAAGATGATCCCGATCACCATCAGCTCGAGGTTCCTCTTCACGAAGGGGATTTGCCCCAGAAAGTAGCCGGCGATGGTCATCGAGGTGACCCACAGAAAGCCGCCCACCGCGTTGAACATGGCGAAACGCTGGTAGGGCATCTTGCCGATGCCCGCGACCACCGGCACGAAGGTGCGAACGATGGGCATGAAGCGCGCCATGATGATCGCCTTGCCGCCGTGCTTCTCGTAGAAATCGTGGGCCGCCTTCATGTGCTGAGGCTTGAACAGCCGTGACTCGGGCTTGTTGAACAACGCCGGGCCCACTCGGGAGCCGATGAAGTAGCTGACCGCGTCGCCGAGCACCGCCGCGGGGATCAGCAGGAGCCAGAGATAGAAAATGTTCAGGTCGCCGTTGCCCGCGAACAGACCCGCCATGAACAACAACGAGTCGCCGGGCAGGAAGAACACCATCGCCCCGGTCTCCAGGAAGACGATCAACGTCAGGCCCGGATAACCGAAGAGCTGGATCAGGTGCGTCGGGTCGATGAACTCTTTGAACTGCCGAAGGGTTTCCATGCGCGAGAGCCGCGTAGCCCGCCATCGGCCAAAAAAAAAGCCCCGGGAATCGCTCCCCGGGGCCAAAACTGTAGACGAGCGTGAAGCTCAGCGCATCGCGGTTTCGGGCTTCTTGTCAGGGCTCGCCGACATGGTGGCGAACGAGATGTTGCCGTAACCAGCCGAGGCGCAGCTGAACATGACCTTCTTGATGATGCGGAAGGCGACGCCCTTGTCAGCCTGAATGTTGACCTCGCCCTTGAAGGAGCCCTGGTCACCAGCCTGGTTGTGGAGATCTTCCTCGCGCTTCTTCATCTCGCGCAGCTGCTCCTCGAGTGCAGGAATGTTGAGGTAGTCCTCACGGGTGAGGTCTTCCACGCGGCCGATCACCTGGCCATTGACGATGACGTCCATCTGGCTGACCTGCACCACCGGCGCGAGCGTGAGCTCTTCGGTGTGCGCAGCCTCAGGCAGCTGAATGTCTTTCGACATCGCCAGAAGCTCGCCCGTGGCAGAGAAGTTCGCGATGAGGAAGAGCACGAGGATGACGAACATGTCGACCAGCGGGGTCACGTTGAGGTCGGCGTTGGTCGACTTGTGACCACCCGCGTGCCCGTGCCCGAAGATCTTGGAGTGCATGAGGCGCTTACCGTACCGCTTGCCTGGAGAAACGATGGCCATGACGTTGATCCTTAGGTGGCCGAGGCCGGTGAGACCGAGACCGACGGAAACAGCGGGTCGGTGCCAGTGGAGACCACGGAGTCGATCAGCCGCACGAGGTCTTCGTATTTCACGGTGTCCTCCGTGGAGAGCGTGATCGCAGCCTGATCAGGCTGCTGAACCTTGAGCTCCTTGAGCTTGATCATCAGCTTCTCGATCTCGATGCGGCCCTTCTCATCACGGGTGATGGGGAGGGGATCGAGCTGCGATCCACCGACGGTGAGCTTCAGATCCTTCTCGGTGATGAGAAGGGTGATGGGCTGCAGCTGCGTCGGAGGCGGCTCTTGCTCCGAGGTGCTCTGACCCGACTGCGACACCTGAAGGCGTCCCAGCTGCGTCCACACGGCGGTCATGATCAAGAACACGATCGTAACGGCCATCAGATCGATGAAAGGAACCAGATTGAGCGCAGCGTCGAGCGGCTTCTTGCCACCCTTGCTGCTTGTTCCCAAATCCATGCCACCAGCCATGAAACCTCCTGCGACAGCCTCGACGTGAGGCGCTTGCGACCAGACAGCCACTCGGCAGGAAGGGTTTCAACACCCGCCCTGCCGAGCGACAAAGATGGACAACCAGAAGAGAATTACTCTTCGGCAGCCGCGGGAACGCTCATGTTCTTGAACTTGTCGCGGTTCTGCACGATCAGGTTCAGCACGGACACCGACGACTCGTTGATGTCGTTGATGAGGGACTGGGTGCGGCCGTTGAGCACCGAGAACATGATGAGGAGGGGGATGGAGGCGACGAGACCGAACTGGGTGCAGTTCATGGCCTCACCGATGGAGCCGGCGAGGATGGTCGCGCGGTCAGCGGGAGAGGCGTGCGCGACGGCCTTGAACGAGCCGATGAGGCCGTGCACGGTGCCGAACAGACCGATGAGCATTGCAGCGTTGCCGAGCATCGCGAGGTAGCCGGTGCGCGCTTCGATGCGGGGGGTCTCACGAAGCGAAGCCTCGTCGAGCGCCGCCTGCACTTCTTCCTGGCCCTTGGGAACATTCATGAGGCCGGACTTGACGACGTTGGTCAGCGGGGTCGGCTTCTGGCCGGCCACGTAGTTGATCGCCTTGTCCAGGTCGCCCGCGTAGATGTGCTTCTTCAGACCGCGGATGAAACCGTCTTTGTTGATCGACGCGGTCGCGAACAACACGATCATGCGCTCGACCGAAATCGCCAGCCCGATCACGAACACGATGGCGATGGGGTACATCGGCCAACCGCCTTCGTTCCAGGCTTCGGCGATACCACCGAAAAAGCTCTGCTCACCATCACTCGCGGCCTCTGCGGCCAGAATCAGCGTTCCAAGCGTCATTGTGGTTATGCCTCCGAAGAACCTTTGAAACCTTCCGGATCAGGAACCCGGAAAAGCGCGCGAACCTTAGGCCCCGCTGGAAAGGGGTGTCAAGGTGACCGACGTGCTAGTCGGGGGGGGATGGTGCGGAAAAGAATTGGCGAGCTCCTTTTGGAACGCGGAGCTGTCACCAAAGATCAGCTCGAAGCGGGCCTGGGTGCACAGAAACGCACCCGCCAGCGGCTCGGCGTGACCCTGATCCAGCAGGGTGTGCTCTCTGAAATTCAGCTCGCGCAGGTGCTCGCGCAGTCGCTTTCGTTGGCCACGGTGGATCTGAACCAGGTGCAGGTCGACTGGTCGGCGGTGCACATGCTCCGCACCCGCTTCTGCGAGACGCACGAGCTGTTTCCCTTCGCGATCGACGGCAAAGGCACCGCGAACAAGCGCTTGCTCGTGGCGATGTCTGACCCGCTCAACCAGCCTGCCGCCGATGAGATCGAGTTCACCACCGGTCTGCAGGTGACGGCCTACGTCTCCACTCACAGCCAGGTGCGCGCGGCGATCCTCCGCTATTACCACAAGGTCTCTCCTGCCGAGGCAGCGGCCCGGGCCAGGCCGGTGATCGCCGCGCCCGTGGAAGAAGACGACGCGCCGATGATCATGGGCGAGGAGATCGTCTCTGCGCTCAACCTGATGCCCGAGCCCGCGGCCCCGAAGAAGAAGGGCGACTCGGTCAGCAAGGATCTCGATTTTCTCTTCGGTGAACGCGCCGATGACGAGACCGAAGTCGAGAAGCTCGAGCGGCGCTTCTGGGCGTTGTTGCGAATCATGCAGCGCAAGGGGCTGATCAGCCGCGATGAGTTCATGGCCGAGCTCGACCGCGAGAGCTGATCAGGAGCAAAGCGGTCCAGCGGAACGCTGGGCGTGCGCACCTGGAGCGCAGCGGAAGATGCGCCGAGGCGAAGCGACCAGGAAAAGAGATCAGACCCGCTGCAGCATGGGCATGCGAATGGTGAAGATGGTGCCTTTGCCCAGCTCGCTCTGCACGACGATCGTTCCACCGTGGTTCTCGATGATGCCCTGAACGATCGACAGCCCCAGCCCGGTGCCCTTGCCGTCAGGCTTCGTGGTGAAGAACGGCTCGAAGATGCGCGCCTGCGTATCGGCCGCGATGCCTGCGCCGGTATCGGTCACGGTGACCACCGCGATGCTGCCGTCGACGCCGGTGCTGATGGTCACCTTTCCGCCCGAAGGGGTGGCGTGGCAGGCGTTGGTGATCAGGTTCACGAAGACCTGCACGAGGTTCTGCCGCACCGCCAGGAACCCGGGCACCTCGGTCAGCTGCTGCTCGATCGTCACGCCATGCTTGCGCAGCACGTGATCACAAAAGCCCATGGCCTTTTCGATCACCTGGTTGAGATCGATGTCTTCGGGCTTTTCCTTCGCGGGCCGCGCGTAGTTCACCAGATCGCGGGTGAACCGCAGCACGCGCTCTGAGTTGTCCACGATGCGCTTGTACTTATCGACGTCGGCCGGATCAGCAGTGGGCGAGGTCTGGGCCCGCCGCCACAACGCGTCGGCGTAGGTGGAGACCGCGGTCATCGGGTTGTTGATCTCGTGCACCACCGAGGCCGCCAGTTGGCCGAGTGAAGCGAGCTTCTCGGCCTGAATCACCCGACGCTCGAGCTCGCGCATGCGCGTGAGATCTTGCCCGATGGCCATCACGCCTTCGACCTCACCCGATTGGCTCATCACCGCCGAGGTGCTGAAGGCGACGCGCATCTCGCGTTCACCCTGCCCCAACAGCACGGACTCCACGCCGTTGACGGGCTGGCCCTTCATCGCAGCGCCAAACACCCGCAGCAGCTTGAGCCGCTCGGTCTCGGGCATCAACTGCGAGACCTCGGTACCCAGCACCGTCGCCTTCGAGCGACCGGTGAGCTTGACCAGCGCGTGGTTGAACACCACCACTTTTCCATCCCGATTGACGACCAGGATGAGCGCGTTGGCGTTCTCCAGCAGTTCCTCGAGGTACTTCCGCATGAACGTCAGCTCGTCGATGAGCTTGGCGTTTCGCACGGCCACCGCGACCTGGTTGGCGAGCTGAATCAGAATCCGCTCGTCCGTCATCACGTCGGCGGTCAGCCCGGCGGGGTACTCGATGTTCACCGCCCCGAAGAGCTGGCCCGAGGCAACCAGAGGCGCCGCGATACCGCGAACGCTGCCCTGGAAGAGCAACGGCAGCTCACCCGAGGTGATCAGCACCCGATCCGCCGGCAGCCCCCGCGTCTCGAGGCTCGTCTTCTCGACCATCGAGCGGCGCAGGTGGAACAGGTCTCGCTGCCCATCGCGCATGCGCCCTTCGGCGTAGAGCGAGGTGAGGTGACAGGTGCGCGGGTCGACGATGCGCACGCAAAAGGCGCGGCCGGGAAACAGGCCCTTCACGCCGCGCGCGACGGTGGCGACCAGCTCTTCTTCGCTGGTGGCGCCGGCGACGCTGCGGCCGATCTCCAACAAGGCGGTCTCGACGCGCGCCTGCTCGAGCAACGCGCGGCCCGCTGCAGCGAGTGAATCGAGCATCGGTGAGAGCCGCCGCGCCACGAGCGCCACGGTCTGACCGCGCCGGGTGATCGACAGCGTGACCACCTGACCCGTGCGGCACGCGACCTCGACCTCCACGCCGCGCCCATCTTCGGGCACCACCAGGGCGCCCGTGTCCATGAAGTCGTGCAGCGAGCGGCCGGCGATCCCCTTGGCACCACAGAGCACTTCGAACGGCCCGTTGGAGGTGACGATGCCCAGCTCGAGATTGCACAGCGCAGCGGGCGCATCGACCATGTCGAAGAAGGCCTTGAAGGCGTCGGCGGCAGGCCCGCTCATGCCCGGGGCAAGCACGCCCGTGTCAGTCTTCATGCGCAGCCGCCTTGTCGAGGTCGACGATCTTCGCGGTGCCCACGTACGGCTTCGTTTCGTAGCGGGTGATCTTCCCGATCTTCTTGACGATCTCGGCCATGCGCTCGGCCTCACGGTGAATGATGTCCACCGGGCGCCAGGTGGGCTCGGTCTCTTTGATCTTCCGCTTGAGCAGCTCGGCGTAACCCATCACCGAGGTCAGCGGCTGGTTGAGCTCGTGCGCGGCGGTGCCAGCGAGCGCGACGATGACGGCATTCTTCTCACTTTCCAACAGGCGCGCTTCAGCGTCAGTCAGCTTGCGCTCGAGCGAGATGCGATCGCGCAGGTCGGTGAACAAACCCACCGTCGCGGTCTCGCGCGCGCCCTCGTAGATGATGGAGGCCGACAGGTTCACCGGAATGCGTTCACCGGTGCGCGCGAAGATCTCTGCCCGGCTCGAGGAGAGTCGCCCGACCCCACCGAACTCAGGGCTGCGCAGCTTCTTCATCAACTCGAGCGCCACGCCCTCTCCGTAGAGCTGCGTGACGTGCAGCTTACCGATGACGTCGTCGGCCTTGTACCCACAGATGGCTTCAGCGGCCTTGTTGAAGAGAATGATCTTCCCCTTCATGTCGGCGGCGATGATCGCGTCGACCGAGCTGTCGATCAGCCGCTCGAGGAAGTCGCTGGTCTGGCGCAGCTCTTCGGCCATGTGGCGCTGCAAGGTGACGTCGCGCAACGTGAGGATCGCCACGCCATCACCTGCATCACCCCGCAACGGAGCGGCCGACACCGAGAGCGTCAACCGCCGCCCCGTGCCCGTACGCGCGTGAAGATCGACGTCGTTCTTCACCTGCCCCTTGGAGACCGCGAACAGCACGTCGAGCAGCAACGCCTCGTCGCTGGGGTTGGTGAGCGTGTTGACGTGACGCCCTTCGGCGTCGGCCTGCGTGAGGTCGAGCAGCGCCTGACCCGCGGGGTTGAGCGAGAGCACGCACGCGCGCCCATCGAGGATCGCCACGCCATCAGAGAGGTGATCGAAGTAGGCCGCGTACCGCTTCATCTCCGCCACGCGCTCTTCGGCGGCGATGCGGGCCGACTTCTCTTTCTCACGCTGACCGCGGATGCGCTCGAGCTGGCGCACGTTGCGAAAGGCGACCGCGGTGGCCTGGGCAACGGTGGTGAGGAACTCGACCTCGCGCGGGTTGAACGGGCCGGTGGACCGGCGCAACAACAACACCCCCTGCACCTGGCCTCTGACGGCGAGCGGCATCGCGGCGAGGTTTCTGATGCCCCGCGCGGCCACCGAGGCCTTCACGTCTTCCAGCAGCGGGTGGGACGGCGCGTCTTCGACGATCACCGGCTTGCCCGTACGCAGCACCTCGCGCACCTCGGGGTAGCGGGCGAGATCGATGCGGTGATCTTTCAACGTGGGGTCATCGCTGGCCGCGATGATGGTGCCTTCGCCGCGTTCCCCATCGACCACCACGAACGCCACGCGGTCGATCTGCAGCTCGTCGGCGAGCCTGCGGGTGACGTCGTGCAGCAGCTCGTTGATGTCGGTCGCTTCGGCGTACCGAGCGGTCAGCTCGAGCAGCACCTGAAGATCCCGCTGTCGCTGCTGAGCTTCTTGAAACATCGCCAGCCGCGCGCGGAGATGAGCAAGGCGGGGGACCAGCTCTTGGTCGACCGACTCCGGGGCGACCACCTCGAAGACGCCCGCGTCGACGTCGGGCTTGGGCGTGGTGATGCCCAGGATCGCAGCCCGGGGTGCTTTCTCTGCCAGCACCCGCCTGACCTGCTCGACGCCAGGAGCACCGAGATCGACCACTGCCACGTCGAGCTCAGGGCCCAGACCGTCAGCGACGGCAACGCCGGAGCCCTCGAGGAGCGCCTTGAGCTGGCCATAGCGAGCGCCGTCGATCGGAAGCACCGCGACTGGTCTGGAAGTGGGGGGCGACACCGCCGTTCGTTTTAGCCCGAATTGCCGCCATGTCCCCACCCAACGTCGTCACCCCGGGGGCTGGAATCAGTAACCGATGGGCGCCGCGCCGTGACGGCCCCAGCGCTGGTTGCGCCCGAAGTCGCGCCCGAAGTCGCGCCCGGAGCCACGGCCATTGCCCCGCCCGTACTGCTGGGGAGCTCGTTGATAGACGTTGGCGACCCAGACCCAGTCCTGCCGGGTCTCGTAGCGGCCCGCGGTCGCGACCGTCTCATACGTGCCCGGAGTGCAGACCTGAACATGACCCCACTGGTGACACAGGCCGGGCACGTAGACCTCCTGCACCTGACCTTGCACCCAGACCTGCGTGGTCTGCAGTTGGTACTGGCCCTGGTTCCAGTCCTCTCCGCGCGGGGCGTAGGTCGGCTGAGGACCACAATCATCTGCGCGAGCCACCGTAGCGCCCATCACCGCCACCATCACTGCGAGCCCAGGGAGTGTTCGGTTCATGCGGCCTTCTACGAAGCGGCCGCCACCGATATTCAGCACCCGCCCGTGTAGTGTGCCGCGCCCATGAGCTACCACCGTGATGATGTTCGAGCCCCCCGCGTCGCGGGACTCGCCCTGAAGGCCTTCGTCAGAGCGCTCGAGAGCGGCGTCGGCCCGGTGCTCCTCGAGAAGCTGGTGAAAGACAGCGGCATCGACGCCTGGCGCAACCTGAGCTCGGGCGACGCGCCGCCGGTGCAGTGCCCCCTGCCCCACCCGCCCGCGCCTGCAGATCGGCAGACCCCGATCGAGCAGGCCGCCCGCGCCGTGGCCGCTGCGCCCCCCTCGAATCAGGAGACCGTCGCGCGTTTCGCCGCCGCGTACCGCAACGGGCTCGACCCGACGGCGGTGATCAGGCGCGTGCACGAAAGCATCGAGCGCCTCGATGGCCGGGACGAACGCCTGGGCCTATTCATCTCCCGCAGGCAAGATGAGGTGTTGGCGGCGGCAGAGGCGTCTTCCAAACGGCTTCGTGCGGGAATTCCGCTGTCGGTGCTCGATGGCGTGCCGGTCGCGTTGAAAGATGAAGTCGACCTCGCGGGCCACGTGACGACCCTGGGCACGCGGTTTCGCAAAGACGTGGCGACGAAAGACTCGGCGGTCGCCGCCCGGCTGAAAGCAGCGGGCGCGGTGATTCTCGGCAAGCTGAACATGAACGAGATCGGCATCAACCCGATCGGGCTCAATCCCTGGCACGGCGCCGCGCGCAATCCGTACGACCGGAAGCGCATCACGGGCGGCAGCTCGAGCGCGTCGGGCGCGGTGGTGGCTGCAGGCGTGTGCCCGCTGAGCATCGGCGCTGATGGTGGCGGTTCCATTCGTATTCCCGCGGCGCTGTGCGGCATCGTCGGGCTCAAGGCGACCTGGGGCCGCATTCCCGAGACCGGAGTTCCCCCGCTCTGCTGGAACGTCGGTCACGTGGGGCCGATGGGGCTGACGGTCGATGACGTGGCGGCGATGTACGCGGTGCTCGCGGGGCCGGATGATCACGACGTGATCTCACAGTTGCAGCCCGCGGCGCATCTGGCTGATTACGAGAAAGGCTCACTTGCGGGCGTGCGCCTGGGCCTCTGCTGGCCGTGGTTCGAAGACGCGGCGACCGACGTGGTGGCGAAGTGCCGCGAGGCCGTGAAGTCGCTCACCGACGCCGGGGCGACCGTGGTGGAGATTGAAGGCCCCAACCTCAACACCGTGTTGTGGACGCACAGCACGCTCATCTTGAGCGAGATGTGTCAGGCGATGCGCGGGCAGATCGAGCTCGACGTGACGCGGTTCGGTCTCGACTCGCGCACGAACCTCGCCATCGGCAACCACTTCACGGGCACCGAGTACGTGCATGCACTCCGTCACCGTCACGCGATGACGCGCGAGTGGCTCGCCACCATGCAGACCTGCGACGTGGTGATCACGCCGTCGACGGCGATCACCGCTCCGTACATTCCCGAATCGGCGCTGCCGGATGGCGAGTCGAACCTGCCGGTGGTCGATGCGCTGATGCGCTTCATCCGCGTGGCGAACCTGACTGGTTTTCCGGCGATCAGCGTGCCGGCCGGTTTCGACCGTGAAGGAATGCCGGTCGGAGTGCAGCTGATGGCGCGGCCGTACGAAGAGCACCTGCTGTTCCGCCTCGGGCGGGTGATCGAACGCAACGTCGACGTGCGTACGCCCGCAGATCACGCCACGTGTCTCCCTCTCCCCGAGGGGGAAAGGGTCGGGGAGAAGGCTGTCGCGCCGTGACCGAGTTCCGCACAACCCAATGCGCCGCCTTCGCTCACGCCGAGTTTACCCTGCGCTTCCTGCACGAAGTGCCCGTGCCTGACCTGGAAAAGATGCTGATCGGCTACTTCGAAAACGCCGTCGCCACCGGCACCCGTTTCAAGCCGGGCCAGACGGTGCAGTTGGGCTGGGCCACGCTGCGCCTGACCCAACGCGATGACGGCACGCTCGGAGTGCTCGAGCCTGATCTCAAACACGAGCTCAAGTGGATCGAGTCCGTCGATCAGTCACTGCTGGAAACGTGGCGACAAAAAGAGGTCCTCGACAGCCTGGGGCTGCTCGACAAGGCCGACTACCCCCGCCAGGCCCTGCAGGCCGTCGTCTGCAGCCGCACCTGGGAAGCGCCGGCGTTCATGATGGGGCGCACCGAACCGAGTGCGCCGACTGACTCGGGCTGGTTCGTCGGCTGTATGGATGACGCCCACGATCACCAGTCGCCTGAAGCGCTGTCGGTGGTGCCCTTGATCGAGATCGCCGTGAAGGTGCCGCCCCTGACGCAATTTTTCGCCATGCCGCAAGGGACCGACGTCGTCGTCTCAGGACCGGGACGGGTGCGGGCGCGCATCTTTGTGGAAGGTGAAGAGCTCAAACCCCGCGAAGGCTCCTATCTGGACGCCCTGAACCGGCAGGACTGAGTCGATCCACAGCAATCTGTTCTGCTAGAAGCTGCGCTGTTTCTTCACTTCACACGGGACGTTTCCAAATGGGCCAGGTCACACTCCGCGATCTTTCGACCAACGAAGACATCGTCGTTCCCCCCGAGGGCTTCATTTTCGGCCGGGTGGGCGGCGATGCCGACATCCAGATCGAGGACAACTCGATTTCCCGTCGTCAGGCGCGGGTGTCACAGAAGGGCGGAATGTGGCTGCTCGAGACGCTCGCCGTGCCGCAGGGGGCGAAAGCGCCCCGCCCGGTTCAGCTCCAGGAAGGCGCCAGCTTCACGGTCGGCCAGAGCGAGTTCGAGGTCGTGCAGATCGAAGAGGAAGAAGAAGAGCCCGCGGCCCCGACCATCGCGCCGGGCAGGGGCAAGCCGGGTCCTCCTGTGTCGGCTGCAGCGGCGAAGAAGCCCAACGCGCCTCCGAGCAACGCGAAGACCATGCCCTCCCCCGCGCAGAAGCGCCCTGCGGCTCCCGGTGCTGCGTCTGCTGAAGAGGCTCCGGCCGGCAAGGGCATCGGCGCCATGTTCGTCGGCGTGCCCAAGGGCATCGCGTACTACCTGGTGAACGTTCCCAAGCTGCTGGTGAACCCCTTCGGCACCGTGCGCACCACCATCGAAGAGCAGCCCGCCGAGCCGATGGCGAAGATCGAGCTCATTGGCTACGCGCTGCCGTCGTTGTTCATCAGCGCGGCGCTGCCTGCATTCGCGGCAGGTCTGGCGGCGCTCATCGCCCCCGGTCACGTGTTCCTGCTGGGCTCGTTCCTGCCCATCGGCCCTGCCATCGGCGCGGTGATCGGCGCGGTGGTCACCGGCTTCGTGTTCCACCCGGTGGTCGAGTGGGTCATCAACAAGCTCAAGGGAAAGTCTGACGCTCGTTCGCGCAGCAATTACTTCCTGCAGACGATGACGCTGGCGATCATCCTCGCGGTGCCGCAGGCGCTGGGGATTCTGCTCGCGGCGTTGCCCATTCCCTTCATCAGCCTGCTTGGGCCGTTGCTGATGGTGGTCGGCTCGTTGGTCAGCGTCTACGTGACGTACCAGTGGATGGTGCACTTCGACGTCGTGAAGTGGGTGCTGATGGTGCTCAAGGTCGTCGCGGTGCTCAGCCTGCTTGGTGCGGGTTGGGGCTTCGTGAGCGGCCTCATCGCGACGATCAGCGGCCTGGGCAGCGGCGGCAGTTCAGCGGTCGCGGCCACGGATGACACCGGCGACGTCGAACTTGGTGAGATGCCGACCGACCCGGCTGAGGCGGCCGAGTGGTCCAAGAAGCGCGCAGAGCAACTGCAGGCCAAGGCAGAGGCCGACACCAGGAAGGCGATGGCGGCGGCTGAAGATGCGGCAGCCAAGGCAGAAGGTGCGGCTGATGATGCGAAGGACGACGCGCCGGCCGAGAAGCCGGTGAAGGCTGAAGCGGCGAAGCCCGAGCCCGTGGCGGCGCCGGTCGCAGTGAAGGAGACCCCGCCTGCGCCCGTGAAGGATGAGCCGGTGGCGGCTCCGAGCGGCGGGTACACGATGTTCGCCAAGCGGCGCGACGCGATCGAGAAGTTGTTCGAGGCCGATCCGACGGTGCTGGCGAAGAGCGGCGATCTTCAGAAGCTCTACGGCGATTACATCGAAGAGGCCTACGAGCTCGACAAGCGGATGTTCAAGGACAACCAGAAGAAGCCCGAGCGCGCGAAGCTCAACGCGCGGCTGCGTGATGCCGAGCTGTACCAGAAGACCGGCAAGACCATCGATTCACTCGCCGGCAAGCTCGGAATCCGCTGACACAGTGCCCCTCTCCCCTTGAGGGGAGGGCGGGGCCGCCCAGCGGAACGCTGGGCGCGCCGCTGAAATGAAGCGGAAGATGCGCCGAGGCGAAGCGACCCAGAAAAGAGGGTCGGGGTAATGGGCCGTACTTAGCGAGACTGACGGCGCTCGGGCAGATACCCGTGCGAGCGCAGCCAACCTTCCGACTCGACGCGAGGCTTGTCGCTCGGGCGCCACATCGACTCGACGACGAGCTCGCCCCATATGCTGGCGGTGGATCCGCGCCGGCGGTCAGTGTTCTCGAGCTGAATGGGGTTGCGTTCGTTCATGGCGATCTCCGTGTGAAACAGGTGGCTACGACCCTGATCCAACGCGCCTGAGCGGCTTCGTCAAAAAAACGCCCACCTGCTGCGCCGTATCCTGCAGTGCCATGGGCCACTCTCGTGTGCAGGGCCCCCGATGCACGCAGGACCGGCTGCTCGACGTTCGCCTGAGGCACCTCGCGCAAGACGTCGTGCTCTGCCCTGAGCGCGATGCCCTATGGAGGCGGAGAAGCCGTCAGGATGATGCGGAGTCGCTCTGCTCGCGCGGCGCCTGGCCAAATGGCGCCCCGAGCGCGATTCATCAGCAAGGGCACCTTGATCGCCGAGCCGCTCCGCGTAATCAGGGGCTCGGCATGATTGCGTCTCACCGCCCGTCGGCGAAGCGCGCGCTCCGAGATGTTGTTGTTGCTGGGCACGCGCCCGTCGGTGAGGAATTGCTGTAGCGCCTCCCGCCGGTTGCGCGCGTACATCCCGCGAGGGATGTGCAACTCGACCGCGCCTGCCTGAACCACCGGGGTCGACTCTCCACCTTGAGCGCGTCGGCCTTCTCCTTTGAGACGTACTTGCCGCGCACCGTGCGGACTACGACGACAGAGGCCGGCCGCTTCCCGATCACCTCGCATCGAGATGACGTCCACCGCCAGTGGCTCCGACGTCGGCACGTGGCGCTCGTGCTTCTGTCCGACGAGGCCCGCCTCAAGCTTGCGGTAGGCTCCATCATGGAAACGTAGCGCCGGTTGTACTCGTCGCGCTCGCTCTCGAGCTTCACCACGCGCCGCTCTCAATCGCTGTCGGTGCTGACGTCGGGCACGGCCCTTCAGGCAGCCACTTGGACAGTGGCCTCGCGGTGGTGCGTCAATCAGCCAGTAGGCCGTTCGGGCCGGCAGAGGCGGTGCGAAGGCGCGTAAAAAAAGAGCAAAAAAAAGCCCTCACACTCGTTTTCACGAGGTGAGGGCACAACATCCGGCAACGACC
>JAYVFP010000168.1:0-39078 GCA_043773025.1 Archangium sp.
ATGGAACGAGGTGAGGTGAAGCCTGGCTGGAGGCAGAAGCGCGACGAGGCGCCGCACGAGAGCCGCTGCGGTGAGGGTGAAGGCCGTGCCCTTCTTCGGGGAGTACTCGTACCTGCCGTCGTCGAGCGACTTGAGGCGCGACTCCGATACCGGGCCGCGAGAGCCATATCGACAGAGCCGCTCAAGGCCCTGTCTGTCGTGGCCGTGTACCGCAGTGTCCGCGTGAAGCCCTCCAGCACCGCGACGCGTCGTGCGCGAGGGCGAGGAGCCGGAGCCGGAGCCTCGACGAAGCCAAGACGCTCCCGGTATTCGTCCTGGTCCGCGTCTCCGTCGCGCCGTACTCCAGGGCGATCGTCAGCTTCTTGCCGTCCCAGTGCTGGATCGCCGACTGATCAGCGGCGGTGGGGTAGACCGACAGCGTCACACCAACCCAGGGGGATTCACATGGCTGAGCGCGTCTATAAAGTGATCGAGCTGATCGGCACCAGGCACTGGCCGTGGTCGGTGACGGCATGGCAGGTACGCCCGGCGTGGCAGCCCGGCTCTTTTCTGCGCTCGGCCGGTCCGGCGTGAACGTGCGCATGATCGCGCAGGGTGCTTCCGAGCGGAACATCTCGGTGGCCATCGGCGCGGCGAGTGGCCTCGAGGCCTGGGCCGCGCTCGCGTTGCTGGGACTGCTCAACCGCCGACGCCGCGCGCGTTGACCTGGGGCGACGCAAGTCACGATTGTCGATAGCCGGCTTCGAGCTGATGCCTCAGCTTGTGAACGAGGATCTCGCCGCGGGTGGGGTTGAACTCATAGAGCGCGATGTAGCCCGAGCGGCCGCGTGAGATGACCAACTCGCGCAGTCCGTGCTCTACCGGCCTCCCGATGAGCGGGTGGCGACGAAGCACCTCCAGGCCGTTGAGGATGCTCTCAAGGACTCCGTCGGCCGCCCCGGGGTCGTGCTCCAACGTAGAGCTCGTGAAGCGGTCGACGTCGGCGAATGCCCTGGGTGAAAGGCGCAGAATGATCATCGTCTGCGGGGCGTCGGCTTCTTCGGCTTTTGCCCGGCAACCTTGGCGCGGAAGTAGGCGAAAGCCTCTTCGGCGTCGTAGACCGGCGCCCCCTCAGCGACTTCCGCTTGCGATGCGACGGCCTCCGCAATGAAGGAACGTCGAAGCTCTTCGCGCTCCACTTCGGAGGCCAGCGTGTCGACCATCCACGCATGCGAACTCTTCCCGGCCGCCTTCGCGAGGGGCGCGATTCGCTTCTTGAGCCTTGGCGGCAACTTGACGGTCGTGGCGTCACTCATAGTGTTACGATAGCACTACCGGCGCGGTCATGTCCGAAGCCCCTCAATACAATTTCTTCAATTCCAGGACCTTCGTCGCCAACGAGAGCGCCGCTACTTGATCTCGCTGATCAGCAGGTCGAACCCCGCCGTGTCCTGAACGGACCAGGCGACGCCGAGCTCTCCGAGCTCTCCGAAGTCACCGAGAGCCAGCTCCGCCGAGCGCACCAGGCCGCTCGCCGGCGCGCCGACCTGGCGAGGCCATGGGCTGCGCCTCGGTCAAGACCACGCGGCCGACGGCAGCCGCCTGCCCCGTGCCTTCGAGCAGGCCTCTTCACCTCTCAAGTGACAGCAGCAAGCTGGAGCATCGGTCACGCGACGTGCCACTCCGTCTGAAGGGGCCGACGCGAGGGGTAGCGGTGCTGATCAGCGCGCGGGTTGGAGACAGCCGGTTGGCGCAGCAGCGCGCGGGGCTGTTCGGCGGTGTGCTCAAGGCGGGCCCTGAGTACTACGCGCTCATCGGAGGCATCGTGCTGGTGCTCGATCTGGCGATCGTGTTCAGTGCCCGGCGGCTGTTCGACCGGGAGCGGCTGATGTCGCGCTGGGGTTAAGCGCGTCGTTCCCACATCTGCCTGGCCCGCTCGACGGCTTGCTTCCACCGGGCAAGCCGCAGAGCTTCGTGAGCCCGAGCAGTGGGTCCACCACGTCAAGAACGCCCTCGCGCCCGTCGAGGCGGAACTGGGGAAAGTCGAACCGAAGGCCAGCAGGATGCTGGCGCTGCCCCGGAGGAGAACGCTCCTGTCGAGCTTCCTGGTCGAGATGAACCGGCAGTTCATCAGCATCGCCGTCGTGGCGGTCTCGAGCCAGTGCGCTCCGGTGGGTCCGGGCATTGGCTCCCAGCCGCCCCACTTCGTGTTTTCGATCGAGCCGCAAGGTGCGCGGCGGATCCGACCACCTTCGGCCTTGAAGCCATCGTGCGCGAGGAGATACTTGCCCGTCGGTGCCCCTGTCATCGCATCGAAGAAGAACGCACCCTGTGGACCTGCGAAAACGACGCGCTCGGCGAACTGCACGATGGTGCCCTCGCCTCCGTTGACCTTCGCGCGCCAGACCGCCTTCAGCGCCGCTACTGGCGCATGGTCGACGACCTGGGCATCAACATCTTCTCCACGGCGCCCACCGCCTTGCGCGGCGGAGAGGAGGTTGTCGGCGAGGCGGTCGCAGGGCAGCAGGGCCTTCGAGGTTCATTGCGTCGGTGACGGAGAAGTCGTCGTGGCCCCATGGGGTCTGCACCTTCACCCCGGCGAGCCGCCGGCTTTGCCAGCGAACGTGACGCCACCGTGCGAGGCGCAGACGCGGTCGGCCCTCGAAGAGAACGTGATCGCGCCCCGGCTCTTCGTGAACCGGGCAGCGCCGTGGCTTGGCCCCTTGAGCCACGAGACGGAGGTCGAAGATGGCCGAATCGAAGACTCGACACGCGAAGCGCAGGCCCCGAAGCTGCGAAACCCTTTCGACCCGGAGACAGCGATGAGCGTGGTGATCAGGAACGGACGAATCGTGACAGCGGTCGACGACTACTTCGCCGACCTCTACATCGAGAACGAGACCATCACCCAGATCGGCGCCAAGCTCGACGTGCGCGCAGACCGGGAGATCGACGCCACCGGAAAGCTCGTCTTCCCCGGCGGCATCGACCCGCATACCCACCTCGACATGCCCTTCGGAGGCACGACGTCTGCCGACGACTTCGAGAGCGGCACCATCGCCGCGGCCTTCGGCGGTACGACCACCGTCATCGACTTCGCCATTCAGAGCAAAGGCGAGAGCACGCTCAAGGGGCTCGACCTCTGGCACGGCAAGGCCGACGGCAAAGCCACCATCGACTACTCGTTTCACATGATCGTGACCGACATGCCGGACACGCGCCTGCCTGAGCTGCAGCGGCTGGCCGACGCCGGGGTCACTTCCTACAAGCTCTTCATGGCGTACCCGGGCGTGCTGTACGTCGACGACGGCACGCTCTACCGCACGTTCCGTCAGGCTGGCCTCAACGGCACGCGCATCTGCATGCACGCCGAGAACGGCATCGTCATCGACGAGATCATCAAAGAAGCCATTCGCGATGGGAAGCTCACGCCTGAGTACCACGCGAAGACCCGGCCGACGCGCATGGAAGCCGAAGGCGTGCACCGGTCGATCGCCATCGCAGAGGTCGCGCAGGTGCCGCTCTACATCGTGCACCTCTCGTCGGCCGACGCACTCGAGCAGGTCAAGCTCGGCCGCATGCGGGGCGTCGACGTGCAGGCCGAGACCTGCCCGCAGTACCTCTTCCTCGATTCCTCCATCTACGCGGGCACCGACGTCGACCCTTTCGAGGGCGCGAAGTGGGTGATGACCCCGGCGCTGCGTGAGAAGTGGAACCAGGCCGTGCTGTGGCAAGGGCTCAAGCAGCACCACCTCAGCGCGGTGGCGACCGACCACTGTCCGTTCTGCTTCAACGGCTCGTGGCGACCCGGCGACCCCGCGCCCGCGCAGCCCGGCAAAGAGCTCGGGCGCAACGACTTCACCAAGATTCCCAACGGCGCCCCCGGCGTCGAGAACCGAATGGCCTTGATGTACCAGGGCGGCGTGGTGGAGGGCCGCTTGTCGCTCAACCGCTTCGTCGAGCTCACCTCGACCGCGTCAGCGAAGACCTTCGGGCTCTTCCCGAAGAAGGGCACCATCGCGGTGGGCTCCGACGCCGACATCGTCATCTTCGACCCGAACCGCACCGAGACCATCTCGGTGAAGAACCCACGCACGCACCACATGCGCGTCGACTTCAGCACCTTCGAGGGCTTCGAGGTGAAGGGCTACCCCGACACGGTGCTCTCACGCGGCCGCATCATCGTCGAGAACAGCACCCTCAAGACGCGCGGCGGCGGGCGCTTCGTGCAGCGGGCTCGCTGTGAGCAGCTCCTGCGGTAGCGGGGCACTGCTCGATGGCCGCCACCGCCTGCGCAGCGTCGAACTCAGGCGAGCCGATCAGGCATTGCATCGTTCGGTGCTGCTGCAGCTCCCGCGCATCGGAGCGTTGGAGGCCTTCGCGCGGTTGAACCAGCGGGCGGCCGAGATGCTCGCGGAGTGGATCGCCCTGCACCGAGACGAGGTCGACGACCCTTCGCCCGCTCCCGTCGTTTCCCCAAGCGCGGCGTGGCGATCGCGGGCAGCGCGATCATTTCAGCACGAAGGCGAAGTGCGCTTGGGCTCAGCGCCTGGGCGCGGTCGATCTCCTTCTTCAGTCCGGTGCCTTCACCTTCGACGGCGCGTGGCTCAGAAAGGCTGCTTCGTCATGGGGTCTTCTACTGCCATGCGTTGAAGGACCCGCCCTGCGAGAGCTCGGAAGTCCCGATACGCCTCACGCACTGCGCCTTGGTGGGCACCGATGGCGCCGTCTCCCGGCTTCAAGAGGAAGAGCGGCTTCTTTGCCTCCTGCGACATGGACAGCAGGGAACGGTAGTCCTTGAGCTGCCCGACGCAGTTGGGGTCCTCGTCGATGCCACGTTCGAAGCCCTCGACACCGGGCTCGAAGGCCCCTCGATACGCTCCTGGCATTCGGTCAATCCACTGCTGGAACGCCTTCACTCCACCGCCAGAGAGCACTGAATGTCTCGAGGCGACATAGCCAATCGGCGTCATCGAACCCTTCGCGACTTCGAAATCGAGGCCGCTTGGAACCTTCAGGCGTCTCTCTTGCCAACTTGCTCGCCAAGTCTCGAGTCGAGGCCCGACGCTCTCGAGCCCCTGCATCGAGAAGAGATCTGGCGCTACCGGAACCAGAACGAAGTCGGCGGCGATGAGCGCGGCGCGATTGACAGCCCCGAAGTTGGGACCGACGTCGACGATGGCGATGTCCGCAGCGGTTCGCGCAGCCACCCCTGAGACCACGCGCTCGAGCGCAGTCGTCACTCGAAACGCCCGCTCATCGCCATCGAGGCACCGCGGCCACTGCTGCGAGAGATCGTCTTCAAACTCCGACAGTTGGAGATCACCCACGATGAGCGAAATGTTCGCCGAGATGGCCTGGGGTGTGACCTCGACGAGATCGCCGACGCCGCGCTTGAGGCGCTCGATGGCTCCAGAGAGGGTCGGTCTGGGCTTCAACCCCCACAAGACCTCGAGCTGGTGCTCGGTCAGGCACATCGTCGACAGGTTGGCCTGCGGGTCGAAGTCGGCAAAGACCACTCGAAGGCCGAGCTCGGCGAACATGAAGCCGAGGTGGTAGGCCAGCGATGTCTTGCCCACACCGCCTTTGTTGTTGAACAGCGCGAGCGTCTTCATGGGCGCTTGAACACGGTCACCAACGTGTGGGCCTCTTCGGGGGTGAACTGAGGGGGCGGGTTTCCGTTGGCCACCAGGCGCTGGCGCGCAATGGCGATTCCGACGCCGAACCGCTCCACGAAGCTCAACATCTTGAGCCAGCCAGCGAGCGTCGGGTTCCGATAGTCAGCGACTTGCGGCTCACCGAAGTTCGCTCTGGTCACCATGCCAAATGGGCCTCCGGGGTTCTGAATCTCGACTCGATCGTCGAACCAGGTCACTCGAGTCGGCGCATTGGTTCCCTCGTAAGAGCGGTGCATCAGGGCATTGCGGACAAGCTGTCGGAGCGCCTCGTCAGGGTAGTCAGCCGCCTCTCGCCGGACGGCACCGCCAACCTCGGCTCGGCGATTGATGTTCAAGGCGATCAGTTCATCGAGCTGCCGAACCTGATCAGCGAGCGTCCCCGAGAGTTCCTTCTGACTCGCGATCGGATCGGTGAGCCGACCACCAGCGATTCTCAAGAACTGAACGTAAGCCCCTGGAAATTGTCGTCGCGGGTCGGTGCCGCACAACAACACAGCCGAAGCGGTCACGTTGCCGGAGGGGGTGAGGAGCCGCAGCGCCTGCAACTGGTGCTCAGTGGAGCGATGGTTCTCGGCGAGGACCTCGGGAGAAACGGCAGAGGGTAGAAGTTCGCTGCGAAACCGATCGAGGTCCAGGTCGGCCGTCGTCACCCCGGCCAGGGGCTGCGCATCAAACGGAAGGTTGCCCCAACGCCTCTTTTCCAACAGACGCCGTTCCTCTTCAGCGCTCGCCAGAGCGCGCCGCGGCCCGACCCGAATCCACACGCGGCCCTCGAGCTTGATGGGGGGGTTGTCAGTTGGCTGAACGATCACCACAGCAACCGCGCAGCCTCGAATGGTGAGTTTCCGCACCTCAGTCGTTGGAAAAGGGAGAAGGGTTCCGTCCGACCGAAAGCTCGAGAGTCGCAGGAGCAAGTCGTCGTTGATGGCCAGGCCTGCGCACGAAAGGTCGTCTCGCTGCCCGACGAAAACCACCCCAGGCGCGCGACTGTTGGGCAGATCATTGGCGAAGGCTGCGATGGCCTGCTTGACCCGCTCGGGGTGGGTCAGCGCTTCTTTGCGTTCGACCCGTTCTGACTCGGCGTCCGTAAACAGGGCTTCGAGTTCTGCATCCGTCATTGGTGACGTCTCTTAGCGCGTCGCTGATGGCATCACACGTTCGGCCTGAGGTGAGGCCGACGTGGGCAGCGTTACGAGCGCCGGGGCGCGGGCCACGAGCCGGCGGCTGCCGAGGTCGATGGTCAGCGCACCTCGAAGAGCGCCTTGCTCAGCGCACTTTCGTCGACTTGGAGCTTCCATTTTCCGCGCAGCTTCTCGAAGTGTTTTGCGATCGCCTCGTCGCGGTGCTCGTACCAGAGGCGGCTCTCGATCTGCTCGCGCGCCTGCTCCACCGTGAGCGATCTCCCCGCCTGGCGTTCTTCGAGGCGCACCAGCACCGCCGAGTCAGCGGCCGGCAGCACCTCGAGCCGCTCGAGGTTCATCAGCAGCCACGCCGCCTCTGCCGCCTGCGCGCCCAGGCGCGTCTCGAGTTCTTCACGGGTGAACGCGGCGGTCTGCGCGCCTCGTTTTTTCAGCACCTCGTTCTGCGCGGCGACTGAGAGCGCCGAGAGCTCGCGCTGCGCCAACTCGAGCTCGGTCTTCGCGCGCGGACCTCTTGCTTGCAGCATCGTCAGGCGCACCCGCTCGGGCCGCATGAAGTCTTCCCGGTGCGCCTCGTAGTAGGCGACCAGCGCAGCCTCAGGAGCCTCGACCCTCGGCGCACCCTCGACCTCGACCTCGATCAGCCGCCGTGCCAGTAGATCGTCCAGGGGCCCCCGGACCCGCGCGTCGTTCTCCAGCCCCCGGCTGCGCGCCTCCTCTGCGAGCAGGGCGGTGTGGATCGCCCCGTCGGCGAACGTGCGCGCCCTGGCCGGCTCGAGTGATGCCAGCCCAGCGGAAATTTTGAGCGCCACCACCCGGGCCTGAAGCTGCGCCACGGTCATTTCCCCTCCCGACCAGCGGGCCACCGTGGGCTCCGCCACCGCCCGGCCACCGGGGAGCTGGGGAGTGCCTGGTGGGGCGACGCGAGCTCCCAGCCAGTACCCGCCGACACCCGACAGCAAGACCGCTACGAGGAGCATCAGCGTCGAGGGTTTCAATGCGCTTGACCCTAATTCGGTTGGCCCGATCGCGGTTGGTCTTTGAAAGTGAGTTTGACACGAGGGGTGATGCACCGGAGCATCAGACCTCCGGTGATCGCCAACATCGACAAGACCGAAGCCACCTTCGGTAAATATCAGCTGCTGCGCCGAATCGCTCAAGGCGGCATGGCAGAGATCTTTCTCGCCAACCAGACGGGCATTCAGGGTTTTGAAAAACTCGTCGTCATCAAGCGCGTGTTGCCAAACCTCTCGGCCACCGACGACTTCGTCACCATGTTCCTCGATGAGGCGCGCATCGCCGCGCGCCTCGATCACCCGAACATCGTGCGTATCTACGATCTCGGAGAAGAGAACGGGCAGTACTTCATTGCGATGGAATTCATCGCCGGCGAAGACCTCGCCTCGGTGATCCAGCAGAGCAAGCGCCTGCAGATGCCCCTCTCGCCCGAGTTCGTCGCCGACGTCGGCATCGGGGCCGCCGAGGCGCTGATGTTCGCCCACGAGATGGAGGACCACGCGGGCAAACACATGAACCTGGTTCACCGTGACGTGAGCCCCTCGAACATTCTGGTCACCTACCAGGGCGGGGCGAAGCTGGTGGACTTCGGCATCGCGCGCGCCGAGTCGAACGTCTCGAAGACCGAAGGCGGTCAGGTCAAGGGCAAGACCAACTATCTCTCTCCCGAGCAGATCAAGGGGCAGCGGGTCGACGGGCGCACCGACATCTTCGCTCTGGGCATCACCCTGCACGAGCTGCTCACGGGGCAGCGCCTCTTTCGCCGCGACAACCAACTGCAGACGATGAACGCGATCCTCGCAGGCGACATCGAGCCGCCCAGCAACACGCGGCCCGAGCTTCCCGTGGAGCTCGACGAGATCGTGCTGCGAGCCCTCGCGCGCGACCCCAACGATCGCTACCAGAACGCGGCAGAGCTGGCCGCCGACCTCACCGTGTTCCTCGGCACGCGGAACTGGACGCGCGGCCTTCACACCGTCGACGTGCTCACAGCGCTGTTCGGCGAGCCACGCAAGCGCGCCAAGCTGCGCGTCGCGAAGGGCCAGAAGCTCGACGAGGCCGGCTACGCGGCGTCGACTTCCTTGCCGGGCCTGCGCAGCACCGCCACCGGGGAATTCGACGCCATCAGGTCTGACGGAAGCGGCTCGGCCCCCCTGCTCACGCCCGGAGGCAGCCGCGTCTCGAACACGCGCACCCCCTCGACCGCCAGCCAACGGGCGCTGGTGCGCCCTCCGACCTCGCCCAGCCAGGCCCGGCCTCCCACGGGGACCTCGCGCCCCCCCACTGGCTCCTTCGCGCCCGGGCTCTCCAACCCCGACGGCTCAGAGCTTCCCCTGGTGGCAGGGGTGCTTGATGATGACCCCGAGCTGCGCACGGTCGCAGGTCTGGTGCCCAACTCAGTGCGGCAGGGCGGCGCCCCAAAACGCATCAGGCTGATCGCCGGAATCGGCGCGGGGTTGGCCTTGCTGGCGGTCGCCGGAGTGCTGGCGACGCGCGATGGCGACTCGCCGCAAGTGACGCCGGTCAACCCTCCCACCACGCCCAGACTGACTCCCATTGCCACTCCCACTCCCACTCCCACTCCGACCGTGCCCAACGCGGGGTTGCAGGTGGGCGGGCTCAAGTTCGTGGGGCTGCCGGCGGGAGCCAGGGTGACGGTGGACGGCAACCTGGTGGGCAACCCTGAGAACGAGAACTTCTTTGGCGCGGGCCAGCGGCGCGTCCGAATCGAAGCGAGGGGTTTTCTGCCCGTGGAAGTGGAGGCCGAGGTGAAGGTGGGCTCGGTGGTCGAGGTGCCCGTGCAGCTCACTGCGCGCCCGGTCGAAGCCCGTGGAACCCTCGACATCGTCTGTCAGCCGTGGTGCCAGATCACCATCGACGGGCGCGACACCGGCAAGACCTCGCCGGCGCGCATCGTGGTCTCGGTGGGCTCGCACACCTTGCTGCTCACCAACCCGCCGGCAGGCCTCGCCAAGAAGCTTTCGGTGTCGGTCGGCGAGAATGCCGTGGTGAAAAAATCCGTCAGGCTGGACGACTGATCACCTCGTGAGCAGGTGAGGCGCAGTCCGACACCCCTAAGCCCGCGGAGAACGTTCGCGCGTGCTCCCGTGAATGCGCGTAGATTCGACAATCTCCGCGCCTGCGCCAGGCGCTCGCTTCCCATTCATCTGCGCGTGCCACGGGGTGGTGCATGAATCATCAGCCTTGGTTTGGCCTTCGCGCGTTGGCTCTCGCGCTCGTGGTGCTCTCGCCGCTCGCTTCCAACGAGGCCATCGCGGCAAGCGGTGGTCCCGACACGTTCGGCTACCGCTGGTCAGACAACACGGGCGCGCTCGACACCTACTCGCCGGTCTACACCTGGGCGCCGATCAGCGGCACCGCGCTCACGCTCAGCGATGACCAGCTCTCGTCGCCTATCTCGTTGCCGTTTCCCTTCACGTTCTATGGCGTCAGCTACTCGCAGTTGACGGTCAGCAGTAACGGTTACCTCTCGTTCACCAACGACACCAACGGCTGCTGCTCGGGCCTGAACCCGCCGAACGCCGCCATCCCCAACGGGTGGGTCGGCTTTCACTGGAATGACATGTGGCCGCCGGGGACGGGCGGCCGGGTGGCCTGGGCCACGGGCGGCGTCGCGCCGAACCGCTACTTCGTGGTGGAGTTCAACGCGGTGGCGCACTGCTGCACCAACGGCAGCAACCCGGCCTCGGCGCAGGCCTGGCTGTACGAGGGCTCGACGGAGATCGTCTTTCAGATCAACACCGCCACCGCCGACGGCTCGAACACCACCATCGGCATCGAGAACCAGGACGGCACGGCGGGGCTGCTGTACGCGAGCAGCGCGACCACCGGCACCTTTCTCTCGGCGCGCGCGGTGCGCTTCTACCAGAGCCCGCCCACGAACCTGCGCTTCAGCACGGCGCCGCAGTCGACGGCGGTGGGCGGTTGCTCGGCGCTCACCACGGTGCGCCCCTTCGACGTCAACGGCACCGCCACCTCGTTCCAGGCGGCGACGACGGTGTCCTTGAGCGCCACCGGGGGCACGGTCACTTTCTTCTCTGACGCTTCGTGCGCCACGGCGATCAGCTCGGTGAACGTGCCAAGCGGCGTCGCGGCGGTGAACTTTTATTACCGGTCCAGCACCTCGGGCTCGCCGGTGCTCACCGCCTCGGCGCCCAGCCTCACCCCGGGCAGCCAGACGGCGACGGTGTTGGCCTCGAGGCTCGCGTTCCTCACCGCGCCGCAGTCAGTGTTGAACACCAACTGCTCGGGCCTGACCACGGTGCAGCACCAGACCGGCGCGGGGGCGGCGCTCAACGTCGCCAGCGCCACTTCGGTCAGCTTGAGCGGCAGCTCTGGCACCATGGTCTTTTATTCCGACCCGGCGTGCAGCGCGGTGGTGACCTCGGTGACCCTGCCGGCCGGCGGGAACAGCGCCAGCTTCTACTTCCGCGACCCGACCTTCGGCGCTACCACCATCACGGCGGCCTCGGCCGGCGCGCTGTCGGCCACCCAGGTTGCGACCATCATCTCGCCGGAGCCCAGCGAGTACCCGTGGCGCAACTACCAGGGCGGCGGCCTCTCGACGGACGTCGTCTGGGACTACACCATGGGCTACCAGTTCACCCCCGAGGTGGGCGGGCGGGTGACGCGGCTGTGCGGTTTTTTCAACGGCACGAAGGAGGTGCGCCTCTACGACCGGGTCACCGGCGCAGTGCTCTCGAGGGTGGCGGTGACGAGCGCGAACGCCTGGTCCTGCGCCTCGATCGCGCCGGTCTCGGTGGTCGCCGGCAGCGCTTACACGGTGGCGGTGGTGCTCGCGGGCAGCGGCGGCTCCTCCCGCTCGGTGATCCCGGCCTTGCCCCAAACGTGGAACTCCGTCCGCGTGGATGGCTCGTGCTACGTGCCGGGCACGATCGGGGAGCCCTGTGCCTCGTCGGGGCTGATCCCGGACACGATGTACGGCCAGGCGGACATCGGCTTTCTCCCTGACCCCCCGAACCGGCTGGCGATCGTGAGCGCGGCGCAGACCCTCGCCGTGGGCTCGTGCTCCAGCCCGGTCACGGTGCAGTCGCAGAACGGTGCCGTCGCCAGCACGGTGGCCGCAGACACCCAGGTCACCCTCAGCTCCAGCTCCGGCACCCTTCGGTTCTATGCGGAGGCCGACACCACCTGCGCGACTGCGCTGACCACGGTCACCATCCCCGCGGGCGGTCGCCGCGTGTCCTTTCGGTTCAGTGACACCGCTGCGGGCACACCGCTCATCACCGCGGGCGCAGCGGGGCTCACGGCCACCAGCCAGACCCAGACCCTCACCGCCACCCGCCTGGTGTTCAGTTCTTCCGCCCAGTCGATCACCGTGGGCACCTGCAGCGGGGCGACCACCGTGCAGAACCGCAATGCCAGCGGCAGCGCGGTGGCGGTGGCGAGCTCCACCACGGTGACGCTCACGTCCTCCTCCGCGGACCTCGTCTTCTTCGCCGACGCCTCATGCACCACCGCGGTCAGCACCACCACCATCGGCGCGGGGACCAGCGCGAGCACGTTCTACTTTCGGGGCTCGTCGACCGAGGAGGTCACCCTCAGCGCCGCCGCGGCCGCGATCGCATCGGGGAGCCAGGCCCAGCTCATCACCCCCTGCACTGCGTATCAGACGCCGCTGACCACCAACGCCACGGGGAGCGTATCGGTCAACCTGAGCCTCAACGCGACTGTCGGCTACCAGTTCACGCCCACCACCGCCGGCTCCATCTGGGCCCTGTGCGGATACTTCAGCGGGACGAACACCGTGTCCCTGGTCAACCGCTCCACCGGGGCGGTGCTGGGCGCTGCTGTGGTGACCTCAGCCAACACCTGGAGTTGCACGAGCATCTCGCCCGTGCGGGTCAACGCGAACACGGCCTACTCGGTGGCGGTGAGCGTGTCGACCGGGGGCGCGCAGCGCGACCTGGGGAACGGAACTCCGAACGCGCTTCCCAAGACGTGGGGAAACATCACGGTCCAGAACGGCTGCTCGGCGGGGCTGGGCGTCACCGACCCCTGCACCTCGTCGCTCAGCACCCGTCTTATCGGTGGCGTGGTGGACATCCGCTTCGCGCCCGAGGTGGTGACGGGGCTGGCCTACGGCACTGCTCCGCAGTCGGTGGCGGTGGGCAGCTGCTCGTCGCCAGCGGTGCTCGAGACGCGGGGGTGTAACGGAGGCCGGCAGCGGGTCTCGGTCGCCACGGGCGTGTCGTTGAGCAGCTCCGCGGCCACCACCGCCTTCTTCGCCGCCACCGACACCACCTGCGCCACGCCGCTGACCTCGGTCACCATCCCCGCCAACGCGGACACCGTCAGCTTCCGTTTCCGCGACACCACCGCGGGGAACCCGACGCTGACCGCTTCGTCGGTGGCGCTGGCCAGCGCCACCCAGGTGCAGACGATCGGCGCCGGCAACGCGTCCCGGGTGGTGGTCTCCAGCGCGGCCCAGACGCTGGCGGCCGGCGCGTGCTCCGCACAGGCCACGGCGCAGACCCGCGACAACCTCGGCAACCCCGCCAACGTGGCCACTGCCACCACGGTGAACCTCAGCACCAGCGCGACGGCGACCGGCCGCTTCTTCTCGGACGCCAGTTGCACGACCCAGGTGAGCTCCGTCATCATCGCCGCAGGCGCCAACGGCGCGGGCTTCTACTTCCGCGACACCGCTGCGGGGTCGCCCACCCTGACGGTGGCGGTCAGCGGCTTCACCAGCGGCACCCAGGCGCAGAGCATCACCGCGGCCGGAGCGTCGCGGTTCTCGTTCACCTCGGCGGCGCAGTCGTTCACTGCTGGCGGCTGCTCGGCGCTCACTTCGTTCCGCTCGGAGGACAGCTTCGGGAACGTCTCTTCGGTCGGCGCAGCCACGGCGGCCACGCTGGCCAGCTCGTCGGGAGGGGCGAACTTCTATTCAGACCCCGGCTGCACCGTGCCCATCGCCGGCGTGTCGCTGGCGGCAGGCCAGAGCAGCGGCAGCTTCTATTTCAGCGACACCGTGGCCGGCGCGCCGACCCTCACGGTCTCGGCCACGGGCTTCACCGCAGGCACGCAAGGCGTGACCATCGTCGCCGGTCCGCCGGTGCTGCTGGCGTTCTCGAGCGCCCCCGCGGCCCTGGCCGCCGGCGGCTGCTCCGGGGCGGTGACGGTGCAGGCGCGCGACGCGTACGGCAACCCCACGGTGGTGGGCGTCTCGACGGCGCTGGCGTTGGGCACCAGCTCCGGAGGAGGCACCTTCTACCAGGGCGCCGGGTGCACCACGCCGATCAGCAGCGCCACCATCGTGAGCGGGAGCGGGTCGACCGCGTTCTATTACGGCGACACGGCCGTTGGCACCCCGACCCTCAGCGCGTCGGCCAGCGGTTTCGTCACGGCGACCCAGACCGCGACGGTGAGCGCCGGGGCAGCCTCGCGGGTCGCCTTCGCGAGCGCCGCCCAGACCCTCGCCGCGGGCGTTTGCTCAGCGATCGCCACGGTGCAGACGCGGGACAGCTTTGGCAACCCCACGGCGGTGGGGGCGGCCACCACCGTCACCCTGAGCAGCTCTTCGGTCGGGGGCACGTTCTTCTCGAACGCCACCTGCACCACGGCCGTCAGCGCGGTGCTGATCGCGGGCGGCACCAGCAGCGCCACCTTCTATTTCAGGGACACGAGGGCCGGGACCCCGACGCTCACGGCGGCGGCCAGCGGGCTGACCAGCGGCACGCAGGTGCAGACGATCAACCCCGGGCCGGTGGCGAGCCTGGCCTTCGTGAGCGCTGCGCAGAGCTTGACCGCGGGCACCTGCTCGGCGGTGGCGACGGTGGAGTCGCGCGACGCCTTCGGCAACGTGTCGCCGGTGGCGGGGGCGACGGCGGTCACCCTGAGCTCCGATTCGCCCGGAGGCACGTTCTTCTCGAACGCGACCTGCGGCGCGGCGATCGCCGGCGTCACCATCCCCGCGGGCGCGTCGAGCGTGGGCTTCTTCTTCCGTGACACGCGCGCGGGCTCGCCGGTGCTGACGGCCGCGTCGTCCGGGGTGACCAGCGCCACGCAGACGCAGACCATCAGCGCCGCGGCGGCCGCCCGCCTGGCGATGACCACCCCGGCGCGCGCGCCGGTTTCGGGTGCCTGCTCGCTCGCGGTGACGGTCACTGCGCAAGACGCGTTTGCCAACGCGTCGAACCTCGGGGCGTCGACCCCGGTGAACCTGGCCTCCAGCGCGGGGGCGAGCAACACGTTCTTCGCCGACGCGACCTGCTCCACGGCGGTGACGAGCGGGGTGATCGCCGGGGGGACCAGCTCGGTCAGCTTCTACTTCCGGGACACCGTGGTCGGCAGTCCGACGCTCACCGCCTCGGCTGCGGGGTTCACTTCCGGCACGCAGGTGCAGACGGTGACGGCGGCGCCGCCCAGCGTCCTCGCCTTTGTCACCAGCTCGCAGACGCTCTCGGCAGGCAGCTGCTCGGCGATCACCAGCGTGCAAGCGCGCGACGCTTTCAACAACCCGTCCACCGTGGCGGCGGCGACGACGGTCGGGCTGAGCTCGACCGCCGGCACGACGAGCTTCTATTCCAACGCGTCGTGCACCACCGCGGTGATCAGCGTGGTGATCGGCCTGGGCGGCACCACGGCGAGCTTCTACTTCCGGGACAGCAGCGCGGGGTCGCCCGCCCTCACCGCGAGCGCGGCCGGCTTCACCAACGCGACGCAGGTGCAGACCATCACCGCGGCGGCGGCCAACCGCCTGGTGTTCGTCACCAGCTCGCAGACGATCGCCGCGGGCGCGTGCTCGGCGCTCACCACCATTCAGGCGCAGGACGCGCTCGGGGCCGCGGCCAACGTGCCGTCGGCGACCACCGTGGCGTTGTCCAGCAGCTCCGCCAGCACGCAGTACTTCGCGGACTCCAGCTGCTCGGTGGCGGTCACGAGCGTCACCATCGCCGCGGGGACCAGCAGCGGGAGCTTCTACTTCCGCGACACCACCGCCGGGAGCCTGACCCTGACCGGCGCTTCGGGCAGCTTCACGAGCGGCAACCAGGCCGAGACCATCGTCCCGGCCGCGGCCTCCCTTCTGGTCTTTTCCAGCGCGGCCCAGAGCCTGTCGGCGGGTTCTTGCTCCGCCGTGGGGGTGGTGCAGAGCCGGGATGCCTTCTCCAACGTCAGCAACGTGGGCGCCGCCACCACGGTCAACCTGGGTTCGACCTCGGGAGCCAACGCTTTCTACGCCGACGCCAGCTGCACCACGGTGGTCACCTCGCGCAGCCTGGCGGCGGGCACGAGCTCGGTCACCTTCTACTTCCGTGACAACACCGCGGGGTCGCCCACGCTGACAGCGTCGGCCACCGGCTTCGCCAGCGGGACCCAGGGCCAGGTGATCAACGCGGGCGCCCCGGCTCGGTTGGCCTTCAGCACGCCCCCGCGCACGCAGCTGGCGGGCGCCTGCTCGGCGGTGATCACCGTGCAGACGCAGGATGGTTTCGGGAACGCCACCAACGTGGGGGCGGCGACCGCCGTCTCGCTCAGCACCGGCTCGTCGGGCGGGTTGTTCTTCTCGGACGCCAGCTGCGCCACCGCGGCGGCCGGCGTCACGGTGCCGGCGGGGAGCAGCTCGGCGAACCTCTACTACCGCGACACCCGGGCCGGCACGGCGGTCGTCTCGGCGACGTCGGCGGGCTTGTCCACCGCGACGCAGAGCGAGGTCATCAACCCGGCGGGTGCGGTCAAGGTGGTCTTCACCACCCCAGCCCGCACCGTGACCGCGGGCGCCTGCTCGGCGATCGCCACCACCACCACGCAGGACCTCTACGACAACACCTCGCCGGTGACCGCGGCCACCACGCTCAGCTACTCGGCCGCGCCGGCCGACGTGACGTTCTTCTCGAACTCCACCTGCACCACGGCCATCACCACCCAGAGCCTCGCGGCGGGCGCCTCGACCACCAACGTGTACTTCCGCAGCAACGTGGCGGGGAGCAAGACGCTCACGGTGGCGGCCAGCGGGCTGACCAGCGCCACCCAGGGGGCGAACATCAACCCGGACACCGCTTCCCGCATCGCCTTTGCCACCGCGGCGCAGACCGTCACCGCCGGTGCCTGCTCGCCCATCACCACGGTGCGCGCCCAGGACTCGCTGGGCAACACCGCCAACGTGAGCGCTGCGACCGCCGTGGCGCTGAGCAACTCCTCGGGAGCGGGTACCTTTTTCTCGAACTCGACCTGCACCACGGCGATCGCCAGCGTCACCATCGGCGCGGGCACCAGCAGCGCCAACTTCTATTGGAGGGACACGCGTGCGGGCAGCTCGACCCTGACCGGGTCTGCCACCGGCTTCACCAGCGGCACGCAGGTGCAGACGATCGTCGCGGCCGCGGTCAGCCGCCTGAGTTGGACCTCCGCGCCGCTCAACGTGAGCGCCGGCGCCTGCTCGACGGGGCTGACGGTGCAGCGGCAGGACGTCTACGGCAACGCGGTGACCGGCGGCGGGTCGCTCGCGGTGGGGCTGGCCTCGACCTCCAGCGGCAACAGCTTCTCCTCGACCGCCGACTGCGGCACTGCGGTGACCAGCGCGACCATCTCTCCCGGGAACAGCGCCCTGACGGTGTACCTGCGAGACACCGTCGCCGGCACGCCCACGCTGACGGCGAGCGCCGCCGGGTTGACCAGCGGCACCCAGATGCAGACCATCGTCTCTGGGAGCGCCAGCCGGCTCGCGTTCACCAGCGCGGCGCAGAGCTTGATTGCCGGCGCGTGCTCGGCGCTCGCCACCGTCAGCGCCCAGGACACGTTCGGCAACCCGGCCTCGGTGGGGGCCGCGACGACCATCGCGGTGTCCAGCAGCGCCGGCGGCACCAACTTCTATTCCGATGCTTCGTGCACGACGGCGGTGAGCGGGGTCACCATCCCAGCGGTGGGCCAGAGCGCGGGCTTCTACTTCCGCATCACCACGGCCGGCGCGGCGACCCTGACGGCTGCGGCCACCGGGTTCACCAGCGGGACCCAGGTGCAGACCATCGGCGCGGGCGTGCCGTCGCGACTGGTGTTCACCAGCGCAGCCCAGACGGTGGCGGCGGGGAGTTGCTCCGGGGCGGCGGCGGTAGTGCGCGCCGAGGACGCATTCGGCAACGCGGCCAACGTGGGCGCGTCCACCTCGGTCAACTTGAGCTCGTCTTCGGCCACGGGCGTGTTCTCCGCGGCCGCGGGCTGCGCGAGCACCACCACCAACGTCAGCATCGCGGCGGGCACCAACTCAGCGAGCTTCTTCTTCCGTGATCCCACCGCGGGCGCACCAGTGCTGACGGCGAGCGCCGTCGGCCTGACGGCCGCGGCGCAGGCGCAGACGGTGACGGCCGCCGCTGCCACCGCGCTCGACTTCGTGAGCGCGCCACAGACGTTGCCGGCGGGCGGTTGCTCTGCGGCGGCGACGGTGTTGGTGCGCGACAGCTTCGGCAACCCGGCGCCGGGGGCCACGGCCCGCACGGTCTCGCTCTCGGCGTCGTCGGGCACCCTGTTCTTCTTCGCCGACGCCGCGTGCGGCACGCTGGCGAGCAGCATCGTGATCCCCGCGGGCGCGAGCACCGGGAACTTCTACTTCCGGGAGAGCGCCGCGGGCACGCCGACCCTGACCGCGTCTTCGTCTGGCCTCACCTTCGCCACCCAGGGGCAGACCATCCTCGCGGGGGCGCCCTCGACGATCGCCTTCGTCAGCCCGCCGCAGACGCTGATCGCGGGCGCGTGCTCGGCGTTGACCACCGTGCAGTCGCGCGACGGCAACAGCAACCGCGCCGACGTCACCGCCCCGACCTCGGTGGGCCTGGGCACGAGCTCGTCGGGCGGCGCCTTCTTCTCTGACACGGCGTGCACCATCGCCATCGCCAGCGTCACCATCCCCGCGGGCGGGAACACGGCCGGCTTCTACTTCCGTGACTCGAGGGTCGGCACGCCGACCCTCAGCCTCACGGCGGTGGGCCTCGCCTCGAGCACGCAGATCGAGACCATCAACGCCGGGCCCGCCAGCCGGTTGGGCTTCACGTCTGCGGCGCAGAACGTGGTGGCGGGGAGCTGTTCGGGGGCGCTGGTGATCCAGTCGCAGGACGCCTTCAGCAACGCGGTGCTGGTCTCGTCGGCCACCACGGTGGGGCTGGCGTCGAGCTCGGGGAGCAATGTCTTCTACTCGAACGCCACCTGCACCACGGTGATCACGAGCGCGGCCCTCGCGGCCAGCACGAGCGCCGTCACGGTGTACTTCCTGGACACGCTGGCGGGGACGCCGACGCTCACGGCGAGCGCCGCCGGCCTCACTTCGGGGACGCAGGTGCAGACCGTGCGCGCGGCGGCGCCCAACCGGTTGGCCTTCGTCTCGACGGCCCAGGCCATCTCGGCCGGCGCCTGCTCCGCGCTCGCCACGGTGCAGACGCGCGACACCTACAGCAACCCGTCAGCGGTGAGCGGCGGCACGGCAGTCGGGCTGACCTCCTCCTCCTCCGCCGGCGGGCGGTTCTATTCCGACGCGGCCTGCTCGGCGGAGGTGACGTCGATCACCATCCCCAGCGGCGCGAGCAGCGCGGGCTTTTACTTCCGGGACACGAACGCGGGCTCGCCCACGTTGACCGCGGCGTCGGCGGGCCTCACCAGCGCCACGCAGGTGCAGACCATCAACCCTGCCGCCGCCAGCCGGCTGGTGTTCACCACTGCGGCGCAGACGCTCACCGCCGGGGGCTGCTCCGGGGCGATCTCCCTGCAGTCGCAGGACACCGCGGGAAACCCGTCCAACGTGGCCAGCGCCACCAGCCTCTCGCTCACCAGCAACTCCACCGGCGGCACGTTCTTCTCGAACTCCACCTGCACCACGGTGGTCACCACGGCGACCCTCGCCGCGGGCACCAGCACCACGACGTTCTGGTACCGCGACGACGTGGCGGGCGCATCGACCGTCACCGCGGCGGCAACCGGCTTCACCAGCGGCACGCAGACCCAGACCATCAACGCGGCCGCGGCGAGCCGGCTGGCGTTCACGACGGCGGCCCAGACGCAGGTGGCGGGCACCTGCTCGGCGGTGGCCTCGCTGCAGAGCCGCGACGCCTTCAACAACCCTTCCAACGTGACCGCGGCTACCGCCGTCACCTTGTCGAGCTCCTCGGCGGGGGGCACGTTCTATTCCGACGCGGCCTGCGCCACCCCAATCGCCGGCCTGACCATCGCCGCGGGCACGCGCACCGGCAGCTTCTACTTCCGGGACACCCGCGCGGGCACGCCCACCCTCACCGCTGCGGCGGTGAGCCTCAGCAGCGCCACCCAGGCGCAGACCAGCACGCCCGCGGCGCCGCAGCGGCTGGCGATCACCTCCGCGGCGCAGACGCTGTCGGCGGGCGCCTGCTCGGCGGCGGTGAGCCTGCAAGTTCAGGACACCTTCGGCAATGCCTCCCCCGTCAGCGGTGCGACGGCGG
Organism: Archangium sp.; assembly: GCA_043773025.1. Classification (GTDB taxonomy): domain Bacteria; phylum Myxococcota; class Myxococcia; order Myxococcales; family Myxococcaceae; genus Archangium_A. The sequence goes on from JAYVFP010000168.1 coordinate 20,257, forward strand.
TCTCGCTCTCGTCCTCCTCGACGGGGGCCACCTTCTTCTCGGGGGCGGGGTGCACCGGGGCCGTGGCCGGCCTCACGCTGGCCGCGGGGAGCTCGAGCGCGGTCTTCTACTTCCGGGACACCTCGGTGGGCACGCCCACCCTCACCGCGGCGGCCACCGGGTTGCTCAGCGCGACGCAGGGGCAGACCATCAACGCCGCGGCGGCCTCGCGGCTCGCCTTCCTCACGCCCTCGCAGAGCCTCACCGCGGGCGCCTGCTCCGGTGCGGTCACCGTGCAGTCCCAGGACGCGTTCAACAACCCCAGCAACGTGGGGGGGGCGACCGCGGTCACCTTCGTGAGCACCTCGACGGGCAATGCGTTCTACTTCGATGCCGCGTGCAGCGCGGCGGTGACGGGGCTGACGCTGTCCGCGGGCACGAACCAGGGCACCCTCTACTTCCGCGACACCAGGGCGGGCAGCCCGACCGTCACCGCCTCGGCCCCCGGCCTCTCGAGCGCGGACCAGGCGCAGAGCATCAGCCCCGCCGCCGCCAGCCGGCTGGCCTTCACCAACGCCCCGCTGACGCTCACCGCGGGCAGTTGCTCGAGCGGGCTGACCATCACCTCGCAGGACACCTACGGGAACCTCACCCCGGTGAGCGCGAGCACGGTGGTGACGCTGAGCACCAGCTCCAGCGCGGGTAGCTTCTACACGTCGGGCACCTGTGGCACCGCGGGCAGCACCGTCACCCTGGCGGCGGGCGCCACCTCGGCCACGGTGTTCTACGGCGACACGCGCGCCGGCACGCCCACCCTCACGGCCGCGGCGGCGGGCTTCACCTCGGGCACGCAGGCGGCGACGGTAAACCCTGCGGCGGCGACCCGGTTGGCCTTCACCAGCGCGGCGCAGACGGTCACCGCCGGGGTGTGCTCCGTGCTGGTCAACGTGCAGGCGCAAGACACCTTCGGCAACCCGGTGAACGTGGCGTCCACCACCACGGTGAGCCTGACCACCAACTCGCCCGGCGGCGCCTTCGCGGCGGTGGCGGGCTGCGGCAGCGCCATCACCAGCGTCACCCTCTCGGCGGGCAGCTCCACCGTGGGGTTCTACTTCCGCGACACTCGCAGCGGCGCCTCCACCCTCACCGCGGCGGCCTCGGGCCTGGCCTCCGCAGGCCAGGTGCAGACCGTCAACCCCGCGGCGCCGGCGCGCCTGTCCTTCGCCAGCGGTGCGCAGACGGTGGTGGCGGGCGGGTGCTCGGCGCTGGCGACGGTGCGCACCCAGGACGCGTTCGGCAACACCACGAACGTGAGCGCGGCCTCGGCGGTGGGGCTGAGCAGCTCGTCGACGGGCGCGAGCTTCTTCTCCAACTCCACCTGCACCACCGCGGTGAGCAGCGTCACCGTGGTGGCGGGCACCTCGAGCGCGGGCTTCTACTTCCGCGACACCCGCGCGGGGACGCCCACAATCACCGTCACCGCCTCCGGGCTGACCATCGCTGCCCAGGGGCAGACCATCACCCCGGCCAGCCCCACCCAGCTGGTGTTCACCAGCGCTCCCCAGACCGTGGTCGCGGGGAACTGCTCGGGCGCCGCGACGATTCAGGCGCGCGACGCGTTCAACAACGCCTCGCCGGTGGGCGCTGCCACCTCGGTCTCACTGACCACCACCTCGCCCGCGGGCACCTTCTTCGCCAACGCCACCTGCACGGTGGCCATCGCTGCGACCAGCCTCTCCGCGGGCACCAGCACCACCACCTTCTTCTTCAGGGACACCCAGGCGGGCACGCCGACCCTCACCGCCGCCGAAAGCGGGCTCACCGCGGCCACGCAGCTGCAGACCATCACCCCGGCGGCGGCGACGCGGCTGGCCTTCACCTCCGCGCCGCAGACGCTGGTGGCCGGCACCTGTTCGGCGCCCGCGAACGTGCAGGCGCAAGACGCCTTTGGCAACGCCGCGCCGCTGGCGGGTGGCGCGACCCTGACGTTGGCGACCAGCTCGGGGGCGGGCGGCTTCTTCGTCGGTGCTGGCTGCGGTAGCGCGGTGGGTACGGTGGGCATCGCGCCCGGCGCCTCAGCCGCGAGCTTCGCCTACCGCGACACCTTGGTGGGCACGCCCACCCTGACAGTGAGCGCGACCGGGTTGACCCTCGCCACCCAGGGGCAGGTCATCACGCCGGCGCCGGTGGCAGGCGTGGTGTTCGTCTCGCTCCAGCAGACGCTGACGGCCGGCGCGTGCTCTGCCTTTGCTGACCTGAGAACCCGTGACGCCTTCGGCAACGTCTCTGCGGTGACGGTCGCCACGGCGCTGGCGCTGTCGACCACTTCGAGCGGGGGCAGCTTCTTCTCGGACCCTGCGTGCGCGGCGCCCGTGGCCAGCGTGACGTTGGCGGCAGGAACGAGCGGCGCGCGCTTCTACTTCCTGGACACGCGGGTGGGCACGCCCACCCTCACCGCCGCGGCTGCGGGGCTGGTGAGCGCCACCCAGGTGAACACCATCGTGCCGGCTGCTGCCAGCCGCCTCGCCTTTACTTCAGCTTCGCAGTCGCTCACCGCGGGGGCCTGCTCGGCGCTCACCTCGCTGCAGAGCCAAGACGCCTTCGGCAACCCCGCGAACGTTCCGGCCGCGGCCACTGTGGCGCTGAGCACCGACTCGCCGGCAGGTGCCTTCTACAGCGACGCGGCCTGCAGCAGCCTGGTGACGTCGGCTTCCATCGCCGCGGGCGCCAACGGCGCAGCGTTCTATTTCATCGACACCCGGGCGGGCGCGCCGACCCTGACGCTGAGCGCGGTCGGGCTGACCTCTGCCACGCAGGTGCAGGACATCACCCCCGCGGCTGCGTCGCGGCTCGCCTTCGTGACGCTGGCGCAGAGCGTGACTGCGGGCACCTGCTCGGCGATCGCCCAGGTGCAGTCGCAGGACGTGTACGGCAACCCCAGCAACGTCAACGCGGCCACGCCGGTCAACCTGTCGAGCACCTCGGCCACTTTCCGCTTCTTCTCTGACGCGAGCTGCACGACGCAGGTGACGCAGGTGAGCGTCGCGGCCTCGGCCAACCTCACCAGCTTCTTCTTCGCCGACACGGCGGCCGGCACACCCACCGCGAGCGCTGCTTCGGCGGGCCTGGTCGTCGCACCTCAGGTGGAGACCATCAACCCCGCGCCCGCCTCGCGGTTGGTCGTGACGACGGCCCCGCGCACGGTGATCGCCGGAGCCTGCTCCAGCATCGTGACGGTGCAATCGCAGGACGCCCTGGGCAACGCCTCGCCGGTGACGGTGGCCACGGCCATCAGCCTCGCGACCAGCTCTTCCGGCGGCACCTTCTTTTCGGACTCGAGCTGCGCCGTACCTGTGAGCTCGGTGACGGTGGCGGCGGCCTCGAGCACGGTCAGCTTCTATTTCAGGGACACCCGCGCCGGCTCGCCCACGCTCTCGGGGGCCAGCAGCGGGTTTGCCAGCGCCACCCAGGTCGAGCTCATCACGCCCGCGGCCCCGGCACGGCTGGTGGTGCTCACCGCGTCGCAGTCGCGCGCCGCGGGCACCTGCTCGGGCGTGGTGACGGTGCAGACGCAGGACACCTTCGGCAACCCCTCCAACGTCTCTCTGGCCACCACCCTCAACCTCGCGACCAATTCGAGCGGCGGCACGTTCCACGCGAGCGCCGCCTGCGGCACGGCGGCGACCACCTCGATTCTCGCGCCCTCGACCAACACCACGAGCTTCTACTTCCGCGACACCCTGGCGGGCTCGCCGTTGCTGACCTTCTCGTCGACCGGCCTCAGCCCGGTGACGCAGACCCAGACCATCACCCCGGCGGCTGCCTCCCAGGTGGTGTTCACCAGCGCGGCCCAGACCCTGGTGGTGGGCAACTGCTCGGCGGCGGCCTCAGTGCAGACGCGCGATCCGTTCGGTAACGCTTCGCCGGTCGCGGCCGCGACGGCGGTGGCGCTCTCCAGCACCTCGGCCACCGGCACCTTCTTCTCCGACGCGACCTGCACCACCGCCATCGCCCAGGCCACCATCGCCTCTGGCTCGAGCGCGGGAGGCTTCTACTTCCGCGACACCCGCTCCGGCACCGCGACCCTCACTGCAGCGCCCAGCGGCCTCACGCTCGCGACCCAACTGCAGACCTTCAACCCCGCGCCGGCCACGCGGCTGGTGTTCACCACCGCCGCGCTCAACCAGCTCGCGGGCGCGTGCTCCGGGGCGGTGACGCTGCAGGCCCGCGACTCGTTCGGGAACGCCTCGAACGTCGCGGCGGCCACCACCGTGACCCTTGCGACCTCATCGACGGGGGGGACCTTCTCAGCGGCGCCGGGCTGCGGAGCGACCACCTCGAGCGTCAGCCTCGCCGCCGGCACCTCGGCGATCAGCTTCCACTACCGCGACACCCTGGTGGGCACGCCCACGCTGACGCCATCGGCGGCGGGCTTCACGGTCACGACCCAGGCGCAGACCATCACGCCTGCGAGCGCAACCGTGCTGGCCTTCACCAGCGCCCCGCAGACCCTGGTGGCAGGTGCCTGCTCGTCGGCGGCCTCGCTGCAGACGAGGGACACGTTCGGCAACGTGGCGCCCCTGAGCGCGCCGGCGACCGTGGGCTTGAGCACCAGCTCGAGCGGCGGGGCCTTCTACGTCGACGCCACCTGCACCACCGTGGCCGGCACGCTCACGCTGGCGGCCGGTGCGACCAGCGGTCTCTTCTACTTCCGTGACACCCGGGCGGGCACGCCGGTGCTGACCCTGACCGCGACTGGCCTGACCGTCGCCACCCAGAGCCAGACCATCAACCCGGCGGCGCTGGCTCGGCTGTCCTTCGTGACGGGCGCGCAGACGCTCATCGCCGGCACCTGCTCGGCCCTCACCACCCTGCGGTCGGAGGACGCGTTCGGCAACGCCCGCACGGTCGCCTCGCCGACCTCGCTGGCGCTCTCTTCGGGCAGCGCGACCACCCTCTTTTATGCCGACGCAGCCTGCAGCGTGGCGCTCAGCTCGGTGACCATCGCGGCAGGGGGCAGCAGCGCGGGCTTCTACTTCCGCGACACCACGGTCGGCACGCCCACCCTGACGGGCGCGAGCCCCGGCCTCGCCAGCGGCACCCAGACCCAGACCATCAACCCGGCCGCGCCCAACCGGCTGGTGTTCACCACCGCCGCCCAGACCGTGCTCGCGGGCAGTTGCTCCGGCGTGGCCACGGTGCAGGTGCGCGACGTCTTCGGTAACCCCTCGCCGGTGAGCTCGGCCGCGACGGTGTCGTTGGCGTCGACCTCGGGTACGGGCACCTTCGCGGTGGTCGCGGGGTGCGGCAGCGCCGCGAGCTCGGCCACCCTGAGCGCGGGCACCACCACCGTGAGCTTCTATTTCCGGGACACGGTCATCGGCACGCCCACCCTCACGGCCGCCTCCACTGGGTTGGTCTCGGCCACCCAGGTGCAGACCGTCAACCCCGCTGCGCCGGCGGCGCTGGTGTTCACCACGGCGAGCCAGACCCTCGTGGCGGGGGCCTGCTCTGCGGTCACCGGGCTGCAGACGCGCGACAGCTTTGGCAACCCCTCGAGTGTCACCGCGGCGACCACCGTGGGGTTGGCCACCAATTCCCCTGGCGGTGGGTTCTTCTCCGACTCGACCTGCCTGAGCGCGATCAGCAGTCTCGCCCTGGCCGCCGGCGCCAACGCCCGCACCTTTTACTTCCGCGATACGCGGGCGGGCAGCGCCACGCTCACCCTGAGCGCCACCGGGCTCACCCCCGCAACCCAGGTGGCGACCATCAACCCTGGCGCGTCGACGGTGATCGCCATCACCACGCCCGCGAGAGCCATCACCGCGGGCGGGTGTTCGGCGGTGGTCTCGATGCAGACGCGCGACACCTTCGGCAACGCCGCCGCCGTCACCGCGTCCTCCGCGTTCACCTTGTCGAGCGACGGGGCGACCACGGTCTTCTACTCGGACAACACCTGCAGCGCGGTGATCACCACCACGACCCTGGCGGCAGGAGCGAACGCCGCGAGCTTCTACTTCCGCGCCACGCTGACGGGCACGCCCAGCCTCACCCTCGCGCGCGCGGGCTACACCAGCGCCACCCAGGTGCAGACAGTCAACCCGGCGGCGGCCATTCGGCTGGCCTTCACCAGCGCAGCGCAGACGGTGGTGGCGGGCGCGTGCTCGGCGCTCACGGTGACGCGCACTCAAGACACCTACGGCAACGCCGCTCCGGTGGCGGCGGCCACCACGGTTGGCCTGAGCAGCTCGGGAGGGGGGATCTTCTATTCCGACAGCGGGTGCACCGCGGCCCTCAGCTCGGTCGCCGTCGCCGCCGGCGCCAGCACGGTCAACGCCTACGTGCGCCACACCCTGTCGGGTACGCCGACCCTCACGGCCAGCGCCACTGGCCTGACCTCGGCCACGCAGCTCATCACCATCAACCCGGCCGCGCCGATTCGCCTGGCCTTCGCCACGGCGCCTCAGACGCTGCTCGCCGGCGGGTGTTCGGCGGTGATGAGCGTGCAGACGCGCGACACCTTCGGCAACGCCTCGAGGGTGACCACCTCGATCCTCGCCACGCTCAACAGCGCCTCGCTTGCGGGCTCGTTCTACGCGGACCCCTCGTGCAACTCGCCCATCGCCGCCGTGACGGTGGTGGTGGGCACCAGCCTCTCGAGCTTCTATTACCAGGACACGCTTGCGGGCCCTTCGACCCTCACAGCCTCCAGCGCGGGCTTCAGCAATGCGACGCAGGTGGCCACCATTCTGCCCGCGGCCGCCAGCCGGGTGTCCTTCGTCACCGCGCCCCAGACGCTGAGCGCGGGCAGCTGCTCCGCCATCGCCACCGTCGAGGCGCAGGACGCCTTCGGCAACGCCTCGCCCCTGGGGCCGGTCACCACCGTCGCGCTTTCCAGCACCTCTTCGACCGGAACCTTCTCGGCGATCCCCGGGTGCGGGAGCACCACCACCAGCGTCCCCATGCCAGCAGGGCAGAGCCGGGTCAGCTTCTACTTCCGCGACTCGGTCACCGGCACGCCCACCCTCTCTGCCACGCCCGCAGGCCTCTCGACCGCCACCCAGCTCGCCACCATCGTGCCCGCCTCGGCCGCGGTGCTCGCCTTCTCCACCGCGCCGCAGACGCTCAACGCCGGCGCCTGCTCGGCGCTGATCACCGTCGAGACGCGTGACGGCAACGGGAACGCTTCGGCGGTGCTCGCCCCCACCACGGTGAACCTCACCACCAGCGGGGGGACCGGGGCCTTCTTCACGGACTCCAGTTGCACGGTGGTGGTGACCGGCCTCAGTCTCCCGATCGGCAGCAGCACCTTCGGCGTGTACTTCAAGGACACCGCCGTCGGCTCACGCACCCTGACAGCCGCGGCCACCGGCTTCGTCCCGGCGACCCAGGTGGCCACCATCACCACCGCGGGCAGCGCCACCCGGCTCGCCTTCACCTCTGTGGCGCAGAGCGTGGTGGCGGGGGGCTGCTCGGCGCTGGCGGTGGTGCAGTCGCAGGACAGCTTCGGCAACGCGGTGAACCTGGGGGTTGCCACGCCAGTGGCGTTGTCCAACTCGGCGGTGACCGGGGCCTTCTTCTCGAACGCCAGCTGCACCACTCCGGTGAGCGTGCTTTCCATTGCCGCCGGTGGAAACACGGTGACCTTCTATTTCCGCGACACGCGCGCGGGCACGCCCACCCTCACTGCGGCTGCGGCTGGCCTGTCCAACGCGGCGCAGGTTCAGACCATCAACCCCGGGGCACCCACCGCGCTGGGCTTCATCACCCCCGCGCGCACGATGGGGGCTGGGGTGTGCTCGCCTTCGATCGGCGTGCGCGTGCAGGACTCGTTCGGCAACACCGCTCAGGTGACGACGGCGGCGGCGGTCGCGCTGACGAGCAGCTCGACTGCCGGGACCTTTTATTCAGACGCCGCTTGCACCTCGCTGACGCTGACGGCCACCATCGGCCTGGGTGGGAGCGCCACCACCTTCTATTATTCCGACACCCGCTCCGGCTCCGCGATCATCACCGTGGCCAGCCAGGGGCGGAGCAGCGCCACCCAGATTCAGACCATCAGCACCGGCGTCGCCGATCGGCTGGCCTTCGTGACGCAGCCGCAGGCGCTGACGGCGGGCGGCTGCTCGGCGCTCACCTCGGTGCAGGCGCAGGACGGCCTGGGCAACCCCACGCCGGTGAGCGTGGCCACGGTCATCTCGCTGAGCACCGCGTCGAGCGGCGGTTCGTTCTATTCCGACCCGGTCTGCGCCAACGCCATCACCGCGCGCACGCTCGCGGTAGGCGGGGCCACCATCACCTTCTATTTCAAGGACACCCAGGTGGGCAGCCCGACGCTCACCGTCAGCACCCTGGGTCTGACCACCGCGACCCAGGTGCAGACCGTGCTGCCTGGCGCGGCGGCCGCGCTGGCCATCGTGACGGTGCCGCGGGTGGTGAGCGCTGGCGCGTGCTCTCGCGCGCTGCTGGTCGAGGCGCGCGACGAGCTGGGCAACACGGCCGCGGTGCAGGGCCCGACGTCGGTGGTGCCGAGCACCAGCACGGTGACGGGCGACTTCTTCGCTGACGAGTTCTGCGCCACCTCGGTGATCGCGGTCACCATCCCCACGGGGGGCAGCTCGGCGAACCTCTACTATCGCGACACCCTGGCGGGCACGCCGGTGATCACCGTGGCGAACCCTGGGTTGTTGGGCGCCACGCAGTTGATCACCGTGACCCCGGCCGCGGCCGATCACCTCACCGTCGTCTCGGCGCCGCAGACCACCCTGGTGGGCGCGTGCTCGGCGCTGGCGACCTTCGAGGTGCGCGATGCCTTCTCGAACACCAGCTCGGTGGTCACGGACACGGTGGTCACCCTGATGTCGACCTCGTCGACCGCGCGCTTCTTCTTCGATGCGAGCTGCACCACGGCGATCACCAGCTCGACCATCGTGGCTGCGGGCAGCCAGGGCACGTTCTTCTTCAGTGACACCACCGCTGGCACGGCAGACGTGAGGGTGGCAGCGGCCAGCTTGCTTTCGGGGAGCCAGGCTGAGGTGTTCACGCCCGGAGCTGCGGTGGGCCTGGGCTTCTCCACGCCGGCCCGCACCGTCGTCGCGGGGGTCTGCTCTGAGGCGGTCACCCTCGAGGCCCGCGACTCTCTGAACAACCCCACCACGGTGGCCACCGCGCGCGCGTTGGCCCTCGTGTCTTCGTCGAGCGGGCTGCGGTTCTTCAGCGACTCGGGGTGCACCACCCCCATCACCACCGCAGGGCTGGCGGCGGGGGCGGGCAGCGTGACCGTCTACGTGCGCGACTCGCTCGCGGGCAGCTCGACCCTCACGGCTCGTGAGCCGTCGCTGGGCGACATCACCCAGGCTGCGACCGTGGTGGCCGCCGCGGTGGCGAAGCTGGCCTTCTCGACCGCGCCTCCGACCGTGGCCTCGACGGCCTGCTCGCGCGCGGTGGTGCTTGAGGCGCGAGACGCCTTCGACAACGCGGCCGATGTGACCGCGGACGAGCGGATCACCCTCAGCTCGTCGAGCGCCACCACGGCCTTCTTCTTTGATGACGTGTGCGCCAATAGCGCCCCCACCGGGGTGACCATTCCCAGCGGGAGCTCCTTCGTGGGGCTCTACTTCCGCGACGACACCGCCGGGACCTCGACGCTCACCGCGACCTCCGTCACCCTGGGGTCGGCCAACCAGCGGGCGACCGTCACGGCGGGGCCGGCCATCGAGCTGGTCTTCCGCACACAGCCGCAGACGCTGCCCACGGGGGTGTGCTCTGCGGCCACCACCGTCGAGGCCCGCGACGTCTCGGGCAACCCCGCACCCGCGGGAACGGGCGGGGTGTCGGCGGCCCTCAGCTCCACCTCGAGCGGCAACACCTTCTATTCCGACGTCGGCTGCACGCGGGCGGTGACGACGCTCGAGCTGCTGGCAGGCCAGAGCAGCGGCACCTTTCATTTCAAGGACTCGGTGGTGGGCAGCCCGAACCTCGACGTGGTGGCGGCGGGCCTCACCCCGGCCCGTCAGCAGCAGAGCATCTTCCTCGCCTCCACGCCGGTGGGGCTGGGCTTCGTGGGCGCGCCCGCGACGCTCGAGGCAGGCCGCTGCTCGTCAGCCATCGAGCTGCAGACGCAAGACGTGAATGGGGCCCCCGCGCCTCTGGCGGCGCCCATCACCGCGGCCCTGTCTCTGGGATCGACGGTGGCGCGCCTGTACTCCGATGCCACCTGCACCACCGAGGTGACCAGCCTTTCCATCGCCGCGCAGGACTACCGGGCCACCTTCTTCCTCAAGGACTCGATCGTCGAGCCCGTGGTGATCCAGGCCCAGCGCGCTGGCCTCACCGGCGGCAGCGTCACCGTGCAGATCATCTGCCCGGCCACGCTCGATGGTGCGTTCTGCGACGACGGCGATCTCTGCAACGGCCGTGAGCGCTGTGTGGCGGGCCGCTGCAACGGCAGCCCCGCGCTGGTGTGCGACGACAACGACAGCTGCACCATCGACTCGTGCTCGGCGGCGAGCGGGTGCGCAAACGTGGTCGCCTCGACCTGCTGCACCAAGCCGGTGATCGCGCGCGACGGAAACCTGGTGGCTGCCGTGGGCGTGCCTTACCGGCTCAACGCTGCCGCTCAGCTCACGCTCTTGCGCGGCACCGGGCCCATCACGTGGGCCGCGTGCGCCACCGGGCCCCTGGGCCTGCGGGTGGACGCCACCACCGGGGCCGTCGACTGGACGCCGGGCAGCGTCGGGCCCAGCTCAGTGTGCCTGCAGGCCACTGGCTCTTGCGGCGTAGACGCCTACAGCTTCACCGTCAACGTGCTCGCCGACCCGGGCGCCGCGCCGGTGGCCGTCATCCGGCTGCCCGGCAGCGTCGCGGCGGGCGTGCCCGTCACCGCTGATGGCTCGGCGAGCACTCCTTCGGCCGGCCTCACCTACGCGTGGTCCTTCGGCGACGGCACGGCGATAGAGACCGGCCCCCGCCCCAGCCACGTGTACGCGCGGGCCGGTGGGTACGACGTGCGCCTCACCGTCTTCACCCCCAGCGGTCAGTCGGCGCAGGCGCAGGCGTTGCTGCGCGTCACCAGCGAGAGCTGCCCCACGCCTCCGACGGTGCGCATCGTGGCAGATCAGACCAGCGGCGCAGGTCCGCTCGCGGTGCAGTTGAGCGCGGACTACCAGGGTGACGATCCCAACGCGGTGCTCCGGTGGAGCCTGGGCGACGGCACCGCGGAGCGCGGAACTCCGATCAGCCACACCTTCGGCCCAGGTGCTCACCTGGTGGTGCTCGAGGCGATCAACCGTGACGGGTGCACCGCGCGCGACCAGCTCGTCATTCGGGTGGAGGCCTTCGCCAACCGCCCGCCGCACTGCGCAGTGACGGCCAGCCCGGTCGCGGGCGTCGCGCCGCTCGCCACCACCTTCTCTGCGGTCTACGGGGACAGCGACGGTCGGATCACCTCGGCCAGTTGGCTGTTCTCAGACGGTGTCAGCGCCGATGCGCTGCGCTTCAACGGGGTGGCCGCGCGCGTGCTCGATCTGCCCGGCGGCCTCACCGCGACCCTCGAGGTCACCGACGATCAGGGCGCCACCTGTCGCAGCACCGTGCTGGTGGAGGCGGGCAACGGCCAACTCCTCTACCCCCCGGAAATCGTCTCGGTGCCCACCTTGACCGCCCAGTGCGACCAGCCCTGGACCTACGGGACCGATGGCGTCGTTCGCGCCAGCGGCAGCCGCCCGCTCACCTTCGAGCTCGGCCAGGGCACGGTGGGGGCCCCCGAGGGCATGACCGTGGACGACACCGGCGCGGTCTCGTGGACCCCAGTCAAGGGCAAGGGCAAGCGCTCGGAGCGCGTCACCCTGGTGGCGCAGAACGCCGCCGGCTCGGTGGAGCAGGACTTCATGGTGGAGGTGGAATGCGCACCTCAGCCGTCCGGGTGCTCCTGCTCGACCTTCTCGGGGAGCGCGGTGTGGTTGTTCGCGGTCGCGGCGTTGACCCTGGTCAGCCGCCGCCGCCGGGTTCGGGCCCGCAGCGCTCGAATCGAGTAATCCCTCGAGGTGACGACTACGATGACGCGGGTGCGTTCCATTCTCTGGCTCTGTGTGGTGGCGTCGTCGGCCCTGGCGGCGCCGCTCCCCTTCACCGACGGCTTCGAGCCCCCGCAGACGGGGTTCTCCAGTTGGACCACGACGCGCGTCAACGGCACCAACACGCTGAGCCAATCGGCGGCCCAGGCGTGGGACGAGACCCGCGCGCTCTCTTTCACCTACGCGGGCGTGACCTCGTCGGCGCAGGCAGCCGCGGTGGTGGACTTCAGCGCCCTCACCAGCCCCTTCGTGCGCTTCTGGCTGCGGCTCCCCGCGGGCACGGAGAACGCGATGGCCTCGGGCACCTCGTTGAGGCTGGTGCGCCTGGGCGACGCGGCCACCGGCACCTCGGGCACCGGAGGCGCGGCGAAGGTGAACCTGCTGCTGCGCAAGGACCCCACCGGCGGGCTCCACCTGCGCTTGGACTACGTCAATTCGAGCGCGGGGGTGACGTCGTTCGGTACGGTGCTCGCCGCCCGCATCACCGAAGGCACCTGGCACTACGTCGAGTTCAGCTACCAGCCGGCGGCGTCTCGCGTCACCCTGTACATCGACGATGCGGCGAGCCCGCGCATCGACGCGACCGCGGCCGATCTCGTCAGCCACAACCTGCAGACCGCCTGGGTGGGGCTGGCCGACGCCGCCGACGCCCAGGCCTCTGCGGTGACGGTGTTCCTCGACGCGGTGTCCATCGCGGGAGCGCGGGTGGGCACCGCCCAGGCGATCTCGCAGCACTTCAACGAGCTGGAGTCGGGAACGCTGGCCGTCACCACCACGCCCCCCGGGAAAGCCGCCAGCACCTTCACCACCGGCGCCACCGGGGTCTCCGCTTCGGCCGCCGGCATCGCCGCACACCGAGGCGCCTTCGGGCTGCGGGTGATCGACTCTGACGGTCAGACGGGGCCGGGCGGCGGGGCGGGGCAGCTCAGCCGGATCTCGCCCGTCGGGGGCACGCTCCACAGGCGCTTCTTCTGGAGGCCTTCCACCACCAACGGCCTCGGCGCCCGCACCATCGCCGCGCTCTCCAGCACCACGCTGGGGAGCCGCGCGATCGCAGAGGTGATGGTGTCCGGCACGGGCGCGCTCTCGCTGGGCGGCTTCGATCTCGCGCTCAACTACGTCACCACCACCAGCTCCAGCACGGCCTCCACCAACGCCTGGCACCTGGTGGAGCTGCTCCTCACCGGCGTGGGGACGAACGCGGGGTCGCGCAAGCTGTACCTCAACGGCACGCTCGCAGCGCAGGCCTCTGGCCTCGACTGGTCGGGTGTCACCGTGGACCAGCTGGTGGACGGCCAGGTGTTCAGCACGAACCGCGCCTTCCAGGGCATCGACGACTTCGACGACCTGCGGGCCTCCCGCGCGGTGATGCCCAGCCGCCTCGTGCTCAGCGCCCCGCCGATGGCTGACCGGGTTTGTTCGGGAGCGGTGACCATCGAGGCGCGCGACTCCGACGGCACTGCCCGGGGCGTGGTCGAGCCGATGCTGCTCGCGCTGTCGGTCTCGGGCCTCACCGGCAGCTTCTTCAGCGACGCTTCCTGTACCAGCGCGATCTCGTCGATCCCGCTCGCGGTGGGCACCTCGCAGGCGACCGTCTTCTTCAGGCCGGCCACCGCGGGGAGCGCCACCCTCACCGCCACCAACCTCGACGCCCTCTCCGTTCCAGCGGTGGTGGCGGTCAGCTCGCGGGCGGTGGGGCTGGGCTTCATCACCGCGGGGCAGTCCATCTCGGCGGGCGCCTGCTCGGGGATCACGCGGGTGCAGGCGCAGGACGCCTCAGGCGGCGCAGCCACGGTCGCGAGCTCGACGGTGGTGGCCCTGAGCGCCAGCTCTGGAACGCTGGGCTTCTTCTCTGATTCCTCCTGCGTCACCGCGGTCACCTCGGTGACGATCCTCGAAGCGCAGAGCGTGGTGGGCTTCTTCTTCAAGGAGACCGTCGCGGGGGCGCCTACCCTCACTGCCACGGCCGCGGTGCTCGGCACGGCGAACCAGCAGCAGACCGTCTCGGCCGCGGTGCCCTCGCGGCTGGTGGTTCAGACGCCTGCGCGCACGGCCATCGCGGGAGCGTGCTCGGGGTCGATCAGCTTCCAGGCGCAGGACACCTACGGAAATCCGGTGGCGGTCGAGGGGGCGACCCAGGTGTCGTTCTCTTCCACGTCGGCAGGCGCGACGGTGTTCGCCGACACCGGGTGCGGAACGCCCACCAGTCTTGCCTCCATCGTCGCGGGCAGCACCACGGTGACGGTGTATTTCCGAGACACCATCGCGGGCTCACCGCAGTTGACCGCCGCCGCTCCCGGGTACCTCAACGGCACCCAGACCCAGACGGTCTTGGCGGCGGCCCCGGCCCGGGTCGCCTTCAGCTCTCCTTCACAGCTCGTGACCGCCGGGGCCTGCTCCGCGCCCGCGCTCATCGAGGTGCAGGATGCCTTCGGGAACGCGGCGCCTGTGTCGGCAGCGCTCGCCCTCTCGCTGACCGGCGGGGCCTCGGTCGCGATGTTCAGCGACGCTGCCTGCGCCACGGCCTCCACCAGCGTGACGGTGAGCTCAGGGAGCTCCAGCCAGGTGTTCCACTTCATCGGCAACGTCACCGGGCCCATCACCCTGGGGGTGAGCGCGACGGGGTTGACGAGCGCCACCCAGGACCAGCTCATCTCGGCGTCCGGGCCCACGCGGTTGGTGGTCATCTCGGCGCCGCAGACCGTGACGGCGGGCGGGTGCTCGGCTGCGCTGTTGATCCAGGCGCAGGACTCCTTCGGCAACCCGGCGGCGGTCTCCAGCAACACCAGCGTGGTGCTCACCACCACCTCGACCACGCAGTCCTTCTCGCCCACGGGGGCCTGCGCCTCCAGCGTGGGCAACGTGACGCTCGCGACCGGAACGGACACCGTGGCCGCCTATTTCCGGGACACCGTGACGGGGCCCATCGTCCTGACCGTCATGGCCACCGGGCTCACCCTGGCGTCCCAGCCCCAAACCATTCGCGCTGCGGCGCCTTCTGCGTTGGCCATCGCCACCACCGCGCCGAGGGGCGTGGCTGGGGCGTGTCTGGGGCCCATCACCGGCCAGAGCCGCGACGGCTTCGGGAACGCCGCCGTGGTGCTGTCGGCCACCGCGCTCGCCTTGCGGACCACCTCGACCCGGGGGATTTATTACTCGAACGCCACCTGCACGGCCGCGATCACCCAATCGACGATCGCGGCGGGCTCGAGCGCGACCACCTTCTATTACCGCGACCTGAGGGCGGCTTCGCCAACCCTCACGGCTTCGAACCCGGGCCTGTCCGCGCCCACGCAGGTGGCGGTGATCTCCCCTGCGCCTCCCACCGCGCTCACCTTCGTCACCGCACCGCAGACGCTGACGGCGGGCAACTGCTCGGCGGTGGCCACGGTCGAGGTGCGCGACGCCTTCAACAACCCCTCACCGCTGACGATGGCGACCGAGGTGGTGTTGTCGTCATCTTCCAGCAGCACCCGGCTGCATTCCAGTGCGAGCTGCGACGCGGTGCTGAGCTCAGCGGGCATCGTGCCCGGGGGCACCCGCGCCAGCTTCTTCTTCAAAGACCTGGTGGAGGGCGCTCCCACGCTCACCGCGCGGGTGGCGGGGTTGAGCGATGCCACGCAGCTCGCCACCATCAACCGGGGGCCCGCGGCGAAGCTCGCCTTCCTGACGCCGCCCCAGTCGCCCGTGGCGGGCACCTGCTCGAGCGTGCTGACCGTGCAGGTCCAGGACGTGAGCGGGAACGCGGTGCAGGTCAGCTCGGTGACCTCGGTGGCGCTGTCCACCAGCACGCCCACCGGCGCGCTCTATTTCGACTCGGCCTGCACGCGCGTCGCCTCTCAGGTGAACATCGGCGCGGGGGGCAACTCGGCCGCCTTTTATTTCAAGGACACCTCGGCCGGGCCCTGGGGCGTGACCGCGACCGGGCCCGGCTTGAGCCCCGGGGCGCAGACGGTGACGGTGCTTGCGGGCGCGCCGGCCCGGTTGCGGGTGCGCAGCGCGCCGCAGACCCTGACGGCGGGGGCCTGCTCGGCCGCCGTGACGCTGGACTTCGAGGACGTCACCGGCAACCCGGCCAGCGTGGCCGTTCCGGTGAGCCTGGGCTTGAGTTCGACGGCGCCCAGCACGAGCTTCTACGAGGACTCGAGCTGCGCCACGGCCGTGAGCAGCCTCGCGCTGGACGCCGGGGTGGCGGTGGTCGGGTTCTATTTTCGCGACACCCGGGTGGGCGCCCCAGCGCTGACGATGACGCTGCCTGGTGCGGGGCCGGCGGTTCAGGCCGCCACCATCATCGCGGGGGCGGTCAGTCAGTTGGCCTTCACCACGCCGCCTCAGCGCGTCTCCGTCACCACCTGCTCTTCGCGCGCGACCCTCGAGCAGCAGGACGCCGCCGGCAACCCGCTGCCCACGCCTTCGGACCTGACGGTGACGCTGAGCAGCAGCGCTTCGACCGCCGGCTTCTTTTCAGACGCGGACTGCAGCACGCCCATCACCTCGCTGACCCTGGCGGCCGGAACGTCGAGCGCGGGCTTCTACTTTCAGGGCGCCATGCCGGGAATGATCACCCTCACCGGGAGCGCGTTGCCCCTGGCCGACGCCACCCAGCAGGCGAACCTCGTGGTGCCCGGCGCGCCTGCAGTGCTGCGCTTCGTCAGCGCTCCGCAGACCCTCGAGGCTGCGGCTTGCTCCGGCGCCGTGACGGTCGAGCTGAGGGATGCCAACGGCGACGCGGCCACCGTGAGCCAGCCGGCGCTGCTGCGGCTGAGCGCGTCTTCCCCGGGGGTCACCTTCCACGCCGACGGCAGCTGCGGCGCGGCGATGACCTCGGTCACGGTGCCGGTGGGGAACTACAGGGCCCTCTTTCACTTCCGCGACCCGGTGGTGCATGCCCCGGTCCTCACCGTGAGCACCCCCGGGGTCACCGCGGCCGATCAGGCCCAGCAGATCGTCTGCCCTGTGCTGGTGGATGGCGCGGCTTGTGATGATGACGATCTGTGCAATGGCCGCGAGCAGTGCGTCGCTGGCCGGTGCGCCCTGGGCACGACGTTGAGCTGCGACGACGCCGACGCCTGCACCACCGACGGCTGCGCGGGCGCGACGGGGTGCTCGAACCAGGTGGTCGCGGGGTGCTGCCGAGCCCCTTCAATCGCTCAGCCCAGCCTGCGCGCCGCGGTCGGAGTGCCGTACCGGGTGGGCCTGGGAGCGCTGGCGCGCGTGGTCAAGGGTACGGGGCCGCTGCGCTGGGGAGTGTGTGACACGGCGCCTGCCGGCTTCAGCATCGACGCCACCACCGGCCTGGTGCAGTGGGTGCCCACCAGCGCCGGGCCCCAACCGCTCTGCCTCACCGTCGCCGGCGCCTGTGGTCAAGACAGCGCGCGGTTCACCGTGCTCGTCGACGCGGTGCTTCCGGCGGCGCCCGTCGCGGCCTTCACCTTTTCGCCCAGCGCCCCTTTGCTGGGGTCGAAGGTGACGGTGGACGGGGCGGCCAGCACCGGCACCGGGCCGCTCTCGCATGAGTGGTCGTGGGGCCCGGGCATTCCGCGCACGTTTGGCTCGCGGTCGACCCACCTCTTCCCCACCACGGGCGCGCGCACGGTGAGCCTCGAGGTGTTCGACGCCGTCGGCCAGCGGGCGGTGGCCACGCAGTCGATCGTCGTCAGCGGCCCGGCCTGCCCCACGCCGCCCGTCGCCCGCATTCGCGCCGACGTGCTGCAGGGCGAGGGGCCGCTCAAGGTCGTCTTCGAGTGCGAGTGCTCGCAGGTGCCGGCAGGAGCGGTCTTGCGCTGGAGCTTCGGCGACGGGAGCACTGCCTACGGCTCGACCACCGCGCACACCTTCGAGCCCGGCGCGTACCAGGTGAGGCTGCAAGTCAGCGCCGGTGATTGCGCGGCCGAAGACACCGTGGAGATCCGTGTCACCGACGCCGGTCGCCAGCCTCCGTCGTGCTCGGCGAGCGTCGACCCCACCGGGGGGCCGGCGCCGCTCGCGGTCTCCTTCAGGGCGATCTTCGGCTCGAGGACGGGTGTGGTGAAGACCGCGGCGTGGCGCTTCTCCGACGGACTGAGCGCTGACGCGATGGCGCATGAGGGCACTGCGAGTCGCACGCTGACTTCACCCGGCACGCTGGGGGTGGAGCTGCTGGTCACGGACGAGGTCGGGCTGACCTGCCGCTCGTCGGTCGAGGTGACGGCCACGACGCAGCTCGGCGGCACGTTGCCGCAGATCGTGAGCGTTCCGAACGCGACGGCCCGGTGCGGCGAGCCGTGGCAGTACGACGACGACGGGGTGCCGTCGGCGCTCGGCTCTGTGCCGCTGGCCTGGTCGTTGGGCAAGGGCGCAGGGAGCGCGGGCATTCCCAGCGGCTTGAGCATCGAGCCCACCACCGGTGCACTGAGCTGGACGCCAGCGCTGAAGACGCGCGGCCCCACGCGGATCGTGCTCGTCGTCGAGAACGAGAGCGGGGCGGCTGAGCAGGACTTCCTGGTCGAGGTGGAGTGCGCACCGCAGGCGTGTGGCTGCAGCAGCCCGGGGCCGGTGCTCGGGTTGGCCGTGCTGGCGCTGCTCGCCCGCTTCCGGAGACGACGGGCAGACCCCGGGCAAGGTCAGCCCTGAATCTCAGTCTCCCCTGCAGGGGAGACTGTTGAAATAGGTGCCTCGAGATGGGTAGGCGAAAATAGAAATGACTCCAATCACCGGTCTCCCCGAGCGCAGTCGAGGGGGCACTTACCGCCCGAAGGCGAGATAATCCCTCGACTCCGCTCGGGATGAA
>JAYVFP010000169.1:0-12330 GCA_043773025.1 Archangium sp.
GGAGTCGGTGCTGCCGCGCGTGGCCCACCGGCAGTGGACGTTGAGCCTGCCCTTCAAGGTGCGCTTCAACGTCGTGAAGAAGCCGAAGCTGCTCAAGCGCCTGGAGGTGCGGTTGGTGAAGGCGGTGTGGCGGTGGCAACGCGGTGCGGCCAGGCGTCACGGCACGAAGGGGCCGTTGACGGGAGGTGGAATTTGCTTCTGGCAGTGGTTCGGCTCGAGCCTCCAACTCACTCCGCACCTCCGTTGTTCCTCTTGTTCTTCCACCACCCGCTTGACGCCCACCCTCGCCGTCGTCCTACCCGTGTGTCCCCGCTGCTCGACAACCCTCCGCCCCGACGCAGAAACGCGCCCCCCCACGCTCGTGTTCCTCCTCGTCGTCCACCTCCAGTCGCTCGCGGTCACCAAGCCAGGCTCTCCGTTTCCCGGGTTGTTCTTCTTGTTCTTGTCGAGCTCCGGTCGCTCGCCTCCCCCAAGCGCAGCGGCCTCATGCCCCTTCAGCACCGGGCCCGGGGTTACGCGGGTTGTTCTTCTTGTCCTTCACGGGTTGCAACCGCGCGCGGTCGAGCCGAGCCCGCGGTGCTCGACGGGAAGCTTCCATATGTGCGAGCGTTCGGATTCAGCGGCGGCGATCACCGCTTCAAACTTCTGCGGCACAATGGCGAACGACAATGGGGGCGAACAATGGGCAAAGACTGGGCGTCAACTTTTGCAGAGATCATCACCAGCCCCATCTCCAGGATCACTGACGTTATAGACAACATTGCTGGCACCCCGCCGCATGAGCGATTCTCAAACGTCGTGAAGAGGGATGTTTTTGCGGACTCCCACCTTCGGGAGAACGACAAAATATCAAGCAACACAGCCCTCAACCCCGGAAACGTGATGCGCGTCTCCCGAGGCCTGTACTGGCACTACGGAATTTATGTTGGACGAGACGAAGTGGTTCACTTTACGTCCGCCGACAGCGACACTTCTGACGGTGTGATCGGTTTGAACCTCTTGTTGTTCTCAAGTCTAAATCAGCAATCGGGTGTCTCATTCACGTTGACAGGTTCCCGGTCCTGTGGGGTAGGAAGGTGAAGGAAGCGAGCAGGGGCGATCTGGTTGATGAAAAGTCTCATCTGGTTGACGGTATGGGAGGCGAGGTGCACTTGTTCAAGGGTCTGTTGAGCGGTCTCATGGGTGTTGTCTTCGTCGCAACTCTTGTTTCGAGTCATGCGCGCGCAGCCTGCATGGAGGGCCCACCTCAAACCTGTACGGGCGTGAACGGGTGCAGTGGAACTCGCGAATGCAACGGACGGAGTTGGACTCGCTGTGAGTGCGAGCCGGTGCCACCCATAGCCGTGCCCTGCGTGAATTCCTGCGGCGTCGCGGGTACGCTCGAAGCTGGCGTTTGTCGCGCCACGGAAGTCTGCAATACGTGTGATGACGACGGCGACGGCATGACAAACGAGGGGTTGAAGTGTGCGCACCTCTCGCTGCAGCCTCGATGCACTTCGACGGCCTCTTTTGACGCCGAAATACTCGCGAACGACTCCATCGGCACTGGCTCTGCGCTGATGTATGCGAAGTGGGGACTGGGGTTTCCCCTGGTTCCGGATACCCGCAGCACCAATGCAGCGACCTACCCCGCACGTTCGAGCATCAACTGGCGATTCCTCGCGTCGGCCGCGTCCTACAAGACGGTGCTGAAGTATCAGGGCGTCCAATTCGAGAGCGGAACACGGCTGATGTATTCTCCCTCTCAATGTGGGCTCCGTCAATGGATCCCTGACTCATCTCAGCGCACGCGAGACGAGTATCGAGCTGATCGGCCCTCACCTCTTCTCGGCCAACTTCGCTAGTGGGGAGGCAGCAGTGCCTCCGCAAAACGGAGAGCTTCTCACGTTGAAATCCATCAAGACTTCTTGCGCGCTTGGATCGTTCAGCCCCAACGCCGAGCCCGTCCTCTCCGATCGATGGACCTACGGGGCGCTAGCTGAGGCCGGAGACACCCGCTACTTCGAAATCACCGCGTCTAAAGTCGGAGACACCGTGGTGCTCGTGGACGCAAAGCACGATGTTGACTTGTATTTGAGGGAGGGCGAGTTTCCTACCAGCGGAACCCATGACTCCGCCGCAGAGGCGTCGGGAGCAGGAGACATGATCATCGTGCCCAGGGGCACAGGAACCTTTTTCGTTGCTGTTCAAGCCTATGCACTACCAACCTGGTACCGCATTCGCACGGCTGTATTTTCGTCTGACAACACGAAAAACGTGAAGGGTGGGTTTGCGTCGCACCCAACGCCTGATGTGTGGATCATGGCCAACGTGACCGCCAAACAGGCTCGCCGACGCTTCTTCGGCTTGACCAACGGGCAATATCCGATTCTCAAATTTGACCTCTACAACGAACCAAGCGGACTCTTTGGCGAATGCCAGTGCGCACAGGGCTTCTGCGAGGTTTGCTTCAGGCAGGCTCCGGACCGCAGCTTCGCCCTGCCGGGAAATCAGGTGACTCTCTTTTTCGAGGACAACTACACGTATTCGGACTCGGTGCTCGCGCACGAATTCGGTCACTCGTTGCTTTGGTTCCCCGACGAGTACATCGACCATCCCGGGTATCGTCCCGATACGGTTCATAGCGATACCTTTTGCAACAAGAGCACCATGGGCAACCAGTTCATCGACCGGCTCTGCGTTGACTCAAACCATGGAGAAACGTCGAGCCCTGTGACGCACACATGTGACCCGAACTCGGCTGAAGCACGCGCTTGGTTCCCAGCGATCGACAGATGTCCCAATCAGAATCCCGGCGGAGTATCGATGTGGCGATTGTTGAACGACCAATTTGGATTGACGATGCCCCAGACAGAACCGGAAAACGTCTCGTTCGGCGACTTCGTCTGGCTTGATCAACTTTTTGACCAGTACTGAGGGTGTGCACCATGAGAACTACGCTTGCCGCAGTCGTCTTCGTCTCCTGCGCGTGTTCGACGGGTGGACCGGCGCGAGCTCCGGCCCTCACAGATCGACCACACGTGACAGTGACCATCGTTCCGGAACTCTATGACGGAAGCCCTCTCGCCGTCCGGGTCATCCTCCATGGCGAACAACGAAATACTCGCGCGGTTTCTTCAGTTGTCTCGATGCTCGAGGTGAAATCCGCAAAGGGCTTGATCGCGGTTGAACCTCAGGGCACCCCACCAGGAGAGACATATCGTGGCTACGAAGCCCAGGCTTACCTGCTCCCGTCGAATCTCCCTGATGGCGTCTATTCAGTGACTGTGAAGCTTGTGGACTGGGGTGTCTCGGTTGGGTCAGGAGCTGCAGAACTGACGCAGGAGGGCCTGACGTTCAGCACGGTCTTTTCCTATTCCCGGACCTATTTTGAATTTCAGAGTATTGCTGTCTGTGGGGGCGGCACGACAACGACGCTCAATTTTGGTGAGCGCCTCGCGCCCCTCTCTCCTGTTGCCTTCCTGGAGCGGGTCCGCATCGTCACCTCCAGCGGTGAGGTCACCTGCAAGGTTTCTGAGCGCTCAATAACGCCGGAGAATCTGGTGGTGGGCATGCCCATCGACCTGGAGTGCGGGCAAATCGAGCCGCCCTTTTCGGTCATCTTGAATTCGCTCGAGTCGGAGACCGGCCGGACGCCCGCGATCTTCGTGCCGGAACGAATGGGCGTAGGTGAGATCGTTTTCGAGAGCCCCAGCGCCACCGCTGAGGATTGTGTTCTCTACAAGAGCCGTCGGTTCTAGGGGCCTTGCACGTGAGTTGATTCGGCTGCCGAACGACAATGGAGGCCTGATGGGCCAGACACTTCGAGCAGCGGCACTGGCGGTGGTGCTTGCCGCCTGTCCTCCTGTTCCGGTCTCCGATGCGGGCGTGGACGCGGGCTCGGCCGCTGATCGTCACTGCACGAAATACTCTGAGGCGTCTTGCACACGGTTGGCCGCCTGCGGCACCGCTGAGCCAAGTCAGTCGGCCTCCTGCGAGGAGCGTGCGTTCGACGGTTGCCACGCCACCATCGCCCCGCGTTCCCGCGCCGGCGCGACTCTGATCGAGCCTGGCGCCACCGAGGCCTGCCTGACGGCGATCGCGAACGCACCCTGCATCTTCGTCGAGTCGATCGCGCGGTCGAATTGTGTCTTCGCGCCCGGTACCCGCGTGCCAGCTGGCGTTCCGGGTTCGCCCTGCGAGACCTGGGAGTCCTGTTTGGAGGGCATTTGTGCCCCGCCGAGTTCGGGGCCCAGCCGCTGCGGTGTCTGCTCCGCTGCGGCGAGGGTCGGCGAGCGCTGCGGCGCCTGTGACCCCCGCGTGGCCTTCTGCTCAGGCGCCAGCACTTGTGACGCTTACTTCCTGGATGGGGCGGCGTGTGTCCGGCTTGAGCAATGCCAGTCGAGAATCTGCAACCTGCGCCAGCGCTGTGGGCCCGCGCAGCGGGGCGAGCGCTGTCGGTCCGAGTTCGAATGCTCGCGCGACGATTTCTGTTTCGCTCTGGTCCCAAACCAGGTGCCGGGATCCTGTCAGCCGAGGGTCGAGCTGGGCGCCCCCTGCCCAAACGCGCCCTGGGACGCCACCGGGGGTTGCGCGCAGGGGAGCTGGTGTCTGGATGGCAGCTGTGTTGCGCCCGACGCAGGCAGCTTGGCCGATGGGGCTCAGTGCTCGAATCACGTGCAGTGTGTCGAAGGCGCCGTTTGCGAAGGGCTCGCCGCCTTCCAGTTTGGGCGCTGCGCGACTCCTCGCCTCAATGGCCCCTGTGTGGCGGGCTTCTGTCCCGCAGAGGGACGCTGCATCAACGTGTCAAGCGGGGCGTCTTGCCGGCCGCTGAAGGGGCTCGATGAGCCCTGCACTCTGGAAGACCCGAGATGGGATGACTGCAGGGTGGGACTCGCCGCGGGAACGGCCTGCACTGCGAAGCGCTGCGTATGAACGGGCTCGAGTGCTTCAGTGACCAGCAATGTCTCTCAGGAAGGTGTCTGGTCGGTCTGTGCGCTGCCCCTGGTGGTCAAGATGCTTCCTGCAGCGTCGCGGCGCACTGTCTGAGCAACTCTTGTTCGCTTGAAGGCCGGTGCCTCCCTTCCTGTTTCTAACCGACCCAGCTCGTCGGAGACTGCAAGCTCTTCTTCGATAGGGGGCAGGATCGGCTGGTGAGGCTCACCTGACCAGCGGCCCCCCGAGACGGCACAGCAGACTCAACGTCCACTGCCGGTGTGCTACGCGCGGCAACACCGACTCCAGGTGGGCGCCCGTGTCCAGCGCGCGGCGCGTTGTGCACGACGGGCACCACCCCCGACTTTTGCAACAGAAGGAGTAGGGTTCCGTCTGCACCCGATGTGCACGGGGTGAACCGTCGATTCAGGGTCACGCACCCCTTCCACCTGTTCCGTCTCAGGCTGATCGCGGCCAGTTGAGCGCGATCGTCCCGGGCTGATCACGGGGAGTGGTGATGCGAGGTCCCGCCAGATCCCGACGCGAGTGCGGGGCATGGCGAGTTCGACTGCGTGATCCGCCGGAGCGAGCGCAGCTCGCGGAGGCGCCCTGTGGGTCGGGTGAGCGAAACCTCGGGCTCGATCGAGAGAGAGGCGAGTGCCGGTGGGGTTTGAGGTACTTCGAGCTTGCGAAGGATCGGAGCCTCATGAACCCACAATGGGCCGCCCCACCGGCGGCGCAGACATGCCTTGTTTCCAACGACGCGTCGAGAGGCCGGAAGGGCGGCACGATCATCGACGAGAGAGTCCGTGAGCTCTCCGTGCACGAAACGATGATGAAGAACCCGGCCTCATACCGTCCGGCCGAGTGTCGTTGCGGCTGCACGCGCCTGCATCTGCATGATCGGCGTGAGCGTCGCGTGTTGGGGGCGGGAAGCACTGTGGTGACCGTGGTGATCTTCCTGTGCGCGAAGTGCTTCGCCACCTGGCGTGTGCTGCCGGCCTTTCTGGCGCGATGCCTCTGGCGTACCTGGGGAGCCGTCGAGGGCGCGCTCTTCGGCGAGCATCGTTCGCCCGTCCCGGCGCGCACCGTGCAGCGATGGCAGGCCAGGCTGACGCAGACAGCGCGCGCAGCGACGCAGGCGCTGGCCGCCTCGGGTGCGCCGATGCTGCGCGAGGTGGCGCAGCGCGTGGGCCTCGAAGGCTCGCGAGGCGCGCTCGTGAAGGCGTACGGCGAGGCCACCGCGAGCTCGTCGCGGCTGGCGCCGCTGGCGGCCCTCCTGCACCGACTGAGCCCGGGGCTTCGTCTCATGTAGTCCCCGTGAAACAGAGCGAGGGGCTGGCGAGGAAACCCTTCCCACCCCGAGTGGCGGCTCGAAGCGCCTACGTCGGCGACATGGATGAAAAGGCCCGCCAACAGCTCGCGCTCTTCCGCATCGCAGTCCTCGGGCCGCTGGTCGGCGCGCGCCTCGAGCACGGCGAGCTGGTGGAGCTCTGTCGCGAGGCGGCAGCGCGCACGTGGGAGCTGCCCAGCGGTGCAGTCATCGACGTCTCGGCCCGCACCATCGAAGACTGGTTTTCAGCGGAGCGAATTCTTATGCGGAGTAGAGATCGCCGTCGGGCAGCATCTCCGGCGATCTCCCCGGTATTGGCCTGACCGACTGCAATGACGCCTCCGCATATTCGTAGGTCGTTTCCTCGGACGACTGCACGAGGAGGCGATCATGTTGTGCAAATACTTCTGCGATCCTCAGACGCGAAAGCGAGTGGAGGCGTCGCCAGTGGCGCCGTACTTGATGGGCTTCGCCGACAGCATGCGCGCTGTGGGACATCCTTCAGCGGTGATTCTGGATCGTCTCCGGACAGCAGTTCACTTTGGGCTCTGGGCGGGACGCGCTGGCGTGCCGCTCAGGTGTCTCGACGAAGCAGGTGTCGAAAGGTTCCGGCGCCACCTTCCGAAGTGCCGGTGTCCGGGACCTCGGCCTCAGCGCTCTCGATACGCTGACCTCGCAAAGAAGGCGCTGCGGTTCTTGACCTATCTCCGCGCCCTCGGCGTCGCAAAGTCCACCGCTCCGTTCCCGGACTCAGGCCCTGTCGAGCAGGTGCTCCTGATCGAATTCCGCACTTGGATGCAGCAGCACCGGGGCGCAACTCCAGCCACGCTCAGCATCTACGGGCGCATCATCGTCGACGCCATCGGCGAGCTCGGCGACGACCCAGCTCGCTATGACGTCGCCGGGTTGCGGGCGTTCGTTGTGGACAGGGCCAAGCGCCACGGCCGGAGCAAAGCGAAGCTGGTCATGACGGCGATGCGCGCGTTCCTGCGGCAACTCATCGCAACAGGGAAGTGCCGAGTCGGTCTCGAAGCTGCGATCCCAACTATCCCGCGGTGGCGCTTGTCGGCTCTGCCCCGATACCTGACTCCGTCCGAAGTTGGGCGAGTGATCGGAGCTTGTGATGGAAGGACGTCGGTTGGCGCACGGGATCGAGCAATCATCCTTTTGCTTTGTCGCCTTGGGCTCCGCGCAGGCGACGTCGCCGGTCTTCGCTTCTCCGACATCGACTGGGACCGAGCCACGATACGGGTGGCTGGGAAGGCGAGGCAGGAGACGCAGCTACCGATGCCGCAGGATGTCGGCAACGCCGTTCTCGCGTACCTGCGACGAGGTCGTCCTCGGTTCGCCACCGAGCAAGTCTTCCTTTGTCGGCCGGCGCCGTGGAGGCCGGTCACCCGGTCAACGGTGGCGAACATCGTTCGCAAAGCGATCAACGGCGCAGGGCTGGTTTCCCCATCGTACGGAGCCCACGTCCTTCGACACTCGGCGGCGGTCGGGATGCTCCGGCAAGGGGCCACCCTCGAGCAGATCCGGCTGATTCTTCGTCACCGCGATCCGGAAACCACCGCGCTCTACGCAAAGGTGGATCTCGCACTGCTGCGCCCGCTGGCGCAGCGCTGGCCAAGCGTGACGCCATGATCGATTCGATCGAGTCGTACCTCGCCCTTCGACGGAGCGTCGGCTTCCAACTACGCGTTTTCGAGGGACTGCTCCTCGGGTTCGCGCGCTTCGCAGCCCAACTCGGCGAGAAGCACGTCGTGTCGCGCAGCGCCATCAAATGGGCGGCCCGCGGGCCGACACCTCATCAGCGAGCAAAGCGTCTCGATGTTGTACGAATCTTTGCTCGACACGTCCGTGCTGAAGATCCGCGTCATGAGATCCCACCTGAGGGCGTGTTCCCCCGACGTCGCCCGCCGTTCCTGCCGATCATCCTCACCCACAATCAACTCAATCGGCTCCTGGTCGCCGCCGCGCGACTCCCACCGGTTGATTCACTTCGACCATGGACCTACTGCACCATGTTCTCCCTGCTTGCCGTCACGGGGTTGCGCATCTCCGAGGCGCTCGGGTTACGGCTGAGCGATATCACCCACGATGGCCTGATGATCCGCGAGACAAAGTTTCGCAAGAATCGTCTGGTTCCACTTCACCCAAGCGCTGTCACGGGGCTCGAGAAGTACCTTCGCCGTAGGCGTCGAGTCGCTGGAGGCGATGATCACGTCTTCGTTTCCCTTCGGGGAAGAGCGCTGAGCTACCCGACGGTCAATGCCGTGTTTCTCTGTTTGGTCCGAAGCCTCGGGCTCCACCCAGGGCCGCGCCTTCGAGGAACTCGCATCCATGACTTGCGTCACGGCTTCGCAGTCCGCGCGCTTGAGAAATGCGGGGCAACTCGGACGCGCGTCGACCAGCACATGCTCGCGCTCTCGACCTACCTGGGACACGCGAAGCTCGAGAGCACCTACTGGTACCTGCACGCGACCCCCGTTCTTCTCTCAGCTGTTGCGGACACCGCGGAAGCCTTCGCACAAGGGACAGCGCCATGACCCCGCTCGCGCCTCACATCACTGCGTTCCTCCGGGAGCGCCTCGCCGTCGAGCGCGGCGCAAGCGATCACACGTGCGACACCTACGCCTACTGCTTCAAGCTCCTCTTCGAGTTCGCATCCGCGCGACTGAAGATTCGCCCCTCGCAGTTTGCCATCGAGCACATCGACGCCACCCTCGTGCTCGCCTTCCTCGCCCACATTGAGACTCATCGAAAGAACTGTCCGACCACTCGCAACGTTCGCCTCGCGGCGATCAGGTCCTTCATGCGGTTCGTGGAGTACCGAGTGCCATCGGCGCTCGAACAGGTCCGTCGAATTCTTGCGATTCCGACGAAGAAGATCGACACGCGCCTCGTCGCTCATCTGACGTTGGCCGAGATGCAAGCAGTGCTCGACACCCCAGATCCTCGGCTTCGCAGCGGGATTCGCGACCGCGCGATGCTGCATGTCGGCTTCGCCGCGGGCCTTCGTGTCTCGGAGCTCGTCTCGCTCCGCCTCGACTGCCTGAATTTCGGACCGAGGTTGTCGATCCGGGTGCTTGGCAAGGGCCGCCGCGAGCGAGTGCTGCCGCTCTGGAAGGAGACCGCGAAGGCTGTACGGGCATGGCTGGCTGTCCGCGGTGTGGCCGCGGTGCCGGAGGTCTTCCTGAATGCCCACGGGCAGACGATGACCCGATCGGGCTTCGAGTACATCCTCGACCGACACGTGATGCTCGCATCGGAGAAATGCCCTTCGCTGGCGAAGAAGCGGGTCTCTCCCCACGTGCTTCGTCACACGTGCGCCATGTTGATCCTCCAGGCCACCGGCGACATTCGCAAGGTCGCCCTCTGGCTTGGCCACTCCAACGTGCAGACGACCGAGATGTACGTGAGGGCCGATCCCACGGCGAAACTCGACGCATTGAACGCCGTGACGCCGCCAGCCCTTCGCAAGGGTCGCTTCCGCCCACCGGACCAACTCATTGCCTCGCTGATGGTGCGCCCGAAGCGAAATATTATGCAGCGCGAAACAACACCGAGCCGGCCCGAGCGGACGAGGTCGACTCCGCATAAGAATTCGCTCCGCTGAAAACCAGTTATGTGCAGCACCGCATAACTGGTTTTACGCCTACCAGCGCGGCGGCTTCGCGGCGCTCCATCCGAAGCGACGCAGCGATGCTGACAAGTCTCGCGCCATCACAGAGGAGCTCGCGTCCCTCATTCTCCGGCTCAAGCAAGAGAAGCCACGACGCTCGGTGAAGAGAATCATCCGAGCGCTGGAGCGCGCAAAGAAGGTCGAGCGAGGGACGCTGACGAAGTCCACGGTGCATCGGCTGCTGAAGGCGCATGGCGTCTCGCGGCGGCCGCTGCGCGGCCCCGGCGCGGAGCGCCGGAGCTTCATCCACGAATTCGCCGGCGACTTGTGGGTGGGAGACGCCCTCCACGTCCACCGCCCCGTCATCGACAGCGCGGGGCGCGAACGAAAAGCCATTCTGCTCTCTCAAATCGACAGTGCGACCCGCTACCTGCCGCACAGCTACATCGTGCTCGGCGCTGGGGAGAACTCCGTCGACCAGGAGTACGGTTTCAAGCAGGCGGTGCTCTCCCACGGCCGCGCGCGCGCCTACTACGTCGACAAGGGCCCTGCGTACACGGCGCATTCTCTGCGGGCCATCTGCGCCGAGTTGGACATCCGTCTGCTGCACACGCAGACGGATGACCCAGAGGCGAAGGGCGTCATTGAGCGCTGGCATCGCACCTGGCGCGAAGAAGTCGAAGATGAGCTCGCCGACGGACCCATCTACTTCGCCGATTTGGTGGCGAAGCACGATGCGTGGCTCAGCGTCGAGTACCACGCGCGCATCCACAAGACGACGGGCCGCGCACCACGCGAGCACTGGCTCGAGCAAGTTGAACACCTGCGCCCCCTGCAGGTGGGCAAGTCCCTCGACGAAGTCTTCCTCCACCGCGAGCGCCGGAAAGTGCGCAAGGACGGCACCGTCCGCTTCGACGGCCGCTTTCTCGAGGTGCGCGCCGAGCTGACGGGCCAGCGGGTCGAGCTGCGCTTCGACCCGGTGAGCAAAGACGTGTTGCCTCGCGTCTTCGTCAACAACCGCTTCGTCTGCGACACCGTGCCGCTGGACCTGCTTGCCAACGCGCGCCGCGCCCGCCGCCGAGATGTCGGCGCGCCCGCTGCGCCGTCGCTGCCCTCAGGGCTCGACCCACTCGCCCTCATTCAAGCCGAACACGAGCAGTACACGCGCCCACTCTCGGGCGCGCTCTCCCCAGAGGACGTAGATGACGAAACCGACGACTCGACCGAGGTCTGACTCCTACCGTCAACGCTTCGGCCTCACCCACCACCCGCTCCCGCGCAACGCCGCAGGCAGCTCCTTCTTCTGTCAGACGAGAGCCTTGAACCAGCTCGAGGACTGCTTCCAGTCTCTCCTCGAGGAACCGGGCCTCGGCGTCCTCACGGCGGAGGCCGGCGTCGGAAAGACGGCCGCCATCCGGAACATCTGCTCGCAGCTTCCGTCACCCGACTTCCGCGTCATCTACCTCTGCAACACGGCCGCCTCGCCCTTCGACATCTACCGCTCGCTCGCGCTCGAGCTCGGTCTCTCGCCGGCGCACCGCAAGTCGCAGCTCTGGTGGGCGCTCAAGACGGAGCTGGTCCGCCTCCTCGATGAGCAACACACCGTGCCCATCATCGTGCTCGACGAGGCCCAGCACCTCTCCGACATTTTCCTCGCGGACCTGTCCGGCTTCCTCAACTTCGCCTTCGACACCAGGAGCCCGGCCGCGCTCTGGCTCGTCGGCCTCCCGGCTCTCGCTCAGCGCCTGCGCATGCAGCTTCACGCGCCGCTGGCCAGCCGCGTCGCGGCGCAGGTCCAGCTCTCGGCCCTCGAGCGCGATGACTTCAAGGCCCTCGTCGAGCACGGCATCAAGGCTGCCGGCTCACGCGACAAGCTGCTGACCGACGCTGCCGTCGAGCTGCTCTTTCGCGTGTGCCGCGGCATCCCGCGCATCGCGTCGCGACTGCTCCGCGCCGCGCTCAAGGAAGCCCACGCGCGGAATCAGAACATCGTCGACGACTTGGCGCTCAAAGCCGCGGTCGAGACACTCACGCTCGTCGAGGAGGTGAAGCCGTGAGACAGCTGCGTCTTCGCCTGCCCATCCCGCCCCTACTCGAACGCTCACCCGAGCTGGCCGCGCTGACCATCCTCGAAGCCGCGCTCTCCGCCTCCGAGGCAGCGCTCCTCGCCTCCTACGCCGAGCTCTACAACGGCGCTCTCGACGGCATCCCTCGCGGCGCCAGCGTGCTGCGCGCGAACACCGTCATCACCCACGCTCGTCGTCTCGCAACCACCCTGGCCGCCTACCGCGACAGCCTTGAGCGCGATGCTCGCCGAGAGCAGCGCGATCGCCACCGCACCGGCTTCTGACGAGCTACGCCATCAACCCCACGCCGCTGATCGCGGCATGCTTGGGCGCGTCACAAGCAGAACCCCGCGATGAGTGTGGGACGGATCCACGGCACGAGCGCGAGTCGGTAC
>JAYVFP010000170.1:0-12320 GCA_043773025.1 Archangium sp.
ACCGCCCGAAGGCGAGGTAATCCCTCGACTCCGCTCGGGATGAACGGTGGGCGCTCCTTATTTCGATCAACCCTGTCGGGATGAGCGGTGTCCGTTCGCAATTTCGTAAAACCCTGCGAGCGAAGTCGAGGGATTCCCTTTGCTCGCGGCAGGTGGCATCTCGACTGCGCTCGATGCGAACGGTGCGATCACTTCGGGCGCTTGAAGCACATGTACGTCGCGCCGCCGCCGACCGAGTTCCCGCTCTGCACGACGGGCGGGCGGAAGGTGAGCGAGACCAGCTCCCAGCCTTCGTCACCGGCTTTCAGCAGGCGATCGTTGGTGGGGACGCCGTCGATGTCCTGACACCAATGTTCCCAGCGCTGAATCGCGTGACCTTCAGCGTTCGCTCGGGGGACTTGCAGCGCGCCCGTGGTGGCGCAGCCGGCGAGGAACGCGAGACCGATGATCCAGCCAGTGTGGTTCTTCATCGCGCCCCCCCGAGATCGAGGTTCCAGCTCACCGCCACGTACCCGCCCCCTTGCAGCGGCACGGCGCTGACCGCCGGCGCATCACTCGCACCACCCAGCGCGAACATGAGCACGGCCGCGCCGACACCGGCCACGCCGACGCCGGTGAACACGTAGCCGAGCGTCGCTTCCGTCTTGCCGGAGTCGCGAATGGCGATGGCCTGCTCGGGCGGCGCGGTGCCGTTGAGCAAAGAGCTCTGCTTTGCACCCGCCGAGACGAACAGGCCGGTCGCCACGCCCGCCGAAGCGAGGCCGACCACACCGGGGATCCACGAGAGCGAACGTGCGGAAGGCCCCGTGGCTTTCGCGACGACCGCGGGGGGCGGCTGGTTCTTCGCGCGCTCCTCGGCCTCGAAGCGGCGCTGCTCTGCGACCTTCGCTGCTGCTTCTTCGTCGGCGCGCTGCTTCTCAACGGCCAGGCGCTTCTCTTCTTCTGCGCGAGCGGCCTCGATCTGCGGTGCGAGCATCTTGCGCACGTTGGCGCGCGCCTTCTCGGCGACCGCCTGCACCTTGGGCGACACCTCGACGGGCAGCTTCGCCTCGAGCTCGACCGAGAACGCGGTCTTGAACGCGGTGAGCGCCTTTTCTTCGCGGCCCATGTCGGCGAGCACCACGCCTTCGAGCAGCGCGATCTTCGCCTCGTCATCGGGCCCGCTGGCCCTGTTCTTGGCGTTCTTGAGCTGCTTGAGCGCCTTCTCGTACTCGAGGTTCTCGTACAGGGTGATGGCGGTGTTCAGGTACTTCTTGACCTCGGCGTTTTGAGCGAACGCAGGGGTGGTCAGCAGGATCACGAGCAGGCCGACGAGGCGCATGGGTCAGTCTTTCAGGTTGTGCTTCACGACGTTCTCGCCGGGCTTGATGACGATGTTGAGCTCGACGTCTTTGCCGAAGGCGGGGTTCACCAGCCGCAGCTTGTGTTTGCCGACGGGCACTGAGATCGCAGGCAGCGGGGTGTCTCCCAGCAGGCGATCGTCGAGATAGATGGTGGCGTAGGGCCTGATGCGCAGCTCGAGCTTGCCGGTCTTGACAGCGACGGGCCGCAGCACCGCGGGAGCGCCCGCATCGACCTCTTCCTCGACGAGGCCTGCATCAGGTTCGGGGTCGACCACCACCGCGATCACCACCGCCGCATCAGGCGTCGCTTCGACCACGGCCGCACCCGCATCGACGACGGCGACCTGAACGGGCTTGACGGGCACCACGTCGGGGCGCAGCGCGAACCAGCCACCGGCCGCTGCGACCACCATCGCCACCACGCCCAGGCTCACGAACAGGGGAGCGCGGCTGCGCTTGACCGCGTTGACCTCGATTGAGCGCAGCGCGGTGTTCGACATGCCGGTGCTAGAATGAGCGTCGACTGGCGAAGGGGGAGAAATGCGTTCCCTCGACTTGGCAGCCGGCGCAGTGGCGTCGAGCCCGCTGACCACCGCGTTGGGAGCGGTGGTGTCGGCCTCGTTTTCGAAGACGGTCGAGACGAGCTGCGCCACTTCGCGCGTACCCACCGTCTCTCCCGACTTGCGAATGAAGGTCTCGAGATCCGCCTGTAGCTCGACGCACGAGGGGTAGCGCCGGTCTCGATCCTTCTCGAGGCACTTGATGACGATCGCCTCGAGGTCAGGCGGGCAATCAGGCCGGTACACCGTCGGCTTCTCGAGCGGCTTCTGGCTCATGATCGCCTGGATGATGCTGACCTCGCTGGTGGCGTCGAACGGCATGCCCCCGGTCACCAGCTCGTAGAACACGATGCCCAGCGCGAAGAGATCGGCTCTGCGATCGAGCGGCTCACGGGCGAGCTGCTCCGGGGCCATGTAGGCCATCTTCCCCTTGATCATTCCCGACTTGGTCAAGTGCGGCTGGGTGCTGGCCTTGGCGATGCCGAAGTCGACGACCTTCACCGAGCCGTTGCGCGCGACCAGGATGTTGTCGGGGCTGATGTCGCGGTGAACGAGGTTCAGGAACTCACCCTGCTCGTTGCGCAGCTCGTGAGCAAAGTGCAGCCCTTCGGCGGCGAGCGCGATCATGCGCGCGGCGAGCGGGAGCGGCATCGGGCCCTGCACCCGGCGCGTGGCCTGGTTGAGCACGCGCAGGTTCGCGCCGTCGATGTACTCCATGGCCAGGAAGTACTGACCGTCGGCTTCACCGAAGTCGAAGATCTGCACGAGGTTCGGGTGATTGAGGTCGGCTGCGAGCCGCGCTTCTCCCAGGAACATTTCGATGAAGCGCGGGTCGTCGTTGAAGTGCGGAAGAATGCGCTTCACCACGCACTTCTTGGCGAAACCCATCGGGCCGTCGGCGCGCGCGAGGAAGACCTCGGCCATTCCGCCCGTCGCGAGTTTTCTGATCAGCGTGTACTTACCGAGGGTCTTCGTCACTTTGGGGAACCGTCGCCACAATCCCACACGTGGGGTCCGCTCAAAAGAACAAGGGCCCGGTCCCCCGACCGAGCCCTTGCGGTGCTGCTACAGCAAAAGCTTTTCTAACTCTTCAGGCTGCTTTGACGTTCTGCGCCTGGAGCCCCTTGGGGCCCTTCGTCAGGTCGAACTGCACTTTTTGACCTTCCGCCAGCGTGCGGAAGCCATCCATCTGGATGGAGGTGTGGTGGCAGAAGACGTCTTCACCGCCGCCGTCTTGCACGATGAAACCGAAGCCCTTCGAGTCGTTGAACCACTTCACGGTACCGGTAGCCATTCGTTGCTCTTTCTCAAGTACCCGTCTGTAAGAACACCGACGGGACCCCCCGCACTCCCTAAGCCGGAAGGCAGTGCGAGGTTTAACCGCTCCGAATTCGCGCTGACAATGGCCCCCCCCGATGATCGGGACTGACGAAGGTCAGATCTCCATGAGGATCCGCTCGGGAGCCTCCAGACAATCCTTGATGCGCACCAGGAACTGGACTGCTTCGCGGCCGTCGATGAGGCGGTGATCGTACGAGAGCGCGAGGTACATCATCGGGCGCGCCACGACCTGGCCATCGCGCACCACCGCGCGTTCCTGGATGTTGTGCATGCCCAGGATGCCGGTCTGCGGAGGGTTGAGGATCGGCGTCGAGAGCATCGAGCCGAAGATGCCCCCGTTGCTGATGGTGAAGGTGCCGCCCTGCAGATCGCTGAGCTGCAGCTTGTCGGCCTTCGCCTTCGCGCCGAAGTCCGAGATGACCTTCTCGAGCTCTGCCATCGACTTCTGATCAGCGTCACGGATCACCGGAACCACGAGGCCCCGGTTGCCCGAAACGGCCACGCCGACGTCGTAGTAGTGGTGAAAGACCACCTCGTCGCCTTCGAGGAACGCGTTGACCGCGGGGAAGGTGCGCAGCGCTTCGATGGCCGCCTTCACGAAGAAGCTCATGAAGCCCAGCTTCACGCCGTGCTTCTTCTCGAACTTCTCGCCGTACTCCTTGCGCAGGCGCATCACGTTGGTCATCTCGACCTCGTTGAAGGTCGTGAGGATCGCCGCGGTCGACTGGGCCTGGAGCAGCCGCTCTGCCACGCGCTTGCGCAGCGGCGTCACCTTCACGCGCTCTTCCGTTCGACCACCCGAAGGGATGTTGAGCGTGGTGCCCGACGAAGGCGCCTTGCTGCCGCTCGCTGCCTTGAGCACGTCTTCTTTCATCACCCGGCCCTGAACCCCGGTGCCCTGGATGGCGTTCGGGTCGAGGCCCTTGTCGGCGGCGATCGCGCGCGCGACGGGCGTGATGTTCGAGCCGTTGCTGGCTGCTGCAGGCGCCGCGACGGGCGCGGGCGCTGCGGCGACAGGCTTGGGAGCAGTCGCTGCCGCCTTTGACGAGTCGATGGTGCCGATGACTTCGCCGATCTTCACCTTGGCGCCTTCGACGGCGAGCAGCTTCTCGATCACGCCAGCGCTGGCCGCCTGCACGTCGATGGTGACCTTGTCGGTCTCCAGCACGGCGATGGGCTCGTCGACGGCGACGGTGTCACCGACCTTCTTGTGGAACTTCCCGATGATCGCTTCGGTGATCGACTCGCCCAACGCGGGGACCTTGATCTCGACTGATGACATGGTGCGGGTACGCCTTTCAGGACGACAGTGCTTCGTCGACGAGCAGCTTCTGCTCGTATTGGTGCGAAGAGGTGAAACCAGTGGCGGGGCTCGCGCTTTCAGGGCGGCCCACGTATTTGAGCTTCGGGTTCTGCTTCAGTTCTCCAGTCAGCGTCATGAGCGGCTCGATGAGATACCGCCACGCGCCTGAGTTCTTCGGCTCTTCCTGAACCCAGAAGACTTCCTTGAGTGCGGGGTAGGACTGAAGAACCGCGCGCAGCTCGGGCTCGGGCAGCGGGTAGAGCTGCTCGACGCGAACGATGGCGGTGTTGGTGAGCCTTGCCTTGGTGCGCTCTTCGATGAGATCGAAGTACACCTTGCCGCTGCACAGCAGCAGGCGCGTCACCTTGCCCGCTTCGAGCTGAGCGTTGGTCTCGGGGATCACGCGCTTGAAGGTGCCCGAGGTGAAGTCGCTCCAGGGGCTCGCTGCAGCAGCCAGACGCAGCAGGCTCTTGGGGCTCATCACCACCAGCGGCTTGCGAATGGGGCGCACCACCTGGCGGCGCAGCAGGTGGAAGATCTGCGCGGAGTTGGTGGGGTAGCAGACCTGAATGTTGTCTTCGGCTGCCAACTCGAGGAAACGCTCGAGGCGCGCGCTTGAATGCTCGGGGCCTGCGCCTTCGTAGCCGTGCGGCAACAACAGCGTCAGCGCGCTCATGCGCTTCCACTTGTCTTCACTGGCTGCGAGGAACTGGTCGATCATCACCTGCGCGTTGTTGGCGAAGTCACCGAACTGCGCTTCCCACGCGACGATCGCGTCGGGGCAATCGAGGGAGTAGCCGTACTCGAAACCCATGCAGGCCATCTCGCTCAAGGGGCTGTTGATCACCTCGCCGATGCCCGGCTTGATCTCGCCGAGCGGGAAGAAGGTCTTGCCCGTCTTCTGATCGTGCAGCACCGCCTGACGGTGCGCGAAGGTGCCGCGCTGCGTGTCCTGGCCCGTCAAGCGAACCCGCCAGCCCGCCTCGAGCAGCGTGGCGTAAGCGAGGTTCTCTCCGGTGCCCCAGTCGATCGGCTCTTCGTCGCGCAGCATCTTCTGCCGCCGGTCGAGCACCGCCTGCACGTTCTTGTGCAACACGAACCCTTCAGGCGTCGTCGCCAGCGGCTCGAGCAACTTCTTGAGCACCGGAAGATCGACGCCCGTCTCGGTCTGCGGCGTCTCCTTGTCGGCGCCTCCGCGGAACTTCGACCAGATGCCGTGCAGGTGATCGGGATCACGCACGAGGCTCTTGGTCTTCGACTTCTCGTAAGCGGCGATGAACTCGGCGATCACCTCCTGCTGCAGCTTCGCGGAGCCTTCTGCGCTCAAGCGGTTCTTCGCGGCGAGCTCCTCGGCGTACAGCACACGTACGGTCTTTCGGCCGGTGATGAGCGAGTACATCTCGGGCTGGGTGAAGCGGGGCTCGTCGCCCTCGTTGTGGCCGTACTTGCGGTAGCAGACGAGATCGATCACCACGTCGGTGTTGAACTTCTGCCGGAACTCGGTCGCCACGCGCATCACGTGCACGCACGCTTCGGGGTCGTCACCGTTCACGTGGAAGATGGGGATGTCGAGCATCGCCGCCTGGCCCGTGCAGTACACCGACGAGCGGCCATCCTTGCCGTCGGTGGTGTAGCCGAGCTGGTTGTTGATCACGAGGTGGATGGTGCCGCCCGTGTCGTAGCCCTCGAGGCCGCTCAGGTTGAGCGTCTCGGCGATGAGGCCCTGGCCCGCGAACGCCGCGTCGCCGTGAATGACGAAGGGCACCACGGCCTTCTTCGCCGGCAGCCCGCCGCCCGCACGGTCTTGCTTGGCGCGAACCCGGCCTTCGACGACGGGGTGCACGAAGCCGAGATGAGAAGGGTTGAAGGCCATCGTGAGATGAACCTTGTTGCCGCCACGCGTGGTGTGATCTCGCGAGTACCCCATGTGGTACTTCACGTCGTGACGGTTCAGGTACTGCTTGGGGTCGGTGGGGCCGGTGACCTCAGAGAAGATCTCTTCGGCCGGTTTGCCCAGGATGTTGGTCAGCACGTTCAAGCGGCCGCGGTGAGCCATGCCGAACACGACCTCCTTCACGCCCAGCGAGCCGCCCAGTTCCAGGAACGCGTCGAGCATGGCGATCTGCACTTCGCCGCCTTCGGCCGAGAAGCGCTTCACCTTCTGGAACTTCGTCTCCATCGTCGTCTCGAAGGTCTCCGCTTCGGTCAGCTTGCGGAGAATCTGCGTCTGCTCTTCGAGCGAGAACTGCGTGGTGTTCTCGGACGACTCCATGCGGTTGAGCAGCCAGCGACGGCGATCCGACGCGTACATCTGGATGAACTCGACGCCGATGTGGTTGGTGTACGTGCGGCGAATGCGCTCCATCACCCGGCGCAGCGGCACGCGGGGCTCTGAGAAGGTGTCGAGCGGCGAGACGAGGGT
This sequence comes from Archangium sp., assembly GCA_043773025.1. Taxonomy (GTDB): domain Bacteria; phylum Myxococcota; class Myxococcia; order Myxococcales; family Myxococcaceae; genus Archangium_A. The sequence goes on from JAYVFP010000170.1 coordinate 6,970, forward strand.
GTCGAGCTCCTCGTCGGTGAAATGGGTGTCGGACACCATGCCGATGTCGGCGACGTGCTCGAGCTTCGGGCGCGGCGTGCCGAGCGGGTCGAGCTGCGCGACGAGGTGACCACGCAGGCGGTGGGCGATGATGGCCTGGTCGACCTTCGACTGCAGCGCCATGTCGCTTGCGCCCTTGCCGTTGGCGCCTCCATTGACGTACCCGTTGCCCCTTTTCGGAGCCGGCAACGTCAGCCCATCGATGACGAGGGGTTTGCCTTCGCGCTGGAGCGTGCTGAAAAGTTCTTTCCAGCTCTGGTCGACGCTGTTGGGGTCTGCCAGGAAACGGCTATAGAGCGCTTCGATGAAATCGATGTTGGCGCCGGTGAGGAATGAGTCGGACAGAGTCGGCATGGCTGGATTCTTTTATTCGGTGAAGGGACGCTGCTCCATGATTCGTTTGATCGCCGTATTGATCGCCCTGGCTCCGCTGGCAGTGTGGGCTGACCCACCGCACTTCTCCAACGGGGGATTCAACTTCCAGATTCAGTACGGGCCGTTGGGCGTCTGGACAATCGACGAGGCCAAGCTCGGCGCGGATGAAGGGCGTAACGGGCTGCGGGTGGGCCCTACCAATGCCGGCCTCTTCAAAGATTCGCTTCAGAATACGCACACCGTCTCTCTGAGCGCGGCCTACAACATCCTCGGGCACGCCTCGGTCGGCGCTGACCTGACCGCCACCGGGTGGAGCCTGTTCGATGCCTCTCGCGGGGGCGGAGGCATGGTGATCGGCAAGGTGGCCTGGCACCCACTCGAGCTGTTCTTCATGAAGAAAGAGAAGCGGCCGATCGGTCTCGACGCGAGCACGTTCTTCGGCGTGGGCTACGGAATCGTCGGCGGCGCCACTGCGCAGGCGGGCGCACCGACAGGGATGGACGGGCTGCTCTTCGAGTGGGGCGCGAACGTCGACTATTTCTTTGCGCGCTACTTTGGCTTGGGCCTGTTCGTGCGCGGCGTCTTCTTGAACTGGGACAAGTTCTATCTCGACTTCAACAACCGCGACGTGCCGGGCAACACCATTCCGCTCGCCAAGCCGCTGGGCGGCTCGTTCTGGACGTTCGGCCTTTCGTTGACGTTCCGCGCGGGCGAGTGAGGCGGAGCCCGCGTGGTCTGCTGATCGCGCAGCGGCTATAGTTCGGGTGTGAGCACCGCAATCGCCGCCCCGCCGATCGTCCCTGAGGACTTCCTCAAGCGCATCGTCGATGAGTTGCACCCGCTTGAGATCTGGCTCTTTGGCAGCCGTGCACGTGGAACCGCACGCCCGGAGAGCGACTGGGATCTGTTGGCCGTGCTCCCTGACACGGCCAGCGCCGAAGACCTCGACCTCGTGCCTCTTTGGGGGCGGCTCCGAGATCTTCACGCCAAGCGCGTCGAGTTGTTCCCGATCACAAAATCAGACTTCGATCGCTGCAGGCGTTCGCTTGGCACCCTCGCGCAGATCGTCGCGACAGAGGGCGTGGTCGTCTATGCCATCTGACGCGCCGAGGCCTGACCCGCTCGTCATCGGGGCGTTTCTCGACGATGTGGAGGGTGAACTCGAGGCGGCAACGCGCCTGGCTCAAGATCCACCCGTTCGTTTTGCTGCGTTCCACCTCCAGCAGGCGGCGGAAAAGCTCATCAAGGCTGTTCGGCTTCACCGCGGCCTTTACCCGACTGCTGACCACAACCTGTCGGCGCTGGTCGCAGCCCTCCCTGAAGGTGATCTCTGGCGCGCAAAGTTGGAGCACCTCGGTCCGCTTTCCGCATTCGCGACTGCGTACCGATATCCATCACCTACGGGCCGTTTGAAAGCAGGGCCCGCGGTCGCTGAGCTCAACGGTTGGATCAGTCAGATTCGCGCTCTGGCCGCTGAAGCGCGTGTCTCGCTGCTCGCTGCGAGCGTCTAAGAAATTTGGGCGAGCCCCGGCACCGCTTGGGGTAGACGACTCGCATGCTCCTCCAGGGAAAGAAGCTCCTCATCACGGGTGTGCTGACCCCGCAGTCGATCGCGTTCTCCGTCGCCGAGCTCGCGCAGCAGCAGGGCGCCGAGGTGATCCTCACCAGCTTCGGCCGGCCGATGTCGTTGACCCAGCGCACCGCGAGGAAGCTGAACCCCGTGCCCGAGGTGCTCGAGCTCGACGTCACCAACCCCGAGCACTTTCCCAAGCTGCATGACGCGGTGAAGGCGAAGTGGGGCCGCCTCGACGGCGTGCTGCACGCGATCGCGTTCGCGCCCGAAGACGCGCTGGGCGGCAAGTTCCTCACCACGCCCTGGGAGTCGGTGCAGAACGCGTTTCGTGTCTCGGCCTTCTCGTTGAAAGAATTGGCTGCGTGCCTCGCGCCGTTGATGGACAAGGGCGGCGGCATCGTCACGCTCGACTTCGACAACTCTACGCAGGCCTGGCCACTCTACGACTGGATGGGCGTCTGCAAGGCGGGGCTCGAGGCGATCGTTCGCTACCTCGCGAGGGATCTCGGCCCGAAGAAGATCCGCGTGAACTCGCTCGCGGCGGGCCCCATCGCCACCATCGCGGCCAAGGGCATTCCCGGTTTCAAGTATCTCGAGAACACCTGGGGTGAGCAGGCGCCGCTGGGTTGGGACGCGCGCAGTGACGCGGCCCTCGACGCCGTCGCGCGCACCGCCTGCGTGCTCATGTCTGACTGGATGCCCTCGACCACCGGAGAACTCATTCGCGTCGACGGCGGGTTCCACGCGATGGGCGCAAAGCCAATCGACCTTGCGTCAGTCTTGGCGGCTGAGAAAACGCCCGCGCTGCCGGGGACTTGACGGGTAGGCCGATGTAGGGACAAAGGGCGGGCATGTCTTTGCGCTCTCTGCTCGCCGTCGCTCTCTTCGCGTTTCTTTCCGGCTGCGCCTGCAACGTCGCAGCAGGCACCTGCACCACCGAGCAGGACTGCACGAACCCCGCAGCGATGAAGTGTGACGACACCGGCATTTGCGTCGCGTGCGTCGTCGATGAACACTGCGCCGACGGTTTTGTCTGCCTCAACGGCGCGTGTGAAGCGGGCTGCAATGGCGACGGCGATCGATGCCCCCAGGGCGTTTGCAAGCCGGGCGTCGGCTGCGTCGCGTGCGTGATCGACTCGCAGTGCGGAGCGGGCCAGGTCTGCACCAACAACGCGTGCGTGACGGGCTGCTCGGCGCAGAACCCGAACTGTCCTTCGGGGCTCGTGTGCGACGCGACGCGCGGTCAGTGCGTGGAGTGCGTCAACGCAACCCAGTGCCCCAACGTGCCGCTCACCGTGTGCAACCCCGCCACCGGCAACTGCGTGCAGTGCACGACGGGCGCTGACTGCCGCGATCCGAGCCGGCCGGTGTGCGATCCCTCGAGCAACACCTGCGTGGGCTGCCTTTCGAACACCGACTGCCCCCGCGGCGTGTGTCACCTGCAGCAGTGCGTGCAGTGCCTTTCCGACGCGCAGTGTGGCGGTGCGACGCCTCGTTGCAACACCACCACCAACGCGTGCGTCGCCTGCTTGCCTGGCGCGACCGACAATTGCCCCACCGGCCAGTACTGCCGCCCTGACTTCCGCTGCGAGCAGGGCTGCAAGACGGGCACGGATTGCCCGTCGGGTGTCTGCTTGCCGAACCACTCGTGCCAGATGTGCACCAGCGACACGCAGTGCGCCGCGGGCACGGTTTGCCAGAACGGAACCTGCGTCGGTGCGTGTGGGGCGAACGCTCCGTGCGGTAACAACGAAGCGTGCTGCAACGGTCGCTGCGAGAACCTGCAGGCCGACGAGAACAACTGCGGCGCGTGCAACCGCGCGTGCGGCGCCAACCAGACGTGCTGCAACAGCGACTGCCGCTCGACCACCACGCTGACCAACTGCGGCGCGTGCGGCGTGGCGTGTGGGGTCGATCAGTTTTGCGACGGCACACGCTGCCAGGCGAAGGTGTTCCCGAACTTCTGCGCCAACCGGAACGTGGTGGCCATTCGTGACGGCATTCCGCTCGACAACGCGGCGACCACGGTGCTCGCGTCGACCATCACGCAGTACTGCTCGGCGACCACCACGATCACGTTCGGTGACGACAACGATCCCGCGTTCGTGGATCAAGACGGCGGCGCGCTGCTGCAGGGCGGCGGCTCGACGGTGGTGACGGCCGGGGGCCCCTTTCCCAACCTGCCGGTCAAGTGGCTGGAGCGCACGCGCAAGGTGACCAAGGTGTACTTCTCGAACAACACCCCGGGCACCGAGTTCTACTTCAAGCAGCGCCTCGCACCTGATGCGGGCATGGCCGACCCGATCCTCGTCACGCGGTTGCAGTCGGCGTGTGCGGCGCCGCTCTCTGATGGTGGCACCGGTGGTGCGCACAACGACGTGTTCCTCGTGGAGCTGGCGATCGATCCGGCGTCGGGCACGCTGGCGCTGGTGGCGTACGGGTTGTGCAGCCCGGGCAACGGCACGCAGGCGGCGGCCTGGTACTGGGCCAACGTGATGCTGCCCGCCCGCAGCGCGTACACCGACAGTTGGTACCTCTACGAGTGGACCGACACGAACAACGACGGTCAGCCGCAGGTGACCGACTCGTTCACCCGGTTGGCGAGCGGTCAGTAAGCAGAGGAGACAGCCCTCTCCCCAACCCTCTCCCCCTCAGGGAGAGGGAGCTCTTTCGTTTTCATTTTTGGTTTCGTTTTGTTGGTCAGAGCCAGCCCAGCTGCAGGTAGCTCTCTGCGCTTCTTCGCAGTGACTCTTCGATGGTGCGCTTGGGCGCGTAACCCAGCAGGCGCCTCGCCTTGTCGATTCTGCACGTCCACCCAGGTGCGAGCAGTTGCCGGGCGAGCTTTCGATTCAGGGGCAGCTTGCGGCCGCTCACGTTGGTGATCAGGTCGGCGGCACTGCCCAACGCGGTGAGCACCAGCTCAGGCACGTAGACGGTGCGCGGCTCGAGCCCCAGCACCTCACCGACGATCCGCATCAGCCCTTCCACGGTCTGGGTCTCATCCGACGCCGAGAAGAACGACTCACCCACGGCCGCTGAGAGGTCTGCCTGCAGCAGCAGTTGATCGACCACGTCTTCCACGTCGACGAACGACAACTTCCGCTCAGGCCCCCCCAGGCGCAGCACGATGCCCTTCTTCACCAGCTTGAAGAACGTGAGGTTCTCGTGATCGCCGGGCCCGATGATGCGCGCAGGCCGGCAGCAGGTGACCTCGAGCCGGTCCGAATACGAGAACGCGATCTTCTCTGCTTCGACCTTCGACTCGCCGTACCACTCCTGCGGCGCGAACGAATCTTCCTCGACGCGCGGCACGCCGCCGACTGATGGGCCCGTCGCGGCCAGTGAGCCGACGAGCACGAAACGT
>JAYVFP010000171.1:0-12299 GCA_043773025.1 Archangium sp.
AGGGATTACCTCGCCTTCGGGCGGTAAGTGCCCCCTCGACTGCGCTCGGGGAGACCGGTGATTGGAGTCATTTCTATTTCGATCAACCCCGCGAGCGAACGGCGTTGTTCGGTTCTACTTCACGACGCGAAGGTGACCCCGGCGCGGCGCAGTCGGCGCCTCCGGAGGACCCTCATCGTCATCAGACCGCTTCTCCAGCACCACCTCACGAAGCACCGCGCGAGCGACCTTCTCAGGAGGCTCGGCATCGGAGAGCGGCAACTGCACCTTCTCGGTCGCGGCATCGGCGAGCTCGTGCGGCAGGTCGTCTGGGAACATCCAGAACTCACGCGTGGCCAGAGAGGCGACCGCGTACAGCGAAGACCACGGCACGCCGATGGTGAAGCGGCTGCCACCGAACGAAAGGGTCTGACGCACGCCCCACTCACTGACTGAGAGATCGGGCGGGTCGAAGCGGTACGAGATGTTCAACACCAGGTGGTGCTCGGTGCGGAACTTTTCCGGCACGAGGACCCCGGGGCGTCGCGCGTCGAGGTGGATCTGCGTCATCCCCTGCTCGAGGGCTTCCAGCACGCGGTCCTTCTTCTCTTTGACTTTCCGGTCGCTCACGTCTCGTCACCGTCTGCGCATGGCGCGATCCATCTCGCGCTTGGCTTCTCTGTCTTTGATCGTGTCGCGGCGGTCGAGGCCTGTCTTGCCCTTGCCCAACCCGAGGCGGATCTTGGCTTTGCCGTTCTTGAAGTACATCAGCAACGGCACAATCGAATAACCGCGCTCCTTCACTTTCGTCGCCCAGCGGTCGATCTCGACCCGGTGCAGCAGCAGCTTTCGCTTCCGGATGGGAGTGTGGCTGAAGAACGAGGCGGGTTTGTACGCCCCGATATGGGCGTTGCAGAGAAAGAGTTCGTTCCGCTCGGGCTGCGCATACGAGTCTGACAGGCTGGCTTCACCGGCCCTCAGCGCCTTGACCTCGCTGCCCGTGAGCTGCAGCCCCGCCTCGATGGTGTCATCGATCTGGTAGTCGAAACGCGCTCGGCGGTTCTCGCAGATGAGCTTCTCGTCTGCGTTGGGCTTCTCGGCCATGCACACCCTGTCTGCGACAATGGCTACTGAATGTCGAGAGCGCTTTCAGCCCAGCTCGAGCGCCCTGTTGTCGATGAGTCGGGTCTTGCCCACGAAGGCGGCGATCAACGCCCTTGCCGGAACGCCCTTCTGCAGCGTGCTGAGGCTGGTGAGGTGGCTCGCGTCGACGATTTCCACGTAGTCCTCGCGGGCCTGCACGCGCTCGAGCTCAGCGCGAATGAGGGCCACCAGCTTCGAGACGTCTTGCTCTCCCGCCGCCGCCTGCTGCTGCGCTGCGAACAACCCGCGTGACAAGGCCAGCGCACGAACGCGCTCGTCGGCCGAGAGGTAGCTGTTGCGAGAGCTCATCGCGAGGCCGTCTTCTTCGCGAATGGTGGGCATGCCCACGATCTCCACGCCCAGGTCGAGATCGGCCGCCAGTCGGGTGATCACCTGCAACTGCTGGTAGTCCTTCTCGCCGAACAACGCGACCTCGGGCCGGAAGAGCGCCAGCAGCTTGGCCACCACCGTCGCCACGCCGCGAAAGTGCCCCGGGCGCTTCTCGCCATCGAGCCCCCGGCTGACCTCTTCGACGTTCACGTAGGTCTGGTAGCCAGGCGGGTACACCGCGGCGGGCTCGGGCATGTACACCCCGAAGACGCCCGCACTGCCGCAGCGCGAAAGATCACCTTGTGCGTCACGCGGGTAGGTCGAGAGATCTTCTTTCGGCCCGAACTGCGTGGGGTTCACGAAGATCGACGCGGCCACCACGTCGGCGCGCCTGCCACCTTCACGCATCAGCGACAGGTGGCCTTCGTGCAGAAAGCCCATGGTGGGCACCAGCGCGATCCGTTGACCGCGCTGCTGCACCGACTTCACCCAGGCCCGCACCTCACCCGGCGTCTTCCAGATGACGGGATTGGGCACGGGTCAGACCGGAACGCCGAACACGCTGTGCTTCTCATCCCGCTCGGTCGTCTCGACGTCGGGGTTCGAAGCGACCAAGCGCATCGTGCTGCTGCGGAACGAGTGGTCTTCGTCGGGGAACGAGCCCGTGCGCACTTCGTCGAAGAACGCCCTGGCGGCGCCGTTCACGTCGTTCGAGAGCATCGCGTAGTGCTTGACGAACTTCGGCTTGAAGTGCGGGTTGAGGCCCAGCAGGTCGTAACAGACGAGCACCTGACCATCGCAGTGTTTGCCTGCGCCGATGCCGATGGTGGGAATCGAGAGCCGCGCGGTGATGGTCTTGGCGAGCTCGAGCGGCACGCCTTCGAGCACCAGCGCGTAACAACCGGCCTGCTCGAGCGCGACGGCGTCGTCGAGCAGCTTGCGCGCGGTCTCTTCATCGCGGCCCTGCACCACGTAGCCGCCCATCTTGTGAATGGACTGAGGCGTCAGCCCCAGGTGACCCATCACGGGGATCGAGGCGCGCACGATGCGGGTGACCACGTCGGCGAACTCAGCGCCGCCTTCGAGCTTCACGCCGCCCACGCCACCTTCGGCGACGAGCCGGCCTGCGTTGGCGACTGCCTCCTCGATGGAGTTCTGGTAGCTCATGAACGGCAGATCGCCGACCACGTGCGCCCGCTTGGCGCCGCGGGTGACGGCCCGGGAGTGGTAGACCATCTGATCCATCGTCACGGGCAGGGTCGAGTCGTGACCCTGAACCACCATGCCGAGGGAATCTCCGACGAGCAGCACGTCAGCGCCTGCTTCATCGAAGAGCCGGGAGAACGTCGCGTCGTACGCGGTGACCATGCAGATCTTCTGACCTGCGGTCTTCAACTTCTTGAGCGTGTGGATGGTGACCTGGTTCTTCACGGTTCACCTCCTGCTTCTGTGGACTGCGAGTGATGCCCTGAAGTGGCTGTCGTTTCGCCGCTCTTTCGAGTCGCCGTCGACCAGGGCCATACCGACCTACACCTAACTGACCTTCTTACTTCCTGCTGGGGAGTGGCTGATAGTGCACCGTCCCCTTCTTGGTCTGCCGGATCACCTGCATCAGGTTTTCCAGGTCTTCCGGGTTGTTGACGAAGTCGATGTCGGACGTGTTGACGACCAGCAACGGTGTGTCCGTGTAGTGGAAGAAGAAGTCGTTGTACGACTTGCACAGCGACTCGAGGTAGCTCACGTCGAACTTGCGCTCGAAGTCGCGCGCCCGCTTCTTGATGCGCGCCAGCAGCACGTCCATGCGCGCCTGCAGGTAGATCACCAGGTCGGGTTTGGTCACCCGGGGCCCCAGCGCTTCGAACATGCGCTCGTAGAGCCCCATCTCGTTCTCGTCGAGCGTGAGCGCGGCGAAGATGCGGTCTTTGGCGAAGAGGTAGTCGCTGACCGTCACCTTCGCGAACAGGTCTTGCTGAAAGAGCTCTTGTTGCTGGCGGAAGCGCGAGAGCAGGAAAAACATCTGCGTCTGAAACGCGTACTTCGCGCGGTCGCCGTAGAAGTTGGCCAGGAAGGGGTTCTCTTCGACCACCTCCATCACGCGGCGAGCCTGAAATCGCTCGGCAACGATGTTGGTGAGCGAGGACTTTCCGACACCAATCGGACCCTCGACGACGATGTAGCGATGGTCCAGTTTCATGCGCGCCAGGGCCGATTTACCGGCCCGAAATGAGTGCGGCACACAACCACAAGAAGACCTCCCTACGCAACGGAACTTGCGGAAAGGCGAGCAAGATCAAGCCGTTTGTTGACCAGTCATGTCACGTCACGTATGGTCATGTGATGGCCATCTCGCGGGGGAAGCAGTCGAGGGTCGTCGCCCTGGAAGCTGCACAGCAAGTGGAAAGCGAGCTCGTCGCGAGCCCGCTCTACGGCGTGGCGATGCTGAAGATCGCCATGGAGCTCAAGAAGGCCGATGCCCGGCCGGTCGACGAACTCATTCACGGCGTGCTCAGCCGCATGCGCCTCGACGAGGGCGAGTTCCGAAGGTTTCTCGAGTCGAACGGTGGGCTGCTGCGGGCGATCGCCCAGAAGCGCTACACGTGAAGCGCCAGGTGAAGATCCCCTCGAAAGTCTTGGCGCGCGCGAAGGCCGCGGTCGAGCAGGCATCCCCAAAGAAGCCAATTCCGCCACCGCACCAACCGCGTAAGACCCTCGCGCGTGAAAAAGTCATCGCGGCGCTCAGGAAGCTCCACCCGATGGACTGACGGGCCGTTGCCCCGTCTCCAGCTCTTCGAGTTCAACGATGCACCCTGGGCGCCTGCTGCGCTGAGGGAGACGCTCGTCGAGGCGCTCAGCTACACGCTGCGCTGGGGCCACATGCTCGATGGCCTCGTCGCCCCCCTCGCCCGCTGTCTACAGAGCGCAGGTACCGCGAAGATCCTCGATCTCTGCTCAGGCGCGGGGGCCCCGGCCGACGTGCTGTGCACCGCGATGGTCAAGCGCAGCCACGACGTGAACTTCCTGATGTCGGATCTGTTTCCGGCCATCGACCGGTGGGAGCAGCTCACCGCGGCCAACCGGCGCTTGAGCTTCGTGCGTGAGCCGGTCGACGCCACCCGGATTCCCGAGGCGCTGGGCCAGGGGCGCGTCAGGGTGATCATCAACGCGCTCCACCACTTTCCTCCGAACGTCGCGCGCGAGGTGCTGCGCGGGGCTTGTCACGAGGCGCCCGGCGTCTTCATCGCGGAGGGGCTGGTGCGAAACCCGCTCTCTTTTGCAGCGATGGCTCCGGTGGGCCTGCTGGCGCTTCTCGCCACGCCCGCGCTGGCCAATGACAAGCTGCTCGAACGCGCTGCGTTGACCTGGTTGAGCCCCATCGCGCTCGCCGCGTCGGTGTGGGACGGCACGGTGAGCTCGATGCGCACCTATCTGCCCGACGAGCTGCGCGAGATGACCGGGGATCTGGACGGGTGGACGTGGACGTCGGGCGAGTACTCGCACTCGCGCGGCCTTGGCAAAGGCAGCTGGTTCAGCGGCACGCGCACCTGAACGAAAACGTCTACCGATCCAGCAGCTCCAGCTGATGAACGAGCGAGCCTGAGGTGGGCAGCGTGTACGTCTTGCTGACTTGTGGATCGTTCGGCCCCGGTGCGCAGGCCTCGGGGCGCGGGCCGAACACGCCGCCATCGGGCTGCGAACACCGCGCATCCGCGGTGGCAAAGTCATCGGGTGAGAGCCAGGCGATGATCACCTGACCTCGAGCCTCCGCAACGCTGGGGCCGCTGCAGACGGTCCCGCCCGAGAACGGAGTGCGCTCGTCCCACGGGCCGGTCATGGGCCGAAGATGCAAGCCCTGCTGCCCGGGGCCATCTTCAGCCACCACCAGCGTGCCGCTTCGGGTGCCCCGGTAAAACGTCTCGATCTCGGAGCACAGTCCACACCCCATCAACCCCACCACACCCATCGCCGTCATCAGCCGGAGCATGTTGCTGGCTTAGCCGAGGGCCCGCTCGATGGCAGCGAACTCTTCGACCGTGAGCGTCTCGGCGCGGCGCAACCCATCGACGCCCGCCTTCTCGAGCACCGGGGCCCAATCAGTGGTGAGCGTCTTTTCGGTCTTGAGCGAATTGGCGAGCGTCTTGCGCCGCTGCGCGAAGCCCGCCTTGACCACCTTGCGAAACCGCAGCTCGTTCTTCACCTCGGCGCGCGGCTTGGGAAAGCGCGTCAACTTGAGCACCGCGGAGTCGACGTTCGGCGGCGGATGAAACATGTCGGCCGACACCTCGAACGCGTTCTCGACCTGAAAACGCAGCGCCAGCATCACGGTGAGGATGCCCGACTCGCGCGTGCCCGGCTCAGCGGCGACACGCTCGACGACTTCTTTTTGCAGGGTGAACACGGCGCGGGTGACGTGATCGGCCTGGTCGAGCACCTCGAAGAGAATCGGGCTCGACAGGTGGTAGGGCAGGTTTCCCACCACCACCACCTGATCCGCGTTCGCCGTCTTCGCGAAGTCGATCTCAGCGGCGTTGCCTTCGACCAGCGTCAGCCCCTCGAGCTTGAGTGAGTTGAGCGCCTTGACCATGTCGCGATCGCGCTCGACCGCGGTCACCTTCGCGCCCGTGGCGAGGAGAAACCGCGTGAGGTGGCCCAGCCCCGGCCCCAGCTCGATGCACGCTTCACCGGGCCGCAGCATCGCCTCTTCGGCGATCTCGCAGAGCACGCGGTCGTCGGACAAGAAGTTCTGACCCCAGCTGTGTTTGGGCTGAAGGTGCAACCGCTTGAGCATGTCCCTTGGGTGCTCGGCCATCACAACCTCCACGAAGGATCTGCGTTGAGAGAAAATTCGGAGCGCACGCCCCGCCGATAGGCCTCTGCACCTGCCACGGCGATCATCGCGCCGTTGTCGGTGCACAGCCGTTTGGGAGGCAGGTAGAGCGTCACACCCGCTTCATCGGCCCGCTCCTGCGCGAGCCCGCGAAGGCGCGAGTTGGCCGCCACGCCGCCACACAGCACCAACTGCGTGGCCCCGGCCTTCTTCGCGCCCAGCATCACCTTGCTGGTGAGCGCATCGGCGACCGCTTCCTGAAACGAAGCGCAGAGATCAGCAAGCGCTTGACCCTGGGGCACGCCGTGCCGCTGCACGTGGTTGAGCACCGCGGTCTTGAGGCCTGAGAAGCTCCAGTCGGGCACCTCGTGGCTTTTCAGCGCGCGGGGAAACGCGATGGCCTTCGGGTCGCCCTTTTGCGCCAGCTCGTCGATGGGCTGCCCACCCGGATAGGGGAGCCCCAGCAACCGGGCCACCTTGTCATAGGCCTCACCGGCCGCGTCATCGCGCGTGGTGCCCAGCTTCTTGTACGTGCCGAACGCGGGCACTTCGTAGAGCGTGGTGTGCCCACCCGAGACCACCAGTCCGAGAAAAGGCGGCTCGGGCGCATCGGGCGCCAGGCGAATCGCCAGCAGGTGACCTTCGAGGTGATTGACGCCGACCAGCGGCAGGCCGGTGGCGAGGCTCAACGACTTGGCCACCTGCAGGCCCACCAACAGCGCGCCCTGCAGCCCGGGGCCCGAGGTCACCGCGATGACGTCGAGATCGGTGAGCGCAAGCTTCGCCCGGCTGAGCGCTTCGTCGATGACCGGCATCACCTGCAGCAGGTGATTGCGGCTGGCCAGCTCGGGGATGACGCCGCCCCAGCGGCGGTGAATGTCGATCTGCGTCGACACCACGTCAGAAAGCGCGACCCGGCCATCGCGAACCACCGCGGCGGCCGTCTCGTCACACGACGTCTCGATACCCAAGCACAGCACGCGTCTGCTCTAACCTTGCCGGCGTACCGAGTCGATCTCAGTCAGGGGATGCCGGCCAGGGCTGCCCGCACTTCGTCAGCCTGGGAGCCACGGGGCTTGAGCTTCAGGAACTCGCGGTAGGGGATCTTCGCTTCCGCGTCACGGCCGAGGTTCTGGAAGGCGATGCCCAGGGCCAACCACGCCTGAGAGTTGCTGGCGTCTTGCTTCACGGCGTCCCTGAGGTACGGAATGGCTTCTTTGTAGCCAAGGTCGGACATCACCAAGGCGATGCCCAGGCCAGAGCGCAGCTGACCGTCATCGGGCGAGAGCTTGAGCGCCTCGCGGTAGAGCTGCACGGCCTTGCGGTACTTCTGACCGACCAGGGCGGCCTTCGCGTCTTCCACCAGCCTGGCCAACGCCCCATCGGGAGGCGCTGCGAGGCCGGCATCTTTGACGGCGAGGCCTGCATCGACGACCAGGTTTCCGACCGCGACGCCCGCATCCTTCGGGGCGATGACCACGGCGAGGGCCGCACCGGCATCGACCGGCGCGACCACCACTTCGGTTCCGGAGTCTTCTTCGCCTGCGTCTTCGATGACGTCGGGCACCAGCGCGAGGGCTTGGCCCGCATCGATCGTCTCGTCGCCCGCATCCGACGCGATCACGACCGTGACACCGGCATCGACCTCGCTGGGAACTGCGTCAGGATCGCTGCTGGCCATCACGATGCCCACGATGATGCCGAGCGCGAGGCCCGCGATGATCACGATCGCCCACGTGCGATTTCCACGAACGGGGATCTGGTTCTCGATCGAGAGCGGCTGCGAGCCTTTGCCTTCGGTGTCGCCAAAAAACTGATCTTCGAGCGCAGGCGGCAACGGCTTGGGAGCGGTCAGCTTGCCCACCGGGGTGACCGTGACGGAGGGCGGCGCCGGAGCGAGAGGCGGCGGAAACAGCGCGGGCGGCGCGGGCCGGGTGACGGCAGCCATCGGCGGCGGCGTCGGCGGCGTGGGAATGGGCGCAGGCAGGGGCCCGGCCGTGACCGTCTCGGAGACCGGCTCGATCGGAACCAGGTCCTCTTGCGGCAGAGGCATCAGCGAAACAGGCGGCGCGACAGGACGCGGCGCGTGCGGCTGGGGGAGCTCGCGGCGCTCCAGCGCGGCGCCTCCGAAGACGGGCGGCGCACTGGGCCGGGCGGGCGGCTGCGGCGCAGGCGAATTGCGCGGCTCGTACTTGTTCCAACCCGAGGTCGCGCCCCAGGAGGAGCTGGTCTGCAGGCCTTCACCTTCGATGGAGGCCCACTGGTCGAGCAGCTGCTTGCGGGCGCGCTCCAGCTCGCGGGGCGGCTGCTCGACCAGGAACTGCGAGCCGGGATCGGGCGTGGGGCTCGACGGCATCGGCGGCGAAGAAGGCGTCGAACCGCGGGGGCGAGGCTCGAACTTGTGCACGTCGGCCTTCGACGTGGAGGGCTCTGGCTCGAAGAGCACCGGAGGCGGCGCGGCCGGCACCGGGACGGGCGCCAGATCGAGCGGCATGTCGAGCGGCTCTTCGTGGACCGGCATCGGCGGCAGCTCGGGCTCAGCGGCGTCGATCTCGTCGACCACCGAAAACCCGGGCAACTGAACGACCGCGGGAACGGCGGGCGGCAGCGTGCCTGCGGGCGTGACGAAGGGAGGACCGACCGCTTCGCCCCCCGTCGGTGCGGGGCCGGTGTTGAGCCACTCCTCGATGCCGGGCTTGCGGGGGCGATCGCCTTCCATCGAAGGCTGCCCGACTTCTTTGATCAACCCCTCGAAGTAGAGCTTCGAGATGATCCCCAGCGCGGCGAGATCTTCGAAGTCGGAGTCGTCGACCACGCGCGAGAGGTTTCTGCGGCCGTCGAACAGGCGCAGCAGCCCGTTCACTTCATCGGGGATCTCGGCCAGGCGATCCGACAACTGCGAGTAATCGAGCTCGAAGATGGTCTCGAGCGGGGGCAGTTGCTCGAGCATGCGGCCCCACTCGTCGAGGCGGCGCATGCCTTCCATCAACAGGCCCTGCGTGGAGACCTCGATGCGCTCGGGCCGCTCGACGGGAACGAACGACACCTCGAACTTGCCTTCGAAGGTGTTGAGCATCCGGTAGAAGGCGTTCTCGCCCCTCAGCCGGCCCAGCTCTGAATCGACGACGCGGCCTTCCTTGAAATACACGACGCCGGCGCGCTCGCCCTCGAGCTTGATGCTGCCGGTCTTGCGGCCGATCTCGAAAGTCTGCACGAGATCGACGACGCCCATGTCGGAGAGGTTGCCGACGAAGCCGTTCTTGGTTTCCTTCCGCTCGCTGCGATCCTTTTCCACCTTCTGGAGGATCATGCGAACGCGAGTGACCACCTCTTTGATGTAGATGGGCTTGGTGAGGTAGTCGTCGGCGCCCTGCTCGAGGCCCCTCACCTTCGACTCGACCGCTTTCTGATTGGTCAGGAAGACGAAGGGAATGTGGCGGAAACGATCGTCGCTCTTGAGAACCTTGCAGAGCTCGAGCCCATCCATCTCGGGCATGCGGGTCTCGGACAGCACGAGATCCGGCGGGCTGATCTGAACCTTCTCGAGCGCGTCTTTTCCGTGAATGGCCGTCGTCACCTGGAAGCCAGCCTTCTTCAGGCTGACCTCCATGACGCGAAGGCTCTTCGCATCGGAATCGACCAGCAGGAGGTGCTGCTTCGCCACGGGGTAACGCCCTTTCGTACGGGAACCGGCCGGATGTTTCGTCTTGCGAACCGGGGTGTCAACGTTTCAACTACATCTGATGGAAACGGATCAGCGCAGAGAAGAACGTTCGGCCCTCCAGGCCCGCTTCTCAGCGAGAGATTCGAGCGGCGCTGGCACCCTCACCTTCACCTCCGCCGACGTGTCCACCGGGGGCGCTTTTCTCAAATCCGACCTGCTTTTGGAGCAGGGGGAGTCACTTTCGCTGCAGTTCGAGGTCCCCGGCGCGGGCCCCATGTTGACCCAGGCGCGCGTGGCCTGGGTTCGCCGTTTCCCAGAAGCGGGCCAGTCGCCGGGCATGGGCGTGGAGTTCGTCACCTTGCGCGAGACCGAACGGGCCGCCATCGTTCGATGGTTGGGCCGGTAAAACGCGACGATCAGCCGAAGAACCCGCCTCCACCCTTCTTGGGGTCGGCCTTCTTCTTCCGCATCTCGATGAGGCGCAGCTCCTGGTTGGCCTCGAGGTGTTTGGGGTTCGCGCGCACAGCCTCGCGGAAATGTTTCTCGGCCCTCTCCATATCGCCTTCCACGCGGCCGATCACCCCCAGCTGGTAGTGCGCACGATCGCTGTTGGGGTCGATGGTGAGCGCCTTTTGCATCATCTGGCGCGCGGCGGGCCCTTCGGGCTTGCGAGTCGGATCCATGTAGATGGACCAGCCTTGCGCCGCGAGGCTGTTGGCGGCCTTGTCGACCGCGTGTGAGCGGCCGAAGTGCTGCTCGGCCTGTTTGTAGTCGCGCTTCCTGAAGAAGACCTCGCCCATCTTGAAGAGGTCGCTGGCCTGCTGGGTGTTGGTGGGCTGGGCCTTGTTCTGCTGGTTGGCAAGCCACATCGCGCGCTTCGTCTCATCGTGAAGCGTCTCGTACGCCTCACGAATGCCTTCGAACACCGCGCTCATCTTCTGCGAGAGGTGCGGGAGCGAGGGCGGCAAGCGGTCGGGGTGGAAGATCTTGGCGAGGTTCAGGAACGCGCTCTTCACCTGCTCTTTGGTGGCCGTGGGCGCGATGCCCAGGGTGAGGAAGAGATCCTTGCGGCTCAGCTGAGCGTGACGCGCTTCGATCTGCGCGGCGAGCTGCTGTTCGGCGGCGCTGGGCTGCGGCGGCGCGCCGCTGCCCTGGGAGGGACTGGAAGGAGCGGGCGCAGGGAAGAGGCCCGAGCCGGCGCTGCTGGTCGCACCCGACGGGCTCGACGACGGCATGGAGCCGAGGTTCTCCATGGCGCGCTTGAGCAGGCGTTGTCGGCGCAACCGAGCCGCTTCGGCGGAGTCGGAAGGGGCGTTGCCTTCGAGATCCTCCATGCGCGAGTTCATGGTGGAGGCGGGCGCGACCGAGACGACCTGGGCCTCGATGATCGGCTCGACCAGAAACTCTTGTTCGGGCGAAGCGGGCCCCACGAGGGCCTCGAGGCTCGAGTCGACGCGGCGCAGCGCCTCTTCGAAGCTCTGCACGCCGCCCGGCGCGGGCGCGGAGCTGCTGGCGGGCTGCACCAGGCTCCAGAGATCGGCCTCGTCCTGGCCCTGACCGCCCAGCATCAGGGGCTTTCGTGAAGGCGACGAAGGAGCAGACGGCGCCGGCGAAGGTTCACGCAGTTGCGTGGGCACGACAAAGTGTGGGTCGGTCTTCTCTTCGCGCGGGCGCACAGGCGCAGCGGTGGGCGCGGGGCCGACGTAGGTCGCCTGCCGGAGCGCAGCGTTCATGCGCTCGAGCAGCGACTGCTGATCAGGCTTGGGCGGCGGCGCGGCTTCCACGCGCAGCCGGGCGGCTCGAGCGGCAGCCAGCAGGGCCTCCTCTTCTTTCTCCTCCTGGAGGCGCGATTCGGCTTCCGCGGCGAGGCGAGCGTCGTCATCAGCGCGGGCGCGGGCGTTCTCCGACGAGCGGAGCTGGCTTTCGCGTGCGTGAAGTTCTTCCTCTTCCGCGGCCTCGTCGGCTTCTGCGCGACGACGGCGCGACTCGTTCTCCTGGCGTTCGCGTTCTGAGGTGCGCGTCTGCTCTTCTTCCGCCAGGCGCGCGGTTTCGGCGGCCACCCGCGCCTGCTCGTCAGCGGCGAGGCGAACCTTCGCAGCAGCGGCCAGCAGGGTTTCTTCCTCTTCCGCTTGACGCGCTTCTTCGGCAGCGTCGAGTCGGGCCTGCGCTTCCGCTTCGAGGCGTGCCCGCTCTTGTGCGAGCCGCGCTTCTTCGGCCGCGATGCGCGCCTGTTCTTCCGCGGCGAGGCGGGTCTGTTCCTCAGCAGCGAGCCGGGCCTGTTCCTCGGCAGCGAGCCGGGCCTGTTCCTCGGCAGCGAGCCGGGCCTGTTCCTCGGCAGCGAGCCGGGCCTGTTCCTCG
>JAYVFP010000172.1:0-12289 GCA_043773025.1 Archangium sp.
CTCAGCAAGGCGCGCCACCACGGTCTCGGCGGGTGTCATTTCTGAAAGAGAGCCTACCTCACTTCGTTTTTGCGAGGCAGGCGCTGCAGCCTACGCATCCGGCAGCTCGAGCCGGGCCGAGAACCCTCTTGGCTCTCTGACCTCTTGGTTCATCTCGACCTGGCAACGAGGGGTGCAGCCAGAGGCAGGCACCGTCGCGGGGGCGCTCCCCAGGTGCATCAGGTCAAAGTGCTACAAGGCCCCATGCGGTTTCGCGGGGTGTGGCTGTGCGCTGTGCTCGTCGGCCTGGGCTGTCAGTGCTTCGTACCAGTCGACGAGCCGGATGGAGGCCTCGAGCCAGGTCAAGACGCTGGCCCGGGCACCGGTCTCGACGCGGGCAGCGTGCGCGATGGCGGCTGCACGCAGGCCACGCACTGCGCGGGCGGAGCCCCGCCGACACCGCGCTGGTGCAACCCCGCAGTCGACGCGGGCTCGAGCTGCATCGCGCAGTCATGCGTCTGGGAATGCCCCCTCACCGCAGCAGGTCGCACCTGCACGGTGAACCTGGGCACGTATTGCGTCGAGTGCGGCGACGCAGGCACGACGTGCCCGCAGTCGGGCAACACCTGCGGTTCGGCGCTCAACGTCACCGCGCAGGTGGAGCCCGATTCGACCTGCACCACCTGGCCTGGCACCCTCATCCCCTTCACCGAAGTGACCTTGATGCGCGGCGCGAGCTCGCAGTGCCGCTACCTCGTCACGGGCGCGGGCCAATCACTGGGCGAGGTCTGGAAGCTCGAGGGCGGCGAGTACGTGGCGTCCTTCCCCGGGTTTGGCGGATGGTGCACGGGTCGCTCGGCGTTCACCGGAGTGCCGCGGTCGATCTTCAGCTGCCCTGCGTGTCAGTTCGTGCTGGTGGGCTTCGAGTAGCAGAGGGCAACTCAAAACGCAGGGCGGCTCAGCGCTCGACATGAGACCCACCGCCCCCCACGGCGCTCAGCGACGATCAGGCTGCGGCCACGCTGTCGTCGGGCACCATCAACCACGAGGGGGCGGGAAGTCCGCGTCACACCCACAACCCACTTGCAACGGCGGGTCTGACAAGAGCTTTTCGAACCAGAAACCGGTCGTCACTTTTCCTGAGTTGCCGGCGTCGTCGACTGCGCGCGCCAGCAGAGCATGCGGCCCGCGCTCGAGGGTCTGCTCAGGCAACATCGCGACGCGCCAGCGCTGTCCTTCTGCCTCCACAGAGGGTTGATCGAAATAGGGGGCGGCGAGATCCGCTCGGCTTCGGGACTCGTACCATTCCGTGCTGGTGGGGCTCTCTCATCCGAGCTATCCGCAGCCTTTACTCAAACCTTTGGAGTCACACGTGAACAAGATTCTCGGTGCCGTCGCTGTGTTTTCGTTGTCGCTGTGGAGCTGCGGCCCGATGACGGGCACTGACGCAGGGACCGATGCGGGCCCCCGGACCGACGCCGGCAGCGGCACCGACGCGGGCACCGCTGCCCCGACCTGCGCTTCGTACTGCACCACTGCGATGGCGACCTGTCTCGGCGCCAACGCTCAGTACTCGACCGAGGCCGCGTGCCTGGGTTCGTGCTCTGCCTTCGCGGCTGGCATGGCCGGCGCCACCTCGGGCAACAGCCTGGGCTGCCGTGCGTACCACGCGGGCGCTGCCTCCACCGATGTCGCCCTGCACTGTCCGCACGCCGGCCCCGCGGGCGACGGCGCCTGTGGCACCAACTGCGAGAGCTTCTGCACCATCGCGATCGCCAAGTGCGCTGGCACCTTCACTGACCTGGCCGCCTGCACCACTGCGTGCGCAGCCTTCCCGACCAACACGGCGCGCTACAACCAGAGCACCACCAGCGGGAACAGCTTCGCCTGCCGCATGTACCACCTGACCGTCGCCGCGACGGACACCGCCTCGGCCACCACGCACTGCCCGCACATCACCACCGTCTCCGCGACCTGCAACTGACCGTCAGCTCGTGTTGATCGAAGGGAGGCCTGCGGAAACGCAGCGCCTCCCTTCTGCGTTTCAACGCCTCAGAAGGTCGCGCCGATGCCCAGCTTGAGCCGGGGATCCCACCTGATCTCATCGATCACAACTTCTGACGGTGGCGTAGGACGGTGCACCGAGGTGCGCACGCTCGGTTGAAAACGGTGATGGTGCACCACCTGGCGCAAGGCGAGGTTCGCGCCGCTCAGATCTGACCTGCTGACCTGCGCGCTGCTCAGGTTGGCGCCGCTCAGGTCGAGCCCGCTCAGATCGAGATCTCTCAGGTCGCAGCCCTGCAGGTTCGCGCCTGGACCCCGGCCGGAGCACGCTGTGACGACTGTCCCGCCGTCAGTGCCGCCGTCAGTACCGCCGTCCATGCCGCCGTCTGTGCCACCGCCCATGCCGCCGTCTGAGCCACCGCCCATGCCGCCGTCTGTGCCACCGTCATCTGTACCGGCGTCCGTGCCACCGTCATCTGTACCGGCGCCCGTGCCACCGCCGGTGCCGCCCTCCTGCACTTGTCGAAGGACTGTCGTGGCCGCGCGCCATGGCCGTGCCGCTGCGTTGACCACTGCGCTGACGGCCCTCGGTCGCCTTCGCGCAGACAAACGCTTGAAACCGGGTCGGGTGCGATAGTTTCTGCCGCATGCCCCTCCCTGCAGAGCTGCTCGCTCCTCCGCCGCGCGACGTCGCCGCAGCCCAGAAGTTCCTCGCCAAGTCTCGCAAGACCGCGTTCGGCGTGCTCGTGGGCGGCGCGGCGTTGACCCCTCTCCTGTTGTTGATGATGTGGCTCAAGTTCGGCGCGCTCGATGGCTTGGCGCTGGGAATCTCGCTGGGGGTCGGCGGGCTGGTGGAGCTGATGGGTGCCGCTCTGCTGTTCAACTCAGGCCGCGCGGCCACGCTCTTCCGCGATGGCGCGGCGACGCTGGGCACGGTGCGCAAGGTGACCGCGCCCGCTGACAATCAGGGCAACGCCTACGTGCTGCTCGAGGTGGCGTTCATCGGCAGCGCCGGACCGAGGCATGGCAAGGTCACGTTGCTGGGCAACACCCGTGACATCGATACGCGGGAAGGCGCTGAGATCGCAGTGCTCTATTCGCCCATCGATGCCAAACCGTTCGCGGTCTACACCCCGGGCCTGGGCATGTCCGTCGGGGTTTCGACTGAGGCGTGAGCCCCGCTTGGCGGGGAACGGTGGCCAAGCCCTCTGCGCAGACCTCGAGCCGCTTAGAACGAGCCGCTGATGCTCGCCGCCGCGCCACCCGGGAGAGGGACCATCGACACGGTGGTTGCCGGCGCATCGCCCGAGGGAATGAGCATCACGACCACGCCCACTGCCGCGAGGCCCGCTCCGACGCCGAGCAGCACGAGGCTCGTGTTCTGGGCAGCCGCCGCCGAGTTGTACGCCGCGTACGCCTCGGGGTTGTTGCAGGGCTGACCCGGAGGACAGAGCTGCGTCTGCTGACCCGCGGCACCCGCCGCGCTGCCTCCGAAGACCCCCGACGCGATCAACGTGCCGACGCCTGCGCCCGCGACCACGAGGCCGATCACGCGCGTGGTGGTGAAGAAGGGCTTGCTCGGATTCGGCTGCTCCTTGACGACCACCGCGGGCGGCGGCTCGAGGGGCGGCAGCGGGGGGGGCGCTTCGACCATCGGCGTGGGCGGAGGCGCGACGACCACCACGGGCGCCGCAATCCCGAGCAAGGTCCGGAGCGGGGGAACAAGCGAGACGCTGAGCCGCGCCTTGAGCGACTCGGTCAGCGACTCGAGCCGGCCCTCGACCTCAGCCAGCCCCACGCTCTTGCCATCTTCTTCGATGGAGACCGCCTCGGCGCGCGCGAAGGCCTCGTCGAGCACCGTACCCACCTCGACGAACACCATCGCCGGCACCTTCTTCTTCCGGCCCAGGTCGATCAGGCACGGCTTCTTGCCGTTGCACTTCGTGAGATCATCCACCGCAGTCGAGGTGGGAATGCCGGTCGAGCCGAGGTGGAAGGCGACGGCGACCGCCAGCTCCATCGCCCTGGGCGCGGGCACCCCTGAACGGCGCGACAACACCACCCAGGTGTCACCGGGAGCTGCTGCCTGCACGCTGACGAGGACTGCGAGGCCAAGGGAAAGGGTCATGACGTTCTCCGTTTCAAAAATCAGTGCTCTGCTCGAGCCGCGAGACGGCTGACTCGAGGCGATCGCGTTCATCGTCAGTCAGGCCAGACTCCGCGAGCCGCGCCTGGATCTTCTTGACCTGCTTCGAATACAGCTCGACACCCCCGCCCGCGGCGATCGCCTTTTCCAGCCGGGTCTCGAGCTTCTTGAGGCGCGCGCTCAGGTTCGAGCCCTTCGGCGGCTTCAGCACCAGAGGAACAACCTTCGCCACCTTCACCGGCTCGACCTTCGCGACGGGGACAGGTGCGGGCTCGACCTTCACCGGCTCGACCTTCGCGACGGGGACGGGTGTGGGCTCGACCTTCACGGCCTCGGGCGGCGCGACCTGCGCGGCCTCGGGAGGCTGGTCCGAGGGCGGGGGCGGGTCGACCTTCGCGATCACGATCGGCTCTGGCGGGTTCACCTTTTCCAGAGGCGGCATCAGCTTCGCGACCGGTTCAGGCTCGTCAGTCGTCGTGGGCCGCGTGAGCGCGAACACCCCCAGCAGGAGCACCACGACCACTGCCATCAACCCGATGATTGGCCCCCGGTTGGAGCGGGGCAGTATGTCGAGCGCCTCATCGAGCGTGGGCCCGAGATCCTCGTGCGTGGGCGCGACCTGCGCAGGCGTCTGCACCACCCTGGGCTTGGTGGCGATCGCCGTCTGCATCATGGCGATGGGAGTCGCCAGGGTGACCGCGGGAAGGGGAACGGGCGCGGACGCCTTGAGCGCCGTTCTCGCCACGGCGTCGGCGCGATCTTTCGCGCTGATGGTGACCTCGAGCTGCATGCGCTTGGCGGTCGGGTCGGCGAGTTCCTTGCGCAGCTTCACCACGAGCTGCCGCGTCTCCTCGGCCGTCTGAATGCGCTCCTCTGGCTTCTTCACCAGCAGGCGCAGCACCATGTCGTCGATGCCGTCGGGGAGGGTCAGGTTCACCGACGAAGGCGCCGGCGGCACCTCGCCCTGGTGCGCCATCAACATCGCCACCACCGAGTCCGCGAGGAACGGCAGGCGCCCGGTGAACATCTCAAAGGCCATGATGCCCACGGCATAGAGATCCATCGGTGGGCCGATGTTGCCGCCCTTGGCCTGCTCTGGCGCCATGTACGAGGGCGTGCCCATCATCAGGCTCGCGCGCGATTGGGGTGTGGCGTTGCCCAGCACCCCGAGCTTGGCGATGCCTGTGACGTCAGCGCACGAAGAGCTGCATGGGCTCGTGGGCGGGATCCGAGTTCACGAACTTGGCCACGTCGTGGAGCCAATGCCAACCGCTGCCGTTGTTGCACGCGTGGTAGACGCCCGGCCAGCCCTTCGCCGTCGGCGTGCAGCCGAACTGCAAGGGGTTGGGCACGAGGGCCGTCACCGGGCCCGCGTAGTCGCCGTTCGCAAAACCCGCGAAGTTGAGCAGCTGCCCGTTGCGCAGGTTGATGATGGGCTGAGTGTTCGAATTCGTCGTCAGGTACCGCGTGGCCGGCAACCCCGAGATGTTCTGCGCCGCGAGCTTGTTGTTGAGCGTGAGGTACATCCTCGGGGTCGGCGAGCCGACCCCCGTGCAGAACGCCAAGTAGGGCTGCGTCGAGTCGCCGCCGAACGCAAAGATCTTCTCGCCATCGCCGCTGAGCGCGTGGAGATCACTGCACGTGGAGGGGAGCGGCCAGACCCGACCGTAGGAGCCACGCCCTCCGATCCCGGCCAGGGCCGCGTTGCCGTCGCCGCCCGCGCCACCTTCGAAGCGAACGGTGCTGCGCGCTGCGAAGAAGATCGCGTTGCTGAAGAACGAGCCGCCCGCGCCGCCGGGGGGATTGTCGGTCAGCGCGCCGTCAGTGCCGCCGCTGGCACCGCCCGAGCCGAGGAAAATCTTCGTCTGGCTCATCGAACCGATGGGTGCGCCACCATTGCCGCCGCAGACCGTTCCGCCCTTGCTGCCGACCGTGGCGTGACCTGCGCCTGCGCCCGCGACGCCATTGGTGATGCTCGGACAGAAGGTCAGGTCTCCGCGACCGGCCCCGCCGCCCGCGAAGCCGTTGCGATCATCGACGAGGCCGATACCGCCGATGGATTCGCCCTGCCTGCCGGTCGCCGCCACCGTGGTGGTGGCGGGCGCGCCGTCGTAGCCGCGACCACGCATGTCCACGTTGCCGGCCGTCACGACCTTTCCGGTAGCGCGAAGCGCGAAGACACCGCCGCCGACGCCGTTCCACAGGTCAGCGGTCAAGGTGCTGGTCGCCGTCACGGTCAGATTTCCGAACACCGGCACGCGCTGCAGCACCACGCGCTGGTTGGTACGCGCAACGCCCAGGTTGAGATCGTCACTCACGCCATCGCCGTAGAACTTCGTCTTGGCGGACTGGAAGGTGACCGTGCTCCCACTCACCGAGAGCACCCGGCGCAGCTCGTAGTTTCCCACGTTCATCGTCGCAGCCTGCGTGCCCTGGAGGTTGATCACGATCACCTCGTCGCCCACAGTGAGGCAGCCCGCGCTCGGAGCCAGCGCCACGGTCGCCGTGTTCGCGGTCAACGCCGTCACCGAGTAGCGGACCATCTCGCCGCCCTGCGCGCAGGTGCGCGGCGCGATGTTGGCCGTCGAGAGGTTCAGGTTGGTGCTGATGGTGGTGGGCGCGGGCGGGCAGTAGCTGCCCTGGCAGCCACCTGCGCAGTTGAAGCCGCACACGCCGCAGTTGGTCGTGTCGTTGGCGAGGTTCGCACAGAGGGGAGTGCCCGCGTCGCTCGCGCAAAGCGCCGTGCCAGCGCCGCAGAAGCCGCGACAGGCGCCCGCGACGCAGTCCTCGCCCGACGCACAGGTGATGCCGCAGGTGCCGCAGTTCCCGGTGTCGACCTGGAGGTTCGCGCAGAACGGCGGGCCGCCGCCCGGGCACAGCGAGTTGCCGGCGCCGCAAGTCGTGCTGCACGAAACTTCGAATTTTACTCAGCGTCACGACCCTGCGGGTCCTGCCCCGGGCTGATTCATGAAGGCGGCGCCTGAGGGTCGAACGTGAAATCCTGCTGAAGGTGACGCCTTTCCTGTTCGCTTTGCTGTTCATGGTCGCGACGCCTTGCGCTGCGCGCGTCGGCGACGGGGCCACCTCGCCTGACGGGCGCATCGTGGTCTTCATCGCGCGTGACGCGAGCCGAAGAGACGACTCAGCGCTCGGGTTGGTCTCGCATGAGGACCTGTGCATTTCGCGCGCGGGTGCGCCGGCCACGGTGCTGCTCAAGGGGCACGGGGCAGCGAACGAGGCGCCCGAGAAGACCCTGGTGTCCTTCGACGCCCTCGTCTTCTCCGCCGACAGCGCGCAGGGAAGCGGCCGGACGAAGCCCAGTTGCCGGGCGCGCAGCCGCTGGAACGCGAAGACGGCACAGACGAACGCGCCCAGCACCTCGCCGAGCAGCAGCTCGTCCTTCAGCAGCGCGACCCGCAGCGCGCGAGGAAACGCAAGGGTCCACTGTCTCCAGGCAACGCGCGAAGCGGACGATGAAGTTGGTCAACGCCCACTTCCCCGACGGCTTGCCGTACGCAGAGGACGAACGGGACTTCCAACTCGCGGCCTCGGCCCAAACGCGCCTGCCGCTGGCGGACGACGCTCCGAGCCACCGGCGCCGAGGGTTCGAGGGCAAGGACGTGTGCCTTTCTCCAGGGTTTCAGCCTCCACGCGGACACTCATCTCCATCAAAACGACAGAGAGGCGCTGGAACGGCTCTGCAGGTACGGCGCGCGCGGGCCCCTCTGTCTCGAGCGCCTCACCCGACGCGAAGACGGAAAGCTCGAGTACCGCCTCAAGAAGCCGACGCCCCACGGCGCCACCGTGCTGGTGCTGACACCGCTGCAGTTGCTCAAGCGCCTGTGTCCGCTGGTGGTCAAGCCCAGGCTCCACTTGACGAGATTCTTCGGCGCTCTGGCCCCCAACTCGAAGTGGCGCAAGCTCGTCGTCCCTCGCCCACCTGCGCCTCCCGGCCCGCTCCGGAAGCGGTCCCGCGAAATCCGACCGCTCGGCCCAGGCTCGACTGGGCCCAGTTGTTGCGCCGTACCTGGGGGTTCGACGTCTTCGACTGCCCCTGCGGCGGCAGACGACGGGTCCTCGCGCTGGTCACCCACCCCGACCTCGCCCGAAAAATCCTCGGCTTCCCTTCTCACCCACGCACCAGACCGCTACCGACCGGCCCTCCGCAACTGGAGCTGTCGCTCGACTGAGGCTCGCGGGCCCCCCACCGCACCGACGTCCACCGGCTCGAGCTGGCTCGCCGAAGGTGCATCCCTCGACGGCTTCGGCCCTGCTCGCGGCGTCCTCGATGCACCGGTTTTCAGCTCCACCACGCCTACGGCTTGCCCACCTCACCGTGCCCTCACCCATGAACCCCGCTTTGAAACCCTTATCGGTCGAAGAACGACGCAACGGCAGGCTCAGTCAGGAACGCTGGTCGACGTCATGCCCACGAAGCGCTTCGCGAAGTCTTCGAGCGGCAGCGCAAACACGCCGTCATTCTTCCCGTCCTTCGAGAACGAGCCGAGCGGGCCGAGGCTTCCGGGCTCGGTATCGGCCCACGGGTTGCGGAGGAGAACGTAGGGCTTGCCGTTGACCTCTTGCGTGCCCCACACCGAGTACACGTGGCCCGGCACGATGCCCGCGACGGTCGCGCGGAAGACGTCGAGCAACTGCTTGAGCGGTGGGCGGCCTTCGGCCTCGGACGGCGTGCTGACGTTGACGATCTTCCCCTGCGCGAGGTCCGCCTGGACGTGCGCGAAGAGCGCCTGAGGATCCATGCTGGCGATCGAGAGGTTCGAGGACGGCGCGCCAAGCAGCGTCTCCTGCGCGTCTGACATGAAGCCACCGTTCCCGATGGCCTGCACGCCGCCATTCAGCTGCGCGTACGCCTTTTCCAGCAGCGGAAACCACGCCTCCTTCTGCGCGCTGTGCCCGAAGTGGAGGCTTCCATCGGCGCGCATGGGCAGCTCGCGGGTGACCGTCACCAGCGTCGGCGTGAAGGTGCGAAGGCCGTTCGAGTCGAGCGTCTTGCGGAAGAAGCGGAAGAAGCGGAAGGTCACCGTGCCGTCGGCGTTCTCCGTCATGTTCTTGCGGATCAGCTCGGGGTGCTTCTGCGCGATCGACGCGACCGCGGCGACCAGGTAGCAGTCGGCCAACCCGCCCTGCTGCACGTCGGTCGCGCCATCAATGCCGTTGACCTCGAGCGGCGCGGTGAACCAGTCGGTCTTCTGGCTCGCGCTGGTGATGGCCTGCGTCGGGTTCTGGAGCTTGTGAAACACCTCGACGAGCCGCTTGATCGTCGAGACCGGGTCGAAGCGGCTCGCGCCTTCCGGCCGGGGCGCAGGCGCGACTTCGGTCGGCGCGCTCGCGGCGCGCGGCGGGGCCACGGGAGGAAGGCTTCGCGGGCTTCGGATCGAAGTCATGGGGGCCAGTGTGACAGAGCAGGGTCAGCGCGTCTGTACGTGGAGGATGGCGTGGGTGATGCCGACGTAGACGCCGCCGTCGGGCGCGGGCGCGATGGAGCTCGCGGAGTCGCTGAGCACCGCGAGGTCGGTGGATTGGCCGGTGCGGGTGTCGAGGCGAACGATGGTGCTGCCTCGCAAGCCCACCACCACGCCGGGGGACTCCTCGAAGAAATCGCGCAGCCTGGGCCACCCCGCATCGGGGTCGTTCAGCAGCGCGGCGAGGTCGCTGTCGCCTTGCCCCGCGCCGAGTACGAAGAAGCCCTTCCGTGTGTTGCCGGGCAGCGCGGTGGTGACGTATGCGCGCTGCGGAGCGCTGGCGGGCCGCAGGCGGCGGGTGAAAGAGAACGGCTCAGGTCCTCCGTCGGCGGTGGTCGGGTCGGCGAAGCCCATCAGCAGGCCGCCGTCCTCCGCCAGGCACAGGCTCAAAGCGCCGGCTCCGACCGGGCTGGCGGTCGCAGTCCACGTCGGGTCGAAGGTGATCAGCTGGCCCGAGCCCAGCCAGAGCGTGTCGTCGCCGCGCAACGCGAGATCTCTGCCCACCACGCCTGCGTCAGCGAGCGTCGACAAGGTCCCGTCAGCGAGGCGCCGCAGCGCCCAGCCGTCCACCAACCTCACGCCGCCGTCGTCCGGCATGATCGCCGCGGGGCTGGTGAGCAAGCGCGCCGCCGGCGCGACCCCGTCGATGACCCCCTGCTGCGCCACCGGGCCCGAGAGCGTGCGCATGACGCCAGCCTCGACGCGGCGCACGTGGAAGCGCCCCGAATCGAACAGGGCGTAGCCACCGTCGAAGTCCATCGCCACGAGGACACCGGGAGAGGTGACGTCCGACAGACCCACCATGTCGAGAGGCCCATCGGTGGGCGGCCCGTCGATGGCCATGGCTTCGAGGGTGCCGTCGGCGCGGTAGCGCTGAGCGCCTTGTGGCCGAACGCACCCCGCGTCGGTCGTCCTCCACCCGAAGCCACCATCGCCGAGCGCGTCGAGTTGGAACACGCTCCTCCCCAGGATGTCGTTGGCGCAGACCCGCACCGGGTTCGAGCTGATCACGCCATCGACGTACGTCGTGAGCGCGGTGGGCCGCACGCTCGCCGTCTTCGTGGCACCCGTCGTCGGGTCGATGAGCGGCAGCGAGCGCTTGCTCCCGAGGTCGGTCCCGATGAGCGCCACCTGCTGCGAGGGCAGCACGACCGGCGACCAGTCGAGGGTGAGGCACGCTGCACAGACCGTCGACACGAAGCCGCTCGGCGCCATCCGCCGCAGGCTCGTACCGTCCTTCAAGAGGAGCTCTCCGCGGCGGTCGATGCCGATGAAGCGCGCGTCGGTGAAGCGAGCAGCGGCCCCGAAGCCATCGCGCACTGCGGCTTCCGTAAAAGACCCGGCAAGCACCCGCGCCGTCCCGTTCGGACTGACCCGGCGAACTCGCCCGGCCACGACGCCCGGCGAAAAGAAGAACGTCTCCATCACAAACAGGTCGCCGCTGGGGTGGTACGCCATCGAACCAAGGCGCGAGAACCGCGCGTCGCGCGCGAACCCATCGACGTCACCGGGGCCAGCGGGCCACCCCACGACCACCTCCGCGCAGGACTGCGTCTGCGGCGCGGGCCTCGTCGCGCAGGTGCCGTTCAGGCAGATCGACGCGGTGCCGCAGGTGCGCTGGCCGCAGGGCGTTCCGTCGACCACGGGCGTCGTGGTGCAGCCCGTGGGCGGCGCGCAGGCAGGCGCCAGGCAAGGGTCGTTCGGCACCTGGCACAGGAAGGTCGAGTCGAAGTGCACGCAGCCGCTCTCACCGCAGGCGTCGCCGGTGCACGGGTCACCGTCGTCGCACGTCGTCAGTGTGCCCACGCACTCGCCGGCCTCGCACTGCGCCGCGCTGAAGCACGCGAACGAGGGGGCGCAGTTGGTCCCAGCGACGCTCACGGTCTCGGCGCAAACGCCGGCGTCGAAGTCGAACGCGACATCTCGGCACACGGCGCTCGGTCGGCAATCGGGGACCTGCTCGGCGAGCGCGTGCAGCGACACGCCGGCGTCCCCCAGCCACAGCGTGCCGTCGAGCGCGCCCGCGGCGGTCGCGAGCACGCGGACGTGGCCGAGGACCTCGACGTCCGCGCCGACCTGCGCCGGAAAATCCTCGGCGGTGAAGCCGCCCTCCACGCGCACCGGCAGCTCCTGCGTCACGCGCGCGGGGTTGGAGACGCGCACCTCGCGCAGCTCCGCGCGGCCGACCCACACGCGGCCAAAGTCGACGGCGCTGGGCTGCGCGGTCAGCGGGGGGACCTCGACCGTCATCACCGGTTTGCTCGGGCAGCCGAGCAGGAACAGCGCGAACATCGACGGCACCCACCACTTGCATCGGTTCATGGCTTCTCCGGCTCGCCGTCTTCGGGCGCGCACCATAACACGGCGTGGACCCCGATGACCGACGAACTCGAACGGTACGGGCCAGCTGCACCTCGAGGCGCTTGAGCAACTTCGGCTTCTTGAAAGAAGAGGACAAATGAACCGCCCAAACCGGGCGACGCCCTGGAGAGTCTCCTCCCGGGCTGAGCGGGGCAAGGCGCTTGCGCGGCGTCCGCGAGCCTGTCCTTTGGGTGCGGAGCGGGGACTTTTCGGTGTCCGAGCACACGAGCGCCCGCCTGTCGGAGGCCGTGACGCGCGGGGCGTGTCTTCACATCGACAGCGCGAGTTGTGGCGGGCCGCGCTCAGGTGGGAGCAG
>JAYVFP010000173.1:0-12263 GCA_043773025.1 Archangium sp.
TCACCCCCGTCTGAGATCCATTCGGACACGTCGTGTTCGAAGGTGAGGAACGACACGAAGGCGAAGGCGAGCAAACCGAGCACCGCCAGCGCCACCACCACGGCCAAGAGCTCTTCCACTGGTTTCTTCATCTGCCACCTTGTCCTTGTTGGGAAGTAACCACCCGGCCCGGGGGACGCCTCCAGCCGATCCGCCAGTGCGCGCTTCGAGAGTTCCAGCCGGGGTCGACGCTGCTAAGCGGGGGGCATGGATCGCCCCCTGAGCCCCTCGCGTTACTACGCGCGCGTTTTTGGCCTCGTCACCGCCGCAGTGCTGAGCTTCCTGCTCTTTCGGCTGCTCTCGCCGTTCTTCGCGCCCTTGATGTGGGCGACGTTGCTGGCGTTCATGCTGCAGCCGGCCAATCGCAGGCTGCTGACGCGTGGGCAGAAGCCTGGCCTTGCGGCGGGGTTGCTCACGACGGCCGCGTTCGTGGTGGTCTCGGGCCCGGTGACGTTGTTCGTCTTCGCGTTCCTCCGGCAAGCGGGTGAGTTGCTGGCCAAGTTCCAGACCGAAGCCTCTGAGCGCCGGCTGCCGGCACTCCAGCTCATCCTCGAGCTGGCGCCGGTGCAAGCGGTGTTGGCCAGAGCCGGCGAGTTCACCTCGCTTTCCAAAGAACAGATTCTCGCCTCGGCGGCGGAAGCAGCCCAGGGCGCCTTGCAGCAGGTCGCTTCACTGGGCGGCACGGTGGTGGTGGGCGCGTTCAACGTGCTCAGCCAGTTCGCCTTCACCCTGTTCCTGCTGTTCTTCTTCCTGCGTGACGGGAAGGGAAAGCTCGAGCGCGGCATTCGCCTCGTGCCGATGGCCGCCAGCCGAAAAATCGACCTCGCCGGCACGCTGGGTGGGGTGACGCGCGCGGTGGTGCTCGGCACCCTGGTCACGTCGTTGGTGCAAGGCACGTTGGTGGGTGTCGGCTTCGCCATCGCCGGGCTCGCTTCACCGCTCGTGTTCGGCGCGGTCGGCGCGCTCGCTTCGCTCATCCCCATCGTGGGCACCGCGTTGGTGTGGGTGCCCGCGGTGGTGACGTTGATCGCGCAGGGTCAGACCGGGTGGGCCATCTTCCTGACGCTGTGGAGCATCATCCTGGTGGCGGGCAGCGACAACGTGATCAGGCCGTTGATCATCTCGGGCAGCTCGAACGCGTCGACGCTGCTGGTGTTCGTGGGGTTGCTGGGCGGCATCTCGGTGTTCGGGTTCGCCGGTATCTTCATGGGCCCGCTGGTGCTCACGCTGGTCGCCACGTTGTTGCAGTACGCCGACTCGGAGCTGCCTCGCCCGTCGCTCCTCGAGCTCAGCGCGCCGCCCACGGCTGAGCCACTGGCTGAGGTGACTCGAGAGGCCGTGACGAAGCCACCTTCGGTTCCGGTGGTGAGCTCGGCTGCCGTCGAGACGAAGATCGACAAGTGAAGGGTCAGGGTGAGGGCGGAGTTTTGTGCGTGTGTTTTTCCACGCGAGCGACTTTCCTTCGGCCGTCGCTCAACCCTGCAGTAGCCCGGAGTCACACATGAAGAAGATGATGATGGTGGCCGTCGTGTCGGCGTTCGTCGGTGGTTTCGCGACCCAGGCGGTCGCTGAGAAGCAGCCCCTGATGGCCAAGGCGCTCAACAGCCTCGAAGACGCGCGCAAGTCGCTCGACAACGCCACCGCCGACAAGGGTGGTCACCGCGTGAAGGCGCTCGCGCTGGTCAACGACGCCATCGCCGAGGTGAAGGCGGGCATCGAGTTCGACAACAAGAAGTAGGCCGACGTGATCTGATCGAAAGAGCGAACGAACACCGCTCATCCCGACAGGGTTGATCGAAATAAGGAGCGCCCACCGTTCATCCCGAGCGGAGTCGAGGGATTACCTCGCCTTCGCACCGCAAGTGCCCCCTCGACTGCGCTCGGGGAGACCGGTGGTGGAACCCGGTTCCTATTCTCGCCAACCCTCTCGGGGAGACCGGTGGTGGAACCCGATTCCTGTTTCCGCCACCGGCTACGGCTTCTTCGCCCGGGGCGGCGGCTGCACGTCATCACGCACGTACAGCCGCGCATCCCACAAGCAGTCCTTCGCAGGCGCCTCGACCACGGTCACCTCACCGAACCAGGCCGCGGTGGTGAGGTCGGCCTTGAGCTCTTCCAGCGCCGCCTTCGCCTTCACCGGGTCGCGGCCACAGATCTCGATGCGCGAGCGGGTGGTCTCACCTTCCGGGCGCGGGCCGATCCACACCACGGTGGAGTTGCGACCCTTGTTGCGCTCGATGAGGTGATCTTCCACCGCGTGCAGCGCCTTCAGGTTCGCCGCCTTCGAGAGCACCTCGATGCCGATGCGCGGCTCGCAGCCCAGGTAGTGGCAGTAGTAGCTCCCTGACGGAAAGAACGGAGCGGGCGCCGTCGACTGCAGCGTCATCGCGCGCGCCGCGGCCACGCTCACCTTCGCGGTGTAGTCCTTCTTCGCGTCTTTGCAGGCGGGGCCTTTGCAACCGGTGGCCTTCACCTCGAGGGTGTCTGCGTTGACCATCTTCCAAGAGCCGGACACCACGGTCTCGCCCCTGGCCTTGTCGACCAGGTGGCCTTCGTAGACGCCGCGGCTGCGCAGGCCGATGTACTGCCTGGCGTCGCCGATCTCGGTGTTGTCGATGAAGTCGAGCGGCGAGGGGAGCTGCGAGAGCGAGAGCGCGAGGAGGGCGGTCAGCATGTTCACGCAGTGTAGCTGGAGCGACCTCGTTGAGGCATCATTCGGCCGTCCATGAGCGCCGCGCCGGTCGAAGTCCGTCAGTGTTCGAAGTGCCAGCAACCCGCCGTCGTGCTGGTGATGGAGTGGGAACACACCACGTTCGGTGCCTCCACCAACGAGTCCACCAAGGACTACCGGTGCCAGGGCTGCGGCGCGTGGTTCGTGAAGCGCGCGAAGTCTCGGGTGATCGCGTTCTGGGTGGTGGGCGTGCTCTTGTCGATCCCGTGTCTGTTCGGAGCGCCCTTTCTCTACCTGGCGTGGCGGCAGAGCACCTTCGATCAACGGCTGCCCCTGGTGCCGGGTGCGCTGACCCCGCGGCTGCGCTTTCCCGGCGGTGCACCGAAACGAACATGCGGCAAGTGTGGCGGCATCGCCAAGGCGCTGCGCATCACCCGGCACACGCACAAGGGCCTGCCGACCGGCACGGACTACGAGTACGAGTGCGGCCAGTGTGGCCTCGAGTTCTCCACGGAGAATTTTCTGGGCCACGCGTTCTCGACCGTCGGCGGCACGTTGCTCGGCGGCGTGGCGGCAGGCTTCTTCTTCGGAGCCGAAAGCCCGGGTTGGCGTTGGGGTGGCTCCATCGTGATGGCGTTGTTCACGCTGTTTTTGCTTGGGCAGAGCGTGGTGCGAATCGTCAACCGGTTCAAACACAAGCCCATCGAGGAGCACGTCCTGTAAGCCTCGCGCCGTGCCCAGAGGCCTGTTCGCGACACGCACCGCCTGAAAGCCGCCAAACACCACCTCGCGTGCAGGCAGAGGCACCGACCTGCGTAGCGGCGCAGAATCTTCGGCGTTGCGACGGCAGCCGGCCGAGGGGCTCTTGAATATGAACGACGAAGAGCGGCCGGGCGTTGCGCCGCGCCTATTCGCGCACCACTGAGGGGAACTTCAACACCATCAGCTTCGGCACCCAGACCCCGTGCTCACTGGAGATCCACATGAGCTTCGTGGGGTAGATGCTCGGAGGGAAAGGGGACTAACTCGGCTCGCCTCGCGCCGACTTCTCCACATCGTCACGGTTCGCGTCGATGAACTCGTCGACCTCTTTGTCTTCGAGGCCCAGGTCGCGCAGCACGCCCGGGTAGACCAGCTTGAACGCAGGCGAGTCAGCCGCGTCGCGAAGGAGAAAACTCACCTTCAGCACCGCGGCCCCAAACAACTTCTGCTCGCGCGTCTTGGCCATGGTCACTCGTCTTCTTCGTCGTCGTAGTCCGGCATCAGCTGCTTCTTGGCGATGACCGCGAGCTTCTCCGGCACCATCACCAACCGCCGCCAGTGGCCTTCACCTTCCGCCTTGCCGGTGACACCTTTCACCTCGTCAGCGGCCTTCAACATCTGCGCGCGCGCCTCGGGCGTCAGCAGCATCACGCCGTACACCCGGCCGTGCTTCGCCGACTTCTCCGCCAGCAGCCTGCCCGCAGCGATCAACGCTGGATCAGCCGCGGGGGTCAGCGTGCGCTCGTCGAGCTCCCGGCCCCGCCCGCGCGCAGCCTGCGGCGGCACGGGCGTGGTGGTGGCACGCGGGGCGTCGGGCTTCTTGTGCTCAGGACGCTCAGGACGTTCAGGCCTCTTCGGCGCCTCGACGCGTTTGTGCTGCGCTGGAGCGGCCACCGGAGCGGCAGCGGGCTCTTTGGGCTCGCGCGGTTCCCTCGGCTGACCGGGCATGCGCGGCTCGGGAAACGAGTCGACGCAGAGGTTCACCCAGCGGCGCGGCACGTTGGGCCGGTTGACCACCTTGTTGAGCCAGAACTGCACGCTGTCGATGAGGTAGCTGCGTTTGCCCGCGGTGATGCCGGGCAGCTCGCCGTCTTCGAAGTGCACCGACACCCCCAGGCTGCCGTCGGGCATGTCCTTGAAGTCGAGCTTCGCCGGGTAGTCCATCAGGCGAAACACGTCGGCCAGCAGCGTCTCGACCTGGGGCCGCTTGTCGGGGCCGGTGAGCACTTCGGCTGCCTCGCTCATGCTTTGGCTCCTGCTGCAGCCGGCTGGTTGCGGGCCAGCCACTTCCTCAACGCGTACTGCTGGATGATGGAGAGGAGGTTGTTGGTGAAGATGTAGAGGGCCAGACCCGCCGGGTAGTTCATCATGATGGCGGTGAAGAACACCGGCATGATCCAGGTCATCAAGAACGCCTGGCTCTTGTCCATCATCTGCGGCTGCAGGCGCTGCGTGATGATCATCGTGATGCCGAGCGCGAGCGGCATCAGGTAGGTCGGGTCTTTCGAGGTGAGGTTGCTCCACACGCCGTAGAAGGGCTCGCCGTACAGCTCATAGCTGGTGCGCAGCGTGGTGAAGAGCGCGGCCCAGATGGGCAGTTGCAGCAAGAGCGGCAGACACCCACCGAGCGGGTTGACCTTGCCCTCGCTGTAGAGCTTCATCGTCTCGACGTTCTGCTTCTCGCGATCGTCGGGGTACTTCTTCTTGATCTCCTCCATCTTCGGCTGGAGCTTCTTCATCGACTCGGCGCTCACCATCGCGCGGTGAGTCAGCGGGAGCAGCAGCACCTTGACCATTACGGTGAGCAGGATGATGGCGAGGCCCCAGTTGCCCACCACGCCGTGGAAGAAGCGCAAGAGCGAGATGAGCACCTTGCAGATGACCGCCCACAACCCGAAGTCGACGCTCTTCTCGAGCTCGGGGTCGAAGGTGCCGGGCGCAGCCGACGTTCCGATGGCCTGGAGCAGGTTCAGCTCTTTGGGACCCAAGAAGACACCGAAGTTCCTGGTGACCGATTCACCCGGCTGCAGGGTGACCGGCATGAACAACGCAGCTTGCCGCTCGGCGGGTTTGGCGGTGATGAGGCAGCGGCCTTCGACCGCGCCGTCCTTCGGCCAGATGGCCGTCAGGAAGTACTGCTGATCGATGCCCACGAACTGGAGCAGCCCCTTCTTCTCTTCGTCGTACACCGGCGCGCTGCCGCAGCTCAACAACCCGCCGCCTTCACCGGGCGGCACCTTGCGGGTGACGTCGTCGGCCGCGCGGCACAGCACCGAGGCCTGGTTGCCGATGCCGCCGAACATCGAAGGCGCTTCTTCCGCCCCCGGCACGATGGCGCGAATCGCGTGCACGCCCAGCTCGCCGTTCTGCGCGGTGGTGCTGACGTTCTTGACGCTGACGGCCAGCGTCGAGAGGTAACCGGACGGATCGGTGTCGGAACGTTCGGCCTGCGTCCAGGTGAAGGTCTTGGTCACTTCCCACGGGCCTGAGGTGGTGGTGAACACCGCTTTGCCCGGGCTCTCTTCCACCACGGCGTAGCGCGCCGTCGCGGTCACAGGAGAGGCACCCGAGAGCGAGACGGCGACGTTGGGGCCCACGCCGGGCACCGCGCGCGCGAGGTTCATGTGCGGCGCCGGCTCGTACTTCGTGCCGAACATCTTCTTCCAGCCTTCCATGATGCTCAGCGACTTCTCTTCGCGTTCGCGATCACCTGTCAGCTCGGCGCTGATCAACCCGGCGCCTTCGGTGGTGAAGGTGAGCCTGGTGGTGGGGCGCTCGAGGTTGACTTCCCGCAGGGGCAACACCGCGGGGGCGGCGGCAATCACCGCGAGGCCTCCGTCTTCGAGCAGGCCACCGGCGATCATCACGGGCTCGACGGGCGGCGCGATCGCCACCTGGGCCGTGGCGCCTGCGTCGAGAGCCACGCCGGCATCCAGAGCGGCGATGCGCGCGGCTTCAGCCTCGGCCTCGGGCTTCCAGACGAACTGCGTCCAGATGAGCGTGAGCCCGAACATGAGCGAAATGGCGAGGAGGAGGCGCTTCTGTTGATCCATGACCTATCTGTCTCCCTCGCCCGGTGAACCAGGGGAAGGGTCTTGGTGAGGGGCCGGCTGCAGGCCCAGCATTGGGTGAGGCGGTGCATTCAGGCGCGCGGCAATCTGCGGCTCGTCGTGCGCCAGAACGGCGTGCGCGGCAACACCATTGCGCGGCGGCACGGGGTCAAAACCGCCCGGGTTGAACGGATGGCACCGCGTCAGGCGGCGCGCGGCGAGCCAGGTGCCCTTGAAGGGGCCGTGCACGGCGAGCGCGCCCATCGCGTAGACGCTGCACGACGGGTGAAACCGGCACATCGGCGGCAGAAGCGGAGAGATCGCCCACTTGTAGAAGCGCAGTGGCAACAGCAGCAGCTGCACCACGAGCGTCTTCATACTTTCTTGAACTTCTGCCAAAGCTCGCGCTCGATGCGCTCGTAGGCTCGGACCATTCGAGGCCAGTCGGCCTCTCGTGCGCTGCTTCTGGCGATGAAGACCATGTCGAGCCCCTGGGGAAGGCTGGCTTTCCGCACCCGGAACAGCTCTCGAAGCCTTCGCCGAATGCGGTTGCGAACCACCGATGGCCCCACCTTGGTGGAGACCGTCAGGCCCAACCGCGTGACCCGGCCCGGTGTTCCATTGGGGAGCACCAGACACAACAGACAGTCAGCCGTGATTTTGTGCCCTTTGTCCTGCACGCGCAGGAACTCACTGCGCCTTCGAAGGCGCAGCTCCTTGGGGAAGGAGAAGGGGTGGTGCTTCGGCTGGTCCGCCTCGGCGGGCACGACTTACTTCGAGTACGCCTTGCCAACGAGGCGCTTACGGCCCTTCGCGCGGCGCTTCTTCAAGATCGCCTGACCTGCCTTGGTCTTGTTGCGCTTGCGGAAACCCACGGCGCGGTTCTGCTTCACCTTGGACGGCTGGAACGTCGGAATTCGCTTGGCCACGAAGTGGCTCCTTCCAAAACTGAAATGACGGGAAACACGGGAGCGGTACAAAACGCCCGAGAGAGATGGCCCTTATTCCCCCCGCTCGCGGCTCGTCAAGAACTGAACGATCAGCATGCCTCCAGTGAAACGGTGAGTCGCTGCTCGAAACCCCTCCAAACGGCCTGTGGAGAACGCTGTGGAGTCTGTGGAAAACCCCCTCATTCACCCTGTGGAGAATGTGGGAAAGTGCCCAGGCCCGGTCGCCCCCCCCCACTTTTGCGCAGCACGTACACCCAGTCACGTTACCGAGGCGTGACGCGACTTTCGGGCAAAGGGGATGCTGATCGGCTTCCACAGGCCGGCACAGCCTGCGCAACCCCGCGCGACGCTTTGCCTTTCGAGAAGTTCTTGATCACGAAAAAGGCCCGTGTGTATGAGGCGACCCTTCCCGCCTCGCTCCGTCGTTCTGCTGCAAAACTCTTCTTCGTTCCTGGTGTCGTCGACATGGCCGATTCGACGGTAAGTGCGCGCAACCTCTGGCAGAACGCACTTGAACAGCTGCGCAATGATGGGCAGCCCTATGTGGTCTCGCAGCTCATGCAACTGCAGCCCATGTCCTACGAGGGCGGGGCGCTGACCCTGGGCGTCGAGGATCTGTTTTTCCGCGATTGGGTAGACGACCACTACTCAGAGTTGATGGGCGGCGCCTTGACCCGGGTGATCGGCCACGCGGTCAAAGTGCTCTGGCAGAAGGTCGAGAAGGGTGAAGTGAGCGCCCCTTTGCCTGCCGCACCGCCAGTCTCACAGCTGCGCCGCCCGGCCCGCCTCAACGAGCGCTTCACCTTCGAGACCTACGTGGTCTCCGATTCGAACCAGCTTCCCGCCGCGGCGGCCTACGCGGTGGCCGAGTCTCCGGGCCGGGCGTACAACCCGCTGTTCATCTACGGCGGAACGGGGCTGGGCAAGACGCACCTGCTCCACGCCATCGGCAACCGCATCGTCACGCGTACGCCCAGCGCGCGGGTGATGTACCTGTCGAGTGAAGAGTTCACCAACCAGTTCATCGAGTCGGTGCGCGACCAGCGCATGACCGAGTTCCGCCGCCGCTTCCGCGAGGAGTGCGACGTGCTCCTCATCGACGACATCCAGTTCCTCGGGAAGAAGCAAGAGACGCAGAACGAGTTTTTCTACACGTTCAACGCGCTCCACCAGATGAGCAAGGCCGTGGTGATGACCTCTGACACGGTGCCTTCCGAGATTCCGGGCCTGGAAGATCGCCTGCGCTCACGGTTCGCGATGGGCCTCATCACCGACGTGCACGAGCCGAACTTCGAAGCGCGCGTGGCGATTTTGAAGAAGAAGGCCGCGGCCGATGGGCTGAACCTCACCGACAAGGTGACGCACTTCATCGCGCGGCACGTGGCGCGGAACGTTCGGGAGCTCGAGGGGGCGTTGATCAAGGTGACCGCGGTGCATGCGCTCACCGGGCAGCCGCTCACCGAAGAGCTGTGCGCGCAGGTGCTGGCCGACATGATTCCCGCGCAGAAGGCGCTCGACACCGAGGCGATCCAGCGGGAAGTGGCGCGGTACTACAAGCTGGCGGTCGATGAGTTGCGGGGCGAGCGCCGGGTCAAACACGTGGCGCGTGCGCGGCAGGTGGCGATGTATCTGTGCCGCACGTTGACCGCCGCGTCGTTGCCGGAGATCGGCAAACGCTTCAACAAGGACCACTCGACGGTGCTGACGTCGGTGCGGAAGATCGAAAACCTCAAAGAGTCGGATGCGCAGTTGAAGCTCGAGCTGGGTGAGCTGAACCAGAAGCTCGCCACGGTCTAAGCCGGCCCTTCGGGGAGAGGGAGCCAGGTGTGCTAGGGGATCGCCACCCCTCCCCTTTCCCATTCCCGGAGCTTCCATGCCGTCGATTCTTCGCCAGGCCGATGCCGCCGCTGCTGACCGCAACTTCACCCGCGCCGAGGCCCAGAGCCTGGTCGACCGCGTCAAGCAAGACGGCAAGGTCACCGCCTACGAGAAGACCCAGCTCAAGACGATCCTCACCGCCCACAAGGATCTCTTCACCCCGGAGACCGAGTCGATCATCCGCCCGCTCCTCGCGAAGACGCCCGCGCCCACGCCCGGCCAGGTCGTCTCGCTCGATCCCACGCCCTCGCAGCGCCCCGTGTACCTCGGCCACGACGGCACCTTCACCGTGCACTCCGACGGCAAGCCCGGCCGCACGCCCGCCGAGAAGGGCGACGCGCTCTTCCGCGCCGCCGAGCTCGTCGACAACGCCAAGCAGGCGAGCCTCTTCTCGGGTGTCTCGAAGGAGATCCGCCAGAAGGCCTTCGAGCAGCTCGCCCCCACGCTTTCCACCACCGCGCCCGTAGGCTTCGACAAGAACCAGGCGATCCAGGCGCGCGCTTCTTCCGGCGCCGTGCTGCTCGCGCTGATGGAAGGCAGCCCCGAGGCCGAGGTCGCCGCGCCCATGCTCAAGGCCTTCGAGAACTTGATCAAGAACGAGCCTGATCAGCGCCTCAAGGAGAACCTGATCTTCAACCTGAGCAACTCGGCGCTCGCGAAGGCCGGCCCCGCGAAGGAGGTCGCCGCGCGCCTGATGGATCAGCTCGCCCCGCTCAAGCCGCCCTATGAGAAGTGGTTCGCCAACGGCAACACCACCGTGAAGATGGACTGGCAGGTCGGCGACGAGTTCCTCGCGGGCTTCAACAGCAAGCTGACGTCGGCCGGCTGGAAAGAGACCAGCGCCGGCAGCGGCACCTTCCAGAAGACCTTCAACGAGCCCGGCGTCGGTCAGACCAATTTCGAGATCCACACCAAGCTCGGCGGCGGCAGCCGGCTGCTCGAGAAGCTCGGCGACAAGTCGGTGCACATCGTCGGCTACGACGGGCACTCGAACTGGGGCAAGAATCAGGTCTCGTCGATCAAGAACGCGGCGGCGCTCCCCGATGGCGGTGACGGCAAGCTGTACCTGTCGAACCTCTGCGTGGGGAAGTCGCAGATCGACGCCTTCAAGGAGAAGTTCCCCAAGCTGCAGGTGACCACCACCTACGGCAGCTCCTCGGTCGACACCGACATCGACGGCCTCGCCAGGCTGATGAGCAAGCGCGCGGGCTGGGACACCATCACCCCCTTCCTCGATCGCGTCGACGGCTTCTCCGACCGCAACAACTTCCTCACGCCGACCAGCACGCTGCAGCGCGAGAAGGTGCTCGACCGCGACAACGACGGCCAGGCCGACTACCTCGACAAGCACTTCAACTACTCGACCTTCAACGTGCCCGAGGACACCCGCCGCGAGTTCCGCCCCGTGAAGCAAGACCGCGACACCACCACGCTCGACGGCACCAAGGTGAACATCGCCGCCCAGGTGTTGAACACAGTCAGCGAGTTCTCCGGAATCCTGCGCGAAGTCAACGAGCACTCGCGCGTCATCGCGGGTGGCTGGTTCGAGCCCAGGGCCTCCGAGGCCGACGTGGTGAAGTTCGAGAAGGTCAACGTGCCGGGGAAGGATCCCGAGTACCGGATGACGGTCAACGCCCGCTACTCGCACATGAGCGAAGAGGCGCTGCGCGCCACCTGCGCGTACGAGCTCAACCGCTGGCTGCAGAGCTCCGGTGAGCAGAAGCTCGACCCGGTCGATCGCAAGATCGCCGCGGTGATCAGCTTCGCCCAGTCGCTCGACATCGATGAGGGCTACCGCGACCAGGAGGTCTTCACGAACTTCCTCAGCCGCTACAACCTGCCTGCCATCTCGCAAAACGACATCCAGACGCTGCTCGACGCGGAGCACCACGACTACGCGGGCAGCGACGCGATGGTGGCGAGCATCAAGGCCAAGCTCACGCCCGCGATGCTGGCTGAGCTGAAGAAGCCCGAGGTCGGAGAGCCCGTCCGCTTCGTCTGAAATACGGGGGGAGAGGGCGCTGCCACGCCCGAACCCGCACCTCAGGACCTTGAAGTTTTCTTGCGAGGAATCGAGGCGTGGTGGATACTGAACGCCCTTTCAGGAGTCACCATGAACGACCTCGACCTTCTCCCGGCTGATCTGCAGCACCTCCTTCAACTCTTCTCCGCGTTGCCCGACGTGCGTTTCCCCGAGCTCGATGCCTCGGGTCTCCAGGTCGCGGTCGCCCGGGTCAAGGAGCGCCAGCTCGAGCTGCTCCACATCGAAGCCCAGCGTGACGCGGTGCGGGTGGCGCTCGATGAAGAGCAAGAGGCGCTCTTGCGCAAGGGCCACCGCCTGCACGCGTATCTGAAGGTGTTCGCGGAGCACGATGAAGCGCTCGCGGTGAAGGTCAACGCGCTCACCCTGCCCCGCCTGCGCAGGCCGCAGGTGAGCGCGCCCGTCGAAGGTGCAGAGCTCGCCGCTGCGCCCAGGAAGCGCGGCCGCCCGCCCAAGACCTCGTCGACCGACGCGCTGTTCACCGAAGAGACCGGGGCCTCGGCGAGCCCGTAGTAAGAATGGCCGCATGGCCACGAAGAAGGCGCAGGCGGGGCTGCCCACCGCGCCGTTCGAAGGTTTTCCCAAAGTGGGCATCGGCTGGTTGCTCACCGAGCTGCGCGCGCCGCTGGCGAAGTGGGGCCTCGCGCAGAAGCTCTCATTCCTTCCTCTCCCTGCGAAGGAGACTGATGAAATAGGGAACGGACACCGGTCAACCCTGCGAGAGCAGTCGAGGGGCCACTTGCTGCTCTCGGGAGTGATCGAAATAACGAACGCCCACCGTTCATCCCGAGCGGAGTCGAGGGATTACCTCGCCTTCGGGCGGTCAGTGCCCCCTCGACTGCGCTCGGGGAGACCGGTGATTGGAGTCATTT
>JAYVFP010000174.1:0-12262 GCA_043773025.1 Archangium sp.
CTCGACTGCGCTCGGTGGGTTGTCACTGATCGCCCAGCGAAGAGCCTTCGAAAACCGCGCTCGCTCAGCGGTCAATCAGGGTGCGGCCCAGCTCGGCCAGCTGCGAGCGCAGCGACCCGTCGTACATGTGGCTGCCGACCTGCGCGACGACGCCGCCGATGAGCGCGGGGTCGACCTTCGTCTCGAGCACCACGCTGCGCTGCGTGAGCGCCTCGAGCTGCTTCTTGAGCGCGGCCACCTGGGCCTCGCCCAGCTTGGCGGCCGAGGTGACGCTGCCACGCACGCGGCCCATGCGGCTGTCGACCATGTCGCGGAACTGGCGGGCGATGAAAGGCAACGAGCTGAAGCGGTTGCGGTCGTTGAGCAGCCGCATCAAGTTGGCCACCACGGGCAAGATGCCGGGCGCGTTGGTGATCACCGATTCGATGAGCGACAGCCGCTGCGTGCGGGCGAGCGCGGGGCTGGAGATGGTGGCGAAGATCTCCGGCTCGGCGTCGAAGTACGCGGTGATGTTCTCGAGCTGCTCCAGCACCTTGTCTGCATCAGGGCCTGCGGCATCGAGGAGGGCACGGGCATAGCGGCGGGCGACGGGGACATTCGACATGGCCCGCTGCGCCTAGCACCCGGTCCCGGCCAATTCCAGCGTCTGGATCAATCCGCCCAGCGGGCTGCTCACCGCCAACCATTCAGAATGCGGTGCAAATTGGCGTGCAACTCTTGAAGACCGCTGCCGATAACCCTTCACCTTCTGCCCGCGAGAACCCCATGCCCTCCACCATCACCCGTTACCGTCAACCTGCTCAGACTGCCGCTCGCGGTGTGGGGGCTGGGGTCGCTGCCTATGGCCACGCCCGGAGCGCACTCGACACGCGCGCGGCCGTGACCCGGGCGCCCATCACCCCCGTTGGCAACGGCGTCTTCGACCGGCTCGGCAGCGGCGTCAGCCAGTTCATGCACTCGAACGGGCGGGCCCTCGACTTCGCGCGCCGGCTCGGGGGCGGCGTCAGCATCGTCACCGGGGGCCTGGGTGCGGTTCGTGGCGGGAGCAACGCGGTTCGTTCGTTGGGTGATGCTTTCGAGGCGGCGCGTTCAGGCAACTTCCGTCAGGCCGGGCGCAACCTCGGCGCAGCCGCGTCGTCGGGGCTCGAAGGGTCTCGCAGCGGTCTGCTGGCGGCACGTGGCGCGCTCGCCATTCGCGACGTGGGCATCGCCCGCCGTGGCGCCACCGCAGCCGTAGAGTCCTTCCGTGCAGCCGGTGGGTTGGCTGGCCTGACGCCGGCGGCAGCTCGTACGCTCGAGGCCTCGGTCGCCGCGGGCGGCTCACGCATCGCGACCGCCGCAGCCTCGAGGAGCGCCGCGACCGCCCGTCTCGCCGACGCAGGTGTCGAGGTCGGCAGCCGCGCCATCACCCGCGCGACCACGCACGCGGGCACGGCCGTCGCCACCCGTGTCTCGGCTGAGGCTGGTGAGGCCGCGCTGCGCGCTGGAACCCGCGCAGGCGCATCGACCGTCGGCCGCGCCGCCGCTCGCTTCGTGCCCGGTGTCAACGTCGCGATGGCCGCCGTCGATACGGGCCTCGCCGCGCGCGACACCTACCGCGCCGTGCAAAACCCGACGCCCTCCAACATCGGTCGCGCGGCGTTCAGTGGCGTGACGGCGCTCGGCTCCATCGCGGCCGCCACCAACGTTCCCGTCGTCAGCCAGATTGGCGCCGGTGTCTCGGTGGTGAGCAGCTTCATCGGCTCGCTGTTCTGAAGCTCGGGCGTTTGACCGCGGGCTATAACGCGCCGTCATGAGCAAACCGTCGTCGAAGTCCGCGAGCAAGTCTGCTGCGAAGCCCGGCACGAAGGCCTCGAAATCTCCTTCTGCGAGATCGCTCGGCCACCGGCTCAAGGTGAGCCCCGTCACCGACATTCTTTCGAGCCCGCCGCCCGAGTTGCCCGCGCTGGGAGAGGTGACGCTCGACGCCCTGGTCGTGCCCCCCGTCGCCGTGAAAGAGCCGGCCCCCGACGAGGTGCTCGAGGCCTACGTGCACCGCGTTCGGCTCGCCTCGACACGGCGTGAACGAGCGGCGAAAGAGCCGCTGGCCTTCGGAGACGACGTCACCATCGACGT
This sequence comes from Archangium sp., assembly GCA_043773025.1. Lineage (GTDB taxonomy): Bacteria > Myxococcota > Myxococcia > Myxococcales > Myxococcaceae > Archangium_A. The sequence goes on from JAYVFP010000174.1 coordinate 2,116, forward strand.
GGTGGCCTTCGAGGGCGCTGCGCTGGTGCCCTTCACCTTTCGCCGTTTCTGGAACACCACCGTCGAGCCGTCGCCTCATTGGCCCGGGCTGTTCGAAGCGCTCGTCGGCTTGCCCGTCGGCGAGTCGTGCAGCGTGAAGGTCAAGCTGCCCGCTGGAAAGACGGTGGCCGTGACAGTGGTGGTGCACAACGCTCAGCAGGTGACGTTGCCCGAAGGCGGGGCCGAGGCAGGTTTTGCGCTGCTGGGGCTGGGCGCCACGTTCGACGAGACGCTCATCGCCCTGGTGGGCGAGCTGGCGCAGGAGCGCGTTGAAGAAGCCGATGGCGAGTGGGCGAACGCCGTGCTCGCGTCGTTCGCGAAGCGATGGAAGGGCGAGCTGCCCTCGACGTTGGTCGACGCCGAGCTCGAGAAGGGCTGGGCGCGCACCGAGGGCACGATGATGGGTGAGGCCGGCCTGCCCGTCGACGTGCAGCAGCAGGCGCTCGCGCAGTGGAAGGCCGACGTCGAGACGCGCCGCGTGACGGAAGAGCGGTTGCGACTCGAGCTCGCCCTGCGCGCGTTGGGTGAGAAAGACCCGCCCGCGCTCACCAAAGAGAACGTGCTCGCCCAGATCACGCCCATCGCCGAAGACATGGGCTTTACGCCCGAGCAGATGGAGCAGGCGCTGACCGCGGACAAGAAGATGGCCGAGCGCTTCGCGTGGACGGCGTTCAGGATGATGCTGGTGCGGCGCGTACTCGCGGCAGCCACGAAGGCCTGACTCGAGGAACCAGGCGCCACTGCGATTCCGTCTCCTCGTGCTCCGTCATCTCGACGCCGGTGCGGGACACCAGGTGCCGTGAAACGCGTACGGCAGCAGGGGCAACGGCACGGTCGCCACCGGGCCCCTCGAGAGCTCAGTCGCCTTGAACACGCACAAGCTCGAGCGGGCCTCGAGCCCAGCCGACGTCACCGCGAGCACGAACCCTTCTGGCGCGAACGCAGGCTCACCCACCAGCACGTGCTCCTTCGCCGTCCACACCTCGGAGGGCCGTTCGGGGTCCTTCAAGTCGACGCGAATGAGGGAGTCGAACGGATCGCTGTGAGCCGTGTCAGCCCGGGTGGCGCCGAAGAGCGCGGGCGTGTCGATGCCGTCATGCTCGGGGTGCACCCGCGGGAAGTCGATCGCGTGCCGGGCCAGTTGCTTCCAACTCGCTTCACTCTCGTTGGGGCCGATTGAGATCCGATACAGCCGCTGCGGTGCGCGCGCGTCGGGCAACGAGGGGTCGAGCGGCGCTTCGGGTCCGCGATAACCGAACTCCACGCCGAACTCGAAGCGCTCGAACAGGCACGCGTCGACGTGCACGGTCTGTGCATCGTCGAAGGCATTGCCGTAGTGCACCACGAACGCGGGCCCCGGCAGCGTGACGGTGCGCAGCGGCCCCGGCCTGCCGCGGGGAATGAGGTACAGCTCGCCGGGCCCTTCTTTCGTGGCGATCGAATTGAGCAACGTCGACGCACCCAGCATCGTCAGCGCGAGCTCACCGAACTTCATGCGCAGCGGGTTGCTGGCCAGCACGTACCAGCGCGGCGTGATGACGAAGTCGTGAGCGAAGTGTTGCCCGGGCAGCGCCACCTCCTTCGTGGTGGCGAGTGCTCCCTTCGCGTCGAACTCGCGGAAGGTGAGCTTCGTCTGCGGCCCCATCGCGATGCTGCAGCTCACCAACCGCTGCTGCGCCGAGTCGATCTTGAAGTGCGCGAGCGTGGCCTGCTTCGCCAGCGCGCCGCCGAAGGTCTCTTCTCCACGGGTCGCGAGCGTTTCGGGGTCCAGCGCGTGTGGCGCGCCGCCTTCCCAGCCCGCCAGCAGGCGACCGGCCCAGGGCACGATGCTGGTGTTCGCCACGTTGCGGGGCGCGCCGAAGCCCACGTTTTGCCAGAAGTGCTGGCCTGGGTTCGTGCCGAGGCCGCGGTGCACCAGCCGGCCCGCTGCGAGTTCATCTCTGTAGACCCTGGTGTCGACGAAGCGAGCGCGCAGCTTGAGCGAACCATCGGCCTGAAACTCGAAGGAGCGCACGTAGCCGTGACCATCGAACGGATGTGCGAGCCGACCACCGATGTCCAGCCAGCCGGGGCCATTCGAGAGCACGCGGCCTCCCCTCAGCACGGGGGGAATGACGCCCTCGATGCGCGAGGCCTCGACATGAAGGTCGAGGGCCCCGGGGTGGGCGGTCATGGCGGCGTTGAAGGCGCGGGCGCGATCCATGACGGCGCTCACGGAGGGCATGATGACAGCGAGCTGATCCACTGGTCGACCAACGCCGTGCCTTGTGCATCTTCGAGGCTGCTGCCCACCGGAGGCATGCGCGCCGCGTTGAGCGCGTGAATGCGCCGCGACACGATGCTGGTCGAGGGCGAACCCGGCGCAATCAACATCGCGCCCGTGATGCCGAGCGTTCCATTCTGTGGGGCCACGTTGCACGTGTTGGTGTTGCGCAATGACAGTGAGTACCGCCAGTCCGCTGGGCCTTGACCTGCGCCTTGCTGATGACAGCCCGCGCAGTTGGCGTGCAGATAGGCGCGCGCACGTGGCTCGAGAGGACCTGTGGCGAACGGCGGCTCGTAGCGAGGCAACGTCGCCACGGGCCCCGAGAGCGGAGCGCTGAAGAACCCGAGCGACGCCAGCGTGAAGAGCTGGTTGCCCGTGCGCCCCGTCGCCGGGTAGACGAGCGCGCTGTTGAGCTGACCCAGCTCGAGGCCCAACGAGCGACCGGCGATCGCCGTGTGACACTGCAGGCACTGGCCGCGGCTCGGGTAGCTCCACGTCTGCGCTCCGACCACGCGTGACTTTGAGCCAGGCAACAACGTGGCTTCGGTCTCGAGATCATTCCACTCGTACGAATAGCCAGCCCACGTGCCGTTCAGGTGCCGCATGAAGAGCCGCGTCTCGATGCGCTTGCCGCCGAGGCTGAAGGTCTTCGCCAGCACCGTGCCGTTCGGAAAGTCGAAGTCACCCGAAGGCTGCACGCTGATGGTGGTGCCGTCGGGAATGGCGAAGAACCGTTGTTTCGAGGCGCCGTCACTCCACAGCGCCGCGTTCACGTCGTACGGCACCAACGCGGCGACGGGCCGTTTGGGATCAGCCGGGTCGAAACAACCGGTCTGCGAGAGCAGCCGCGGGAAGGTGTCGACCGGCGCCGTGCCGCTGGGCACCAGCTTGTGCACCTGGCCCGTGCCGATATCGAGCGCGTAGATCTCTCCGTCGGCCAGCTGACCGAAGCTCGCGAGGCTGATGTTGGTGTCGACCAGCAGGCCGGCCGTGAACCCTCCGGTGCCATCGGGCTGCACGGTGGCGATCTTTCCAGAGCCGAAGTCGCTGTTGGTGTTGAGCCGCTGGCCTGCGTTGAGCGGGTCGCCACCCGAGCCGCCGTCACCCAGCCCGATGTACAAAAGGCCGTCGGGGCCGAAGCTGATGCTGCCTCCGTTGTGGTTGTCGTAGGGCTGGTCGATGGTGAAGAGCTTCTCTTCACTTGCGAGCGACAAGGTCGCGCCCGAGTCGAGGCTCTTGAAGCGCGAGATGACCGTGCGCAAGGGAGCAGCGGTCTCGGTGTAGCTGATGAACACCTCGAGCACGGTGGGCCACTGCGGGTGGAACGCCATGCCCAGGAACCCGCCTTCGCCCTGGTCGTTCACCCGCGCGCCGAAGTCGAGCACGGTGGTGAGGCTGCCCACGCCTGCATCGTTCTGGTTGGGAAACGAGCGAATGACACCAGCGCGCTCCTGCACCCAGACGCGCGTCGGATCGCCGGGCGGATTGAACAGACCCAGAGGCTGATTGAAGGCGAGCGCGGGGAAGACCCGCTGCGTGGTGACCCCAGAGGCGTTCGGCGGGGGCGAAGGTGCGATGCAGGTCGTGTTGACCGGCCGGCTGTCGAGGCCGATCGAAGGGCCTGCGTCCTGGGGCCCTGCGTCGACGCCCGCGTCGGGAGGCTCGCCCGCGTCGATCACGCCTGAGTCCACCTCGACCGGAAGACCCGCATCATCGGGTTCGCCCACGAGGCCCGTGCATCCAGCCGCGGCGATACAGAACAGGCCCAGGAGTCTGCGCATGGCCTGATGCTGCTCGACTCGCTCCCCTCTCTCAAGGCCGTGCGTCCCGGTTGAAAGCCCGCTTTGTCACCGCCTTTCACAGCTAAGGTCCGCCGCCGGAATGGAACCCGTCATTGGTATCGACCTGGGCACGACCTACTCCGCGGTGGCGACGGTGGAGAACGGGCGGCCCTTCGTCATCCCGAACCGCCAGGGCTCCCGACTCACGCCGTCGGTGGTGGGCTTCACGGCCCTGGGCGACCGCGTGGTCGGTGAGCGCGCGCAGATGCTGGGGGACGAAGCGCCAGACCGCGTCGCCCCCGCCACCAAGCGCTACATCGGCAAGCGGTGGACGAGTGAGCTCGCGGCCGCTGCGAAGGCGGTGGTGCCGTACTCGCTGATTCAGGGCCCGTCGGGTGAGGTGCGCATCAAGCTGGCCGGGCGCACCATGCCGCTCACGCAGGTCTCGGCGATGTTGTTGGGTGAGCTCAAGCTCGACGCCGAGGCGCACTTCGGGCGTTCGGTCTCGCGCTGCGTCATCACCGTGCCTGCCAACTTCGACGATGGTCAACGCCAGGCCACGCGTGAAGCGGCGCGCATCGCAGGCCTCGAGGTGCTGCGCATTGTCAACGAGCCCACCGCGGCGGCCATCGCGTACGGCCTGGTGAACTCGGTGCGCGGGCGCGTGCTGGTCTTCGACCTGGGCGGCGGCACGTTCGACGTGTCCATCCTCGAGATGGAGAACGGCGTCTTCGAGGTGAAGGCGACCGGCGGCGATCCGCAGCTGGGTGGCGACGACTTCGACGCGTGCATCGTGCAGTGGCTGGTCGCGCAGGTGCCCGACCTCTATCGCGAGGCGGTGCTCAAGGATCGGGTGTCGATGCAGCGCCTTCGGTACGCGGCTGAGCGGGCCAAGCGCACCTTGTCTGATCAGCCCGAGGCGTTTCTCTCGGCGACCGAGCTGGGTGATCACTCGGAAGGCAACGACGGCCGGTTCTGTCAGCTCGACACCGCGCTGACCCGCGACTTCTTCGAGTCACTCGCCGAGCCCTTGAGCAAACGGTGCCTCGAGGTGGTGCGCCGCACGCTGGGTGAAGCGAAGCTCGAGCCCGAGAACATCGAAGCGGTGATGCTGGTCGGTGGCATGACGCGCGTGCCGCTGGTGCGCAAGCTGGTGCAGGAGTTTTTCTCCCGCCCCGCGGTCTCCGGCCTCAACCCCGATGAAGCCGTCGCGCTGGGTGCGGCGGTGCATGCCGCGGAGCTCGCCAATCGTGCGGGCGCCACCACGCTCATCGACGTCGCGACGCACTCGTTGTCGGTGGGCGTGCTGGGCGGCACGGTGCGCAAGCTCATTGCCCGCAACACGCCGGTACCTTCGAACTCGAAGGAAGTTTTTCTGCCCAACCGTGCGGGCCAGACCACCGCGCGCATCCCGGTGTTCCAGGGCGAGAGCGAGTGGGCCGACGAGTGTACGAAGCTCGGTGAAGTGGTGCTGGGCGATCTCACCGTCGAGCGGCGCGCTGACGTGCCCATCGAGGTGACCTTCGAGTTGTCGAACGAAGGCACGCTCTCGGTGCGCGCGGTCGACACCACCACCGGCATCGCCGAGGCCATTCGCATCGACGCGCGCACCACGCTGCAACCGCAGGAAGTCGACAAGCTCGTGCAGGAGCAGGCGGACTACGCCAATCGCCAGGCCGAGAAGGACAAGTCGTCGGTGCTCAAGCAGTTCCCCCGCGTGCTCGACAAGGCCGAGCGCCTGGTGCGGATCCTCGAGACGAGCGCCGAGGAGAATCCCAGCCCCGAAGCCGATGCGGTGGTGGGGCAGGTGAAGACGCTGCTCACGCAAGGCCGCATCGCAGTGAAGTTGAGCGACACCTCGCAGATGGCAGAAGTGACGCGGCTGCTCGAGTCGTTCCTCGCGCTCGCGTAGTGAACTGTGACGCCCTCTCCCTTCGTAGGAAGCGGCGAGAAGAGCCACCGTTTGCATCGAGCGCAGTCGAGGGATTGCCTCTGCTTCGCACTGCAAGTACCCCCTCGACCGGGCTCGGGGAGACCGGTGTTGGAAACCGATTCCTGTTTCCGCCGACCTTCTCGGGATGACCGGTGTGCGCTGTCCGTCCTCTGCCCTTGATGCACGCGACCGGCCGCAGGCGACACTCGACGTGCGCGAGGCCCGCGCTGGGCTCCGTCCTCCCCGAACAGCAGAGAGTCCGAGAGAAAAAGGTGCGCTTCGCACTGCATTTGCTTCGCCCGAGGAAGAACCCAGTGGCCTTCGCTCGCTTTTTCCAACGTCTGCTTCCAGCTCATGTCACCTCCCGGACCTGCTCAGGCCGACGGCACGAGATCAGCAACCTGACAGATCGCAACGGCGGTCAGGTGAGCGCGAATCGCACCACCTGAACGCAGAAAACACTTCGAGTCGGAGTGGGTTACCCAAGGGGCTACAGGACAATGGTCGAACTCGGACATTTCGCAGCAGCGTTCCTGGAGGCCGCGCCAGACGCGGTGCTTGCGGTCGATGACTCGGGCGAAATCATCCTGGTCAACATGCAGGCAGAGCTGCTGCTTGGCTACGGGCGTCAGGAGCTGTGGGGCCAGCCTCTTGAGAGTCTGCTGGCAGAACCCGATGCGCTGACCCGGAGATCCGTCGGGCCGCACTCGGTCGAGCTGCTCGCGCAGCGGCGAGACGGTAACAAGGTTCCAGTGGAGGTGAGCCTGGCGCCGGTGACCATCGACAAGCGGCCCTACACGATCGCCATTCTCAGGGACCTCACTGAGCGCAGGCGCCTCGAAGACAACCTGCACTACCTGTCGACCCACGACTCGCTCACCGGCCTCGCCAATCGGTTTGCTTTCGACGAAGCGCTCCATCGGCTCGACGAGTGCGGGCCCCACCCCGTCGGCGTCTTGATGGTCGACCTCGATGAGCTCAAGCGCATCAACGACGAGCAGGGTCATGCGGCCGGCGACTCCATGTTGCGCCGGGTGGCCGAGGTGTTGCGCAGCACCTTTCGCGCGGATGATGTCGTGGCGCGCATCGGTGGCGACGAGTTCGCGGTGCTGACGTCGGGCCGTGACGCACACTCGGTCGACGCGCTGGGCACGCGGCTCGCCGATGCGGTGCTGCAGCACAATCGCGAACTCGACGCGACGCCCATGCGGTTGTCCATCGGCGTGGCGGTGGCGCAATCAGGTGGTTCGATCGCGTCAGCGTTGCAGGATGCCGATGCGCGCATGTACTCGATGAAGCGGCTGCACCAGGGGCGCTGACCCGTTCCCCCCGAGCAGGCTTCAGCCAGGGAAACGGCGCACACCGGTCCTCCCGAGCGAAGCCGAGGGATTGCCTCTTCTTCGCACTGCAAGAGCCCCCTCGACTTTGGCTCGGGGAGACCGGTGATGGAACCCGATTCCTATTTCCGCCAACCCTCTCGATGCGAACGGTGTTGGGCTGTTCCTTCGGAGCGAGTCAGAGGTACACACCGCTCATGGTCGTCGCGTTCAAAGAGTACGGGCTGGCGGTGGCTGAAGCGGTGAGCGCGGTCGTCGTGCGAGCCAGCAAACCTTCGGTGCGCGTGGCGCGGCATTGGGAGTCCACCGCGCGCATCACCTGGTTCGGCGGCTGTGCAGACCACCACCTCATCCAGACCTCGTGGTCCTTCGGCCACCTGCTCGACGGCCCGAAGCTCGAGCCCGGCTGCCGTTCGACGCTCGGTGTCTTCGCGCTGACCAAAGCCACCTTCCCCGACGTCGACGAGATGCACCTGCGCGCGCTCTGCGAGAGCCTGGTGCCGCACGGTACCGACGGCGCGACCCGCGTCTTTCTCCAGCGCGTCGCCTCCCAGTTCGCCCTCGCTGACGTGCTGCTCACCTTGCCCGAGCTGCTCGGCTGCGAGGTCACGCTCTTCGCCCGGCCCGACGCGTTCGAACAATCGGCCTCGACGCCCCGGTGGCCGGAGCACGCCCGCGAGCGCGTGGAGAGGGCCCTGACCGCGATGGACCCCGTGTTCCTCACCCGTTGCCATCGCATCTGGGCCGCCGAGCAGCCCACCTTGCTTCAGGCCATCCGTTCGCTCAGCACCTGAGGCGTGCGTTTGCGGATGCGTCTGACGCCGCCGCGTGAAAAGAGAACACTCGATGCCTGTCGGCCCCTCCGAGACGCTTTCGTCGCCTTCGGTGGCTTTGTCGCCGGGCTCCCTCGTGCTCGACGAGCGGTTCCGCGTGGTGCGCCTGCTGGGCCGCGGCGGCATGGGCTTCGTCTACCTGGCCGAGCAGGTCTCGCTCGGTCGGCCCGTGGCCATCAAGGTGCTGCGCAGCGATCTCCCGCTGACCGCTGGTTTCTCTGAGCGCTTTCGCCGCGAGGCGTTGCTGCTCAGCTCAGTGGAACACCCCGCGGTGGTGCGGGTCATCGACTACGGCTCTCACGGCGACGCGCCTTGCCTGGTGATGGAATACGTCGAAGGCGAGACGCTCGAGACCGTGCTCACCCGCGAAGCGCCGCTCTCCGTCGACCGGGTGGAGCGCCTGCTCTTACAGCTCGCGCAGGGCCTGACCTCGATTCACGCCAAGGGCATCGTTCACCGCGACCTGAAGCCCGACAACGTGGTCATCACGCGCACGGCGGAAGGACTGGAGCAGGCCCGCCTGCTCGACTTCGGCATCGCCCGCCTGATGAGCGCCGACGAAGAGGCCGGTGCCAAGTCGTCGGTCACGCAGGCCGGCATCGTGCTGGGCACGCCTGAGTACGTCTCGCCGGAGCAGGCGCTCGGTCAGCCGCTCGACGCCCGCAGCGATCTCTACGCGCTGGGGGTCATCCTCTTTCGCGCGCTCACCGGCAAACACCCGTTCCCGGGTCCTTCACCGCGCGAGTTCATCTCGCAGCACATTCACCAGGCGCCGCCGGCGTTGCTCGATGCCGCCCCGCACCTGTCGGGTTTTCCTTCGTTGGTCGCCGCGGTCAGTGGCTGCCTGGAAAAAGATCCACAGCACCGGCCGCAGACGGCGACCGCGCTCTTCACGCTGTCGACCTCGCGCCCGCTGACGCTCTCCACCGTCGTGCAGCCCCCCACCACGTTCCGCAAGAGTGGCCGCTCTTCTGCGACCCGGGCCGCGCTCATCGGCGCCGCGGTCGGCGTGGTGGTCGCGCTGGGCTTCTGGTTCAGCTGGCTCAGTGAGCCCGTTCGCAAGGCGCACCGGCTGGTCGACGCGGGGCGCGGCAGCGAGGCGCTCCAGGTGCTCGAGGATCTCGGACCTCAGGGCCAGACCTGGCCGCTGCAGCAGCTGCGCGCCGCCGCGCTCCACCAGGTCGGGCGTCACGAAGACGAGTGGAAGGTGATGGCCGCCGCGCCCGAGAACGAACCGCTCGAGCCGCTCGCCCTCGAAGCGCTCGCCGACGACTTCGGTCACGCGGAGACCCCGAGGCTGCGCAAGCTGCTCGTGTCACTGCCCAAAGCGATGTCGTTGCCCACTTTTCAAGCGCTCGCGCAGCAGGAGCCGAAGTGGCCGCAGTGGGGTGCGCTGCGTTTCGTGGATCTCGAATACGCCGGCCAGGGGCTGCCGCTGCTCGAGCTCTACGTGAGCGCGCTGGAGAACCGTGATTGTGGCGCTCGGCGCGTGGCCGCGAAGAGGCTGGTCGATTTTCGCAGCACCGACGCGATGCCGCCGCTCGAGAAGCTCAAGGCGGTCCCGCGCAAGAAGGGCGAAGAAGACTGTGGTCAGGCCGCCGCTGAAGCTGCCCTCAAGCAGCTCGCCCGCGAGTAGCTGAAAACAGGAAGCTCAGAGCTCACCGTTCGCATCGACAGGGTTGGCCGAAATAGAAGTCACTCCAATCACCGGTCTCCCCGAGCGCAGTCGAGGGGGCACTTACCGCCCGAAGGCGAGGCAATCCCTCGACTCCGCTCGGGATGAACGGTGAGCGCTCCTTATTTCGAAAAAACCCTGCGAGCCCAGTCGAGGGATTGCCTTTGCTCGCGCGAAAGTGGCATCTCGACTGCGCTCGGTGGGTTGTCACTGATCGCCCAGCGAAGAGCCTTCGAAAACCGCGCTCGCTCAGCGGTCAATCAGGGTGCGGCCCAGCTCGGCC
>JAYVFP010000175.1:0-38387 GCA_043773025.1 Archangium sp.
CGCATTCCGAGCAGGCCTCTCTCTTCGCGCGAGAATGCGAGGGTGAAGAGGTGAGGCCCGGGTCGCCTTTTCTGGCCATGACAACCCTGTTGTTACGCGTAACAACAGGGTTGTTACACGCTGGAAAGTCGTGCCGGGCACCGGCGTCAGCTGAGCGCACCTCGCGACGTGCGAAGAGCCCGCACGCGATGAGCACGAGGGAGACCCGGTCAGCCAGCACCTTCCTTCCGGGCTGCAGGTCACTCAATCCACTCAACTCTTGTCATGGGAAGAGCGCCACGCGCCCTCGTGCGTTTCAGGTCCGCCTGTTCACCACGCTCGCCGCCGCGCTGATTCTCTCCTGCAAGCCCTACCAGCGACCGCCCGTGAAGGTGACGTGCGAAGGCAGCGCTCAAGTGCGCTGCCGGGCCGGTGAAGCTGGAAGCACTGAAGGCCGCGGTGCGTGAGGAACGGCCCCTCGCCCTTCGTTCGGTCGAGCTCGCTGCCTTCCCAGAGGAAGGAGCTGATCGATCTCCAACTCAGCGGCCCCCAGGCACCCGCGTGGAATGACCTGCTCTCGGAGTTCACCTGGCTGGAGCCCACCCGGGGAGCCCAGGTGCTCAATCAACCTCGCGGAGTTTCACGAGCCTTGAGATGCGATTCCCCTGCCCCTCACCCCGACCCCCCTCTCCACTCTTCGCAGGGAGAGGGGGTTTTCAGTTTTTCTTGATTGGGCGAGCCCACAGCGGTCGTGGGGGGGGTGATGCGCCATCGAGCGCCTCGATGAAGTCGCGATCGGTCATCCGGGTCTCTTTTCGAAACTCGTAGAACGAGAACACCCCGCCCCGCATGAGCACGCGCTTGCCCGCGCGCGGCACCATCACCCACAGCTCATCGACATCCCCGACGCCCACGTGCAACACCTCGCGAGGCCGCTGCGGAAACTCGAGGGTGAGCACATCCGCCACCAGCGCCTGGCGCGGCGTGCGATCGCCTCTGGTGCGCGCAAGCTCTTCGAGCTCACTGCCGATGGTGCGCAGCCGCTCATCCATTTCCCGGGGGAAGGGCTTGCCGCTCAGCTCGAGCTCGCAGACCGCGATGACGAAGCGGAGGAAGTCGCCCGGAGCGTCATCGCCTCTGAGCTGCTCGGGCTCGAGCGCACGCAGCGCGTCGTTCATCGCCAGCACCGCCCGATAGACATCCGGGCGAGGGTCGACGTAACCGCCCACTTTCGCCGCCGGCAGCTCCGCGTCATGCCCACCCTCGCGCATCACCACGGGCTGCTTCACGTACAACAACGTGTCGTGCTTGAGCTCAGCCCACGAGCCCGCGGCTGAGGTGAGCACTCGCCCTTCCCACGCCGAGGTGCGCGCGTACGGAGGCTGACCTTCTGGCGGCGTACCGACGAGCAGCGTCAGCACCTCGAGCCAACGCTGCGAGAGACCACCACCACGCTCGAGTGATGGCGGGGCCGCGGGTCGGCCGAGAAAACGCAACGCGCTGGGAGACCCAAGCGCGGCCAACACGTCGAGCACGGACGGCGTGTGGTTCTTCGCGGCGCTCAGGCCGAGCACCTCGGCGTCGAAGGTGCGCGCGCCCCCGAGCAACGCGAACACCGGACCACGACGTGAGGCCACCTTCGGCGTCTTGCTCACCTTCGCGAGAATGGCGTCGAGCTGGGGCGCCTGCACCGGCTGCGGCAACGGCGGCAACCCCACGAGCAGTGGCTCGAGCTCACTCACGCCTCTATCATCCGCGGGCCCCGCGATGAAGGCACGCGCGGCTTCGAGTTGGTGCAGCGCCGCTGCGGACCTCGGGTCGAACAGCCGCGCCACGTTCACCGCTCTGGCGAGCCCATCGCGATCGAGGCGAAAGGCGCATTGGGCGTACCATGTGGACGCCTGAAAATAGGTGCGGAGGCCGAAGCGGTCGTAGTGACCGCGCGGAACGAGCAGCGACGCCTCGATGGGCAGGCCGCACGCCTTCGAACGCAGCTCGCCGGTGGCGCTGCGCAGCACCTTCGCGTCTGCCTTCGCAGCGGCTTCGATGCGCGGATCGAGGGCTGCGCTTTCATCGATGAGGACCAGCGCGATCGCGTGGAAGAGCGCGAGTGATTCGATGGAAGGATCAGGTGCACCCTGCGCGGGCCAGAAGCTGAGCGCGCGGGTCAGCTGACCTGAGGCGAAGTCTTTGAGCGCGGGCACCAGGCGGCGGAGCTCGTAGGTGGTGAGCTCGTCGTCGAAGCGCGTGTGCATGACGTGCAGCACCACGTCGGTCGAGATGAAGCTGGGCACTTTTTCGTAACCGTTGCGATCGTAGAGCGAGAAGAAGTGACGCTCGCGGCCTTCGACGACGGTGAAGCCGTCTTTGGCCAGCGCTTGTTTCGCGGCCTGCGGGAGGCCACCAGCGGCGAGGAGCAACAACGGTACGAGTGCGAGCATCGGGTGTTTGTAGCTCGACTCGGCCCCTCACCCCGACCCGCTTCGCAGGCGAGGGGGTTCATCGTTCGTTGCGCAGGCCGTGGCGCTGCAGCAGCTCGATCAAATGCGACCGGTCCATCTTCGCGTGCCGCGCCGCTGCCGACACGTTGCCCTTCGTCACGGTCATCAACTTCGAGAGGTACTGCCCCTCGAACCGATGCAGCAGCTCTGCGCGGGCGTCTTTGTACGTGCGCTCTGGCCCGGGCAATGACGTCTCACTCGGTGGCGGCGACTCGAAGGAAGGCGGCTCACCCATCGCCAACGTGCTTTCCACCAGGTTTCGCAGTTCGCGCACGTTGCCCGGCCAGTGATGCGCCCGCAGCGCGCTCAGCACGTCTTTCGGAAACAGGTCACCGACGCTCGCTTCACTGCCCGCTTCCTTCAAGAAGTGCGCGATGAGCAGCTCGAGATCCTCCACGCGCGCCCTCAGCGCAGGCACATCGAGCTTCACCACCGCGAGGCGGAAGAACAGATCGAGCCGGAAGCTCCCCGCATTGACCGCCGCGCGGAGATCACGATGCGTCGCTGAGACCACGCGCACGTCGACGGAGATCTCCTCGGAGCCACCCACCCGCCGAAAACGCTGCCGTTCCAACACGCCGAGCAGTGAGGCCTGCAGCGTGGGCGAGAGCTCGCCAATCTCATCGAGGAACACCGTGCCGCCATCGGCCTGCTCGAACGCACCCACGTGTCTACGATCGGCCCCGGTGAACGAGCCCCGTTCGTGACCGAACAGCTCACTGGCCACCAGCCCCGGCGAGAGCGACCCGCAGTCGACCGTGACGAATGGCTTCTTCGCGCGCGGCCCCCGTTCATGGAGCGCCCGGGCGATCAGCTCCTTGCCCGTGCCTGACTCGCCGGTGAGCAGGGCCGCGCTCAACGTGCGCGCCGCCTTGTCGATGCGCGCCAGCAACGTGCGCATCACCGGCGCCTGACCCTTGAGCGGCCCCAGCGCGTCGGCCTCAGAGAGCTCGACGCTCTTCGTCTGACCGCTGCCGACCTCGAGGTGCGTATGACCCAACTGCAGCACCGTGCCCGGCGGCACCGCGGCGTCGACCAGGGTGAGCCCCTGCCAGAGCGTGCCGTTGGTAGAGCCCAAATCACGCACCAGCACCTTGTCGCCGCGCCGAGAGAGCTCGACGTGGAAACGCGACACGGAGGGGTCGGTCAGGCGCAGCGCGTTGCCTTCGGCGATGCCCACGGTCACCGCTTCGGTGGCGTCGACCACGCTCAAACCCGCATCGATCCCGGAAAGCACCTTCACCGAGAGCGTGCGCACCGGCAAACCGACGACCGCGACGGGCAGCGTTCCTTCACTCATGGGCGGCGATCTGTTTGAGCGCGACGTGCACTGCAGACGCGGGCCCTCCGACAATCATCGCCAGCGTCTCACGATGGAGGATGTTCGCGATGCCTTGCACGCGCCGAAAGACGCCACGCCCCTCGCTGCCCGTCAAGCCTTCAGCGCGCGAGTTGCTGGCTCGAGCCAACAGGTGTCGGGCTGAGCCGACAGGTCACCTTCGGCACAGGGCGCGGCTCCCGAGCGGGTGAGCCACACCAGAGCTCGGTACTCGCCTTGCTAGGTCCCCCCGTTCCACCCAACCAATTCAAACGGGGTCTCTGAATGATTCGCTACGTGATCGTCGGCTTCTTCACCGCGCTGTTGATGGGATGTCCCCAGATGCCACAACCTGATGCAGGCGTGGTCGGTGGGGGCTCGGGTGGCGGCACGGTCACGGGCGGCGGTGGTGGTGAGACGGGCGGTGGTGGCGGTGCGACGGGCGGTGGTGGCGGTGCGACCGGCGGTGGTGGCGGTGCGACCGGCGGCGGTGCGGGTGGTGGCGGCGTCGTCGTCGATGCCGGCACGCCTCTGCGCGCGGCTTCGAAGAGCAGCACCATCGCGTTGTCCGATGACGACGCGCTCGTCGCGATGGTCAACCCCGAGAACAACTCGTTGTCGACCTTCTCGACGATGACGCGCACGCTGCTCTCGCGCTTCAACGGCCTGAACGAGCCGGGCGCGGTGGTGTTCGACACCAATCGCAAATCGGCCTGGGTCTCGAACCGAGGTGACTCCACCGTGCGCCGCATCGACAACCTCGACACGGCCAGCCCCGTCGCGGGCCCCACCATCAACGTGGGCAGCGAGCCGACCGGCCTCGCGCTCAGCCCCACGGGCCGCTTCCTGGTGGTCGCCGAGTGGGGCGAAGGGCGCGTCAGCTCGATCGACACCACGACCAACACCATCGTGAACTCGATCATCGTGCGCAGCCCGCGCGCGGTCGCCATCACCAACGACCTCGACACCGACGACAGCGATGAGAAGGTGGTGGTGACCGAGTTCTACGGCCGCACCAACGGCAACCGCGAAGGCACCGACAACAGCCGCACGGGCGCAGTGCGCGTGTTCACCTTGAGCGCGACGGGTGCGCTGAGCGCCGATGGTGAAATCACCTTCGCCCCCGGGGCCGATGGTGGCTTCGGTGTCGGCTACAGCCCCAACCAGCTCTTCGCCGTGGCCGTTCAGAACGACCGCGTCTACGTGCCCAACATCGCGGCCTCGCCCGCGGGCCCGCCGGCGTTCGACCGGAACGTCAACCCGGTGGTGCTGGTCGGTGCGCTGAGCACCAAGACCGAAGTGACCAACGCGCTCGGCTCGCAGTCACTGGCGCCGCTCGTCAACGCCTTCCCCGCGCCGAAGTTCTTCCTCGCTGACCTGGTCGACCTCTCGTTTCTCGGCAACAGCAACGTCGCCTACGCCGTCGCGCGGGGTGGCGAAGTGATGCAGCGCATGAACTACGACATGACGGTGGGTGCGCTCGCGCTGGGCTCGACGCAGAACAACCAGATAGACCTCGCCCCGGGCGGCGCGGTGGGCAACTGCTTCAACCCCACGGGCGTGGTCGTCTCGGCCGTGCGCACCTCGGCCTTCGTGAACTGCTGGGGCAGCCAGCGCCTGGGCGTCGTCACGCTGGGCAGCCAGACGCTCACCGAGACGGTGGTCTCCGTGCCTGCGCCGGCCGGTGCGCCTGAGCTGAGCGTCAACCGCGGGCGGCACTTTTTCTTCACCGGCCGCGGCCGCTGGAGCAACAACGCCTGGTCGTCTTGCGGCTCGTGCCACCCCGACGGTCTGAGCGACAACATGACGTGGATCTTCGGAGCCGGCCCGCGCCAGTCGACCTCGATGGACGGCAGCTTCTCTCACGGCCCGGGCGCGCAGAAGCAGCGCATCTTCAACTGGACCGGCATCATCGATGAGATGCACGACTTCGAGAACAACACGCGCGGCGTTCAGGGCGGCAAGGGCGCCGTCACCACCGCGCCCACGCAGGGCAACTGCGGTGACCTCGCGGCCGAGCAGCAGGTCGGTGCAGGCGGTGTGGTGGGCGCTGCGTTGCCTGCGGGTCTGGGAGCGCCGGTGAAGGACATCGCCGACGGCCTTGCCATCAAGTGCGCGGCCAACCAGTGGGACGACGTCGACACGTACGCGAAGACCATTCGCCCCCCCAAGGGCCGTGGTCCTTCGCTCGACTCGACGGCGGTCGGTCGCGGTCGCACCTTGTTCGGCCAGGGCGCCTGCGCGCAGTGCCACGGTGGCCCGGGGTGGACGGTCTCGCGCCGCTTCTACACGCCGACCAACGCCACGGTGACCACGGTCAGCGGCACCGCGTTCGCCAAACCTTCGATGTGGCCCACCTCGTGGACGTTCCACAACACCACGCAGATCGCAGCTCAGCCCACCGCGGCTGAAATCGCTCCGAACAACACGGCCGCCATCGCGCCCCCCCAGGCGGCTTGTGCAATTCGCAACATCGGCACCTTCGGCGTGCTCAACGACCTGGCGGCGACCGACGCGCTCGAGCTCAAGCCGGGCGCAAACGGCCGGGCCCAGGGCCGCGGCGGTTACAACGTGCCTTCGCTCTACGGCATGCAGGTCGGCGCACCGCTGCTGCACCACGGCCAGGCGGGCAGCCTCACCGAGCTGCTGACCGACACGAAGTACAACGCGCACCTCAACGCGGGTAACGCGAACTTCAGCATCGAGCTCGACGCGCTGCCCAGTGGGCGCAATGACCTGGTTCAGTTCATCTGGTCAATCGACTCCACCACCGCGGAGATCGCGGTGCCCAACGGCTTCGATACGGGCTGCGCGCCGTAACGGGCTGAGCAGCTGACGCAGATGTGAGGCGGGAGCGGCGAAATGCCGCTCCCGCCTTTTTGTTGGAGACCGTTCTCATCGAGAGGGTTGGCAGAAATAGAAATGACTCCAATCACCGGTCTCCCCGAGCGCAGTCGAGATGCCACTTGCCGCGCGAGGCAGAAGTGCTCCCTCGACTGCTCTCGGGTGGACCGGGGTCAGCGCGAGCTGGTGCGTGAATTCGCCAGCACCTCGGCCAGCGCACGCAGCCCATCTTGTGAGGTGAAGATGCCCACCACCTCTTCATTTTCCACCACCACCGAGCTGCCCAGCTTGTGCCTGGCCATGTGGCGCACTGCCACCTCGAGCGGGGTCGAAGGAGCCACGGTCCACGGAGCGCGGCTCATGGCCTGCGCCAGGGAAATCTCGGCGGCATCCGTCTTCGAGTGCGCTTCGATCAACTTCACGTCGCGATCGCTGATCAACCCCACGAGCTGACCTTCATCGGTGACGGGGAGATGCCGCACGTCGTTGCTTTCCATGAGCTGTCGGGCGTCGGCCACCGAGCGCGAAGCATCGATGGTGAGCGGAGATCGCGTCATGAGATCCTGAACCAGCAGCGTCTGAGCCATGGCGACCTACTGAGCAAGTGAGGTGCCACTCTTGCCGCCTTCGACGTACCCGCCCCCCGCGCAACCAGTGCACGCAGGGGCATCACGAAACGACATCCTGAGCGTCTCCCTCGCCCTGCGAAAGCGGGGAGAGGGTCGGGGTGACGGGCGACCTCTACCCGTGCCTCGCCACAGTGAAGATGGTTGGTTGGCCGCGTTCACACCGGTCCTCCTGAGCGAAGTCGAGGGAGCACTTCCGCATCGCGCCGCAGTGGAATCTCGACTGCGCTCGATGCGAACGGTGGGTTGTTCTTCAGGGGCGGTGAGCGGTTCTCGATCGGTCAGAACCACTGTGGCGAAGGACTAGCGGATTCCCTCACCCAGAGAGAGGGGGGACTCGGCTCGGAACGCGTTCGCCAGGCGCGAGGCCGAGGCGAAGCTGACGAAGAGTTCACCGGTGAGCGCGGCGGTCACCTTCTGCTTCGCCGGGCGCAGGTAGTCGTTGCGCTTCTTGTCGAGCGGCGCTTCCACGCTCAACTTTCCGCGCTTCACCCCGCCGTGAATGCGATGCACGAACTGCACGGTGCCGTCTTCGTCGACCGACTCCACCACGCCCACGTGCGTCAGCCCGTCGTTCTGCTTGCCGTCGCGGTTGCGGTCGTAGGTCTCGCGAAAGAACACCAGGTCACCCGGCTCAGGTGCGTTGGTGTGCAGCGCGCTGCGCTCGAGTGCGAGGCGGTACATCCCCGTCACCCCGTTGTCGCCGCGCAGGACCAGGCTCATCAACTCGATGCCTGAGTCTTCGTACACTGCGCGCACCAGGCCCGTGCAGTCATCAGGCAGGTGAGGCACGGTCACGCGCAACGTGCTGAGCCCCACCAGCTTGCGCGCCTTGGTGACCAGCCGCTTCGGAGGCCGGGTGCGCTCAGCCACAGACGCAGACTCCAGCGGCGGTTCGGACAGCGGCGCGTCGACCAGGGGCCAGCTCACCCACTGCGGCTCCTCGGTCGCCACCCCGAGCACCGAAGTGGTCGTCGCACATCCAACCACGGAGAAGCAGAGGATAAGGAGAAGGGGCCGCACGAGTTAGCAACGCCCATGCCCCATGCCCGATTCAGCGTCCAGCGCGCTGGCTGAGCTGAAAACACAGTGGCCCGTGCAAGGCGTTGATCACGCTGAACCGCGCACCCGTTCCGTCAACCCTTTGAGGAAGTTGCGAAGGAACTGATCTCCGCACGGGCGGAAATTGTGGTGATCGGCGTTGCGAAAGAGCGCGCTGAGCTCGGGCTTCGAGACCTGAAACCCGGTAGCCGCCATCAGGGCCAGCACGTCTTGCTCTTTCAATTCGAACGCGACGCGCAGCTTCTTGAGCACGGTGTTGTTGGTGACCGACTTTTCCACCGGCCGGGGCGGCGTAGACGCGTCGCTACCTCGCAGGTGAATTATCAGCCCGTCGAGAAAGTGGGCCATCACCGGGTTCTCGCAGAGCACGTAGCCGGGCTCGTCGTCGCGTTTGAGGAAGTCGGTCACCTGCGGCCGCGAAATTTCGAAGCCGCCGAGCTTGATGATGGCCGCGATGCGCGCGTCATCGAGCTTCAACATGAACCGCACACTGCGCATGACGTCGTTGTTGATCATCGTTCGAGTGGGCGACTCTACTCCTGGAGTTGCGCGCGCATGAAAAAGGTCCTCGCCTCGCATCCCTCCGGAGCGATGCCCTTCACCGGGTCGATCAAGTAATCAGGCAAGACAGGTGAAGTCGCGGCCTTCGACCCAGCCGCGCGTGAGCAACCAGTCCCGAATCTCGGCGCGCGCACCCTTCGCGCCGACGGTGGCCAGCAGGTGCGTGACTGGGGTGGGGCCGTGCAGTTGATCAGGTGAGATGGCGGGAATGCCTTCGAGCTTCTTGCCTATCTTCCTTGGGTGGAGCTCGACGAACTGCTCGATGCGATGCCCCTTCGCGCGCAGCAGCCGGGAGACCTTGAGCCCCACTTCACCTGCACCCCAGAGGATGAGGCCCTTTTCCTTGCCCAGGCGGCGAGAGAGGAACTCAGACTTGATGGAGAGGTGCGCTTCGCGGCGATAGCGCGCGTCGGTGCGGGTGAGCCGGGTGTCGCTGTCGCGCCAGCGGTGCAGCACCTCGGGCAGGCAGGTGAGGCGGTAACCCTTCTCGAGGAACCGCAGCCACATCTGCCAGTCTTCTGGAAAGTCGCCTTCGTGCCAGGGGCCGACGTCATCGAGCGCTGCCCGGCGTACCAGCGTGCTGGGATTGCACAGCGGTGACTCGACGAGGGCTTCGTTGAAGAGACGCTCGGGGTTGGTGAGCGAGGAGAGCCACTGGCCGTAGCCGATGAGGTTGGGGCTGGGCGGTTGGTCCTCGCGGAAGATTTCCACGCCGGTCCCGACACCGGCGAGGGTGGCATCGGCATCGAGCGCGGCGACGCTCTTCTCGAGGCGCCGCGGGTGGCTCTCGTCGTCGGCGTCCATGCGCGCGAAGAGCTCGGCCTTGCAGAGCGGGAGGCCGAGCTCGAGCGCAGCGATGAGGCCTTTGCCTGGGCCGGTGAGCACCTGCATGCGCGAGTCAGTCTTTGCATGGGCTCGAAGCCGCGCGCCGGTGTCGTCGGTCGAGCCGTCGTCGATCGCGATGAGCTCGAAGTCGGTGAAGGTCTGGGTGAGCAGACTTTGCACGGCGAGATCGATGGTGCCGGAAGCGTTTCGTGCGGGGAGGAGAACGCTCACGCGGGACATCGGCGCGTACCTTGTCACAGGTACGGTCCACCGTTCGCATCGAGCGCAGTCGAGATGCCACTTGTTCCCTCGTTCAGTACGCTCTCACGAGTGCTCGGACTCCTCGCGTTGCTGCTCGCCACGAACGACTGCGCGAACACCGTCATCCTCGACGGCAAGCCCCTCATCGGCGGCCCCACCGAGTTCTGCATCCGCGAGGTCGTGCGCGTTCGACTCGACGACGAGCCCTTCATCGCCCTGCGGGTCGAGGCACCGCACCGCTACGAGAAGCGCATCCGCAGCCGCGTCTTCATCTATCGCGTGCGGGCCGGCCGCCTGGTCCCCCGCTTTCTGGGCTCGGGCTTCACCTCGCGGGAAATCACCAGGCTCTTCGTGCTCGACGGGGCAATCGGTCTCGACACAATCTCCACCACAGGCGCCGCGCAGACCCTCCGCTGCGTGTTCGATGGCTTCCCCCTCGCCTGCACTGAGCCGCAGTAGCGCCTGCGACAAGGACCGACTCTGCGACGGCCAAACATCACCGCCATCATCGGCCGCGACTCCAAGTAGTGTTCGCTTGCCATGCCTCGCCCGTCGCCCGAAACGTTGGATGAAGTCCTCACGCTTCAGTTGCTGCTCGCGTGGGCGGGTGAGACGGCGGGCGGCGAGAACCGACGCCTGGGTTGGTGGCGCACGGACCTGATCGACGAGCTGGGCGGACACGACTTGATGACGCGGCTTCTGAAGCGAACTCACCGATGGGCGGTGCTCGGTGCAGCGCGAATGGCTGCCAGGGCGCTCGACCACCGTCGGAGAGTCGACGCTGGGAATGCAGACGGGAGACACACTCTCTTCCACTTCGGCTGGGAAGACGATGAAGCGCTCGAGGAGCGTCTCGCCCACCACATCCGATCCGGCAGAACACCAATAGAGGCGCTCCCTCCGCTGGCAATGCCAGGGCAACCCTTTGAACGCACCGCGCTCGAGCGACTCGTGAAGCCGGCACCCGACTTCACGATAGAGCCCGCGGGTCGCCAGCTCCGCACCGTGCCCGGCGAAACCCTGGTGGTGCGTGCGCGAAGACTGGCGGCAGCACTCCTCGCTGAGCCCCACGTCACAGCCTATCCAACCGCCTTCATTCTTCTGGAGGCTGAGTCCGCGTGAACGTCGAGGTTCATGAACGGCACACGCGCATTCTCCGGCTGACGCTCGCTGTCGCGGAGTCTCGCGCGTATTGGTCTTCAATTGATCCAGCTCAAACTGGCGCCGCGCGAATCGAGCGTGCGTTCAACGAGCGCTGGTTCGGTCATAAAAGCCTCGCGCGCGTCAAGCTGCTGCTGACCAACTTCGCGACTCGCTTCGACGCCTACCCCGCCGCCCTCGAAGCGCTCCGCCACTGGATCCCCGAGGCCCCGGCCACGCGTTCGCTGGTGTGCCACTGGCACCTTCAACTCAGCGACCCGCTGTACCGCTCGTTCACGGGGTCGTGGCTCACCGAGCGAAGGCTGAGTGGAAGGCCGCAGTTCGATACCGACATCGTGGCCCGTGCGCTCGTCTCAGACGGCCTCGCTGGCGTCGCTCCGTCGACCCGGCAGCAGTACGCGATGAAGCTCATGCGTGCGGCCGACGAAGCGGGGCTCATCTCTCCTTCGAACCAGGGGCCGCGCACGGCGCTCGCGCCGAGAGTCCCCGACGAAGCGCTCGGCTACCTCGTTCGAGTGTTGAGGCAACTCTCGTTCAGCGGCGACTGGCGCGACAACCCCTACTTCCGCTCGGTCGGTCTCGATGCCGACGCCGTCGATGGCCGGCTTCGGCGTCTGCCCGACGTGAGCTACCAAAGAATGGGCGAGCTGGTGGAAGTCGAGGCAACGCCTTTGGAAGCGCTGCGGTGAACGACCTCTTCAAGCAGTCTGGCCTCGACGCGGCGATCGCGGATCTCGAGAAAGACCTGCTGCTGCCGGGCGGGCCGCGCATCAGCACCATGCGCAATCACAACTTCGCCCTCTTGCTCTACGGGCCCGAAGACGAGTTCAAGCTGCGCAGTCGCGTGCTCCAGCTCGTGCGACGGCTCACCGACCAGGCAGGCTTCTCGGTCTTGACCATCGCGCTGCATGAAGTGGTGCTCGAGAGGCTGCGCGCCATCGATGGCGGGCAACGGGTTTTGGAATGGATCGCGAACGAAAAGCGGCTGCACCGCACCGACCCTCAGCGCGCGCTGCGCTACCTCAAGGACGAACTGGCCAAGCACGTCGAGGGCCCGGAAGGCCTGTCCCGCGACATCGCCCAACGCATCGCCCGCTTTCGTGAAGCGGCCCCCGACGACGAGAAGGTGCTCGTGCTTCTGGGCCGCGCGGGTGCGCTCTACCCCTTCTTCCGTTCGTCTGCGTTGCTCAAGCATCTGGGCGACCAGACGATGAACACGCCCGTGGTGCTGCTCTACCCGGGCGTGCGACGCGAGGAGGACGGCCTCTCGTTCATGAAAGAACTCACGCCCGACCGGGACTACCGGCCGCGCATCTACGTCTAATCAGGAGTCGACACATGCGGATGGGGGACATCTTCGAGCGCGACGTCACACGGAACATTCCGCCCGTCGTCTTCTTTCACGATCAAGAAGCGCAGCGCCTTGCCGACGAAGTGAGCGAGTACATCGTCACGGGCGGCTACCAGGAAGGCGACCCGCGCCACAACGCGCAGGGCATTCACGAGCAGTACGTGAAGCTGCTCACCGCCTTGACCCGTGAGCTCGCCCGCACGAATGGCCCCGAGCTCCCCGCCTCGTGGATTTCCGGCTTCTACGGCTCAGGCAAGTCGAGCTTCGCGAAGCTGCTCGGGCTGGCGCTGGATGGGCGGACGCTGCCTGATGGGCGCCCGCTGAGCGAGGCGCTGCTCGCTCGCGACGTCTCGACGCAGAAGGACGAACTGCGGAAGGCATGGGAGGCGCTCACCAAAGGGATGAAGCCGCTCGCGGTGGTGTTCGACATCGGTGGTGAGGCCAAAGACGGCGAGCACATTCACTCCGCCGTACGGCGCAAGGTGCAGGAGCGGCTGGGTTACGCGAAGCACCCACTGGTCGCCGACGCCGAGTTGCGGCTCGAGAACGACGGGCAGTGGGAACACTTCCTCGAGGCCGCCGCACACACCCTGAAGGCGCCGTGGAGCAGCTTCCGTCACCAAGACCGGGTCGACGAGCACTTTTCCCACGTGATGCACGTGCTGGAGCCGGGGAAGTACCCAGACCCCATGTCGTGGTGGAGCGCGCGGGCCGGCACGTCGACGAGCGAGGGCCTCGAGGTCGTCGAGACGGTCAAGAACCTCGCCTCGATGCTCGAGCGCCATGCCCGCGGCTCGACCCTCTTTCTCGTCGTCGACGAGGTGAGCCAATACGTGCACCAGAGTGATGACCGCATGCTCATGCTGCAGAGCTTCGTCTCTGCTCTGGGTGAACGGCTCAAGGGCCGGGCGTGGCTGCTCGCGACGGGCCAGCAGAAGCTCGACGACGCGGGAAGCAACACGGTGCTCAGCAAGCTCAAGGACCGCTTCCCGCTCGGGCTGCGCGTGCACCTCGCGCCCGGCAACATTCGCGACGTGGTGCACAAGCGCCTGTTGCGGAAGAAGCCCTCGATGGAGGCATCGCTGCGCGCGCTGTTCGCCGAGCACAAGTCGAACCTGCGCCAGTACGGATACAAATGTAGCGAGCTGGGTGAAGAGGAGTTCCTCGAGACCTACCCCATGCTTCCCGGGCAGGTGGACCTGCTGATGGAGCTGAGTTCGACGCTGCGATCCTCGGCACGCTCGCAAGGCGACGCCTACGCGATTCGTGGCCTGATGCAGTTACTGGGCGAGCTGTTCCGCGAACGAAAGCTGGCTGACGAGCCGCTGGGCCGCCTGCTCACGCTCGACGACATCTACGACCTCCAGGCGACCGCGTTCGACGCCGACGAACAGCTCACCATGACGCGGCTGCTCGGCCAGCCCGAGGTGCAGGCAGACACCTGGGCGCGGCGCGCGCTCAAGGCCATCAAGCTGCTCGAGCTGAACGCCGAGAAGGAGCCCGTTCGAGACGAGCTGATCGCTTCGTGCCTCTACTCGAAGCTGGGAGACCCGAGCCCGCTCACCCCGCTCAAGCCTGCGCTCGAGAAGCTGCGCTCGATGGGCGCGGTGAGCTTCAGTGAGAAAGAGGGCTACCGGGTCCAGAGCTCTGCGGGCCAGGAATGGCAGCGCATCCGCGATGAGCTCGGTGGCACGGGCATCGACGAGCGCAACCGCATCGTGCGCGACAAGGTGACCGAGCTGCTCAAGAACCCCGAGCGGCCCCGCCTCCAGGGGGTGCCCTTCGCGTGGTCAGCGCTCTTCTCCGACGGCCGCGGCATCGTGGAGCACCGGCTCCCGGGCGGCAGTGATGCGGCGAACGTGACGGTCGACTTCCGGCTCCATCTGACGGGGCGCACGGAAGCCCAGTGGGCAGGACTCTCGGCCGAGAGCCAGCTCACCAACCGGCTCGTCTGGGTCGCGGAAGAGCTCGAGGTCGAGCTGCTCAAGGAGCTCGCAAAGGCACGGCAGATGGTCGCGCGTTATTCGCCGCGCAAGGCCTCGCTGAGCACCGAGAACAGGCGGCTCCTGCAAGACGAGGAGTCGCGGTTGGAGCAACTCGAAGAGCAGGTCACGCGTCGCATCGCCACCCACTTCATGGCGGGCACCATCTACTTCCGTGGGCGGCACGAGCCGGCGAGCGACTTTGGCGCCACCTTCAACGTCGCCCTCACGACCGCGGCGAACGCCCGCCTGCCTCAGCTCTACCCGCACCACACGGCGGTCGCCGTGTCAGAGAAGGAGTTCGAGCAACTGCTGGCGCCGAACCTGTCGGGGGTGAGCCCCAAGTTCCTCGACGGCCCGCAGGGATTGGGGCTGCTCACACAGGACGGCACGCGTTTCTCTTCGACTCACCACGGACCCGTTCCGAAGCTGGTCGAGAGCTACATCGAGAAGAACGACGGGACTGCCGGCAGTGTGCTGCTGCAAGACTTTACCCGGCCGCCCTATGGCCTCCCCGACGACGTGTTGCGAGCGTGCGTCGTCACGTTGTTGCGCGCCCACAAGGTGCGGCTCACTCTGGAGGATGGAACGCGCATCGGCAGCGTGGCCGACCCGGGCGCGCGCGAAGTCTTCACCTCACTGACCCGTTTCAAGCGCGCGACCATCGCGAGAAATCAAGACCAGGCGCTCAACGCCCGAGACCTCGCGAGCATGGGCCAGTTCTTCAAGACCCGGCTGGGCGTGGAAATCGAACGCGAACAGGAAGCCCTGGCCGACGCGGTCTTCAAATACTTCCAGCCGCTGCGAGACCGGCTGCGCGCCATCGAAGGGCGGCTGGGCCAGTTGCCGGGCCGGCCACAACTGGAAGAGACGCTGGAAAAGTTGGGCAAGGCGCTCGAGGCCAGCCGCGCTCACCGCGACGTCGAAGGGACGGTCAAAGCGCTCAAAGCAAACCTCCAGGCGCTGACAGAAGGCGTGCCCTTGCTCGCCAGCACCCAGAGCGATCTGACGGACGAGGCGGTGACCGCGGTGCGTGCGGCGGCGGCGGTGTGCGACGCGCAACTGGCTCAGCTCGAAGCCGAAGGGAACACGGGCTCGGTGGAGGCCGCCGCGGAGCAACTCCGCACCCAGCTTGGCCATCTGCGGCCGTGGCGTGACATCGCGAGCGTCACAGGGGCCCAGCAGCGCATCGTCGAGCACTACCAGGCGCGGCGTTCACAACTGTTGAGCCAGCAGGAGTCGGCCGCGGAGCGGGTGCGCGACGGGGTCAAGCGCAGGCCGGGGTTCGAGCGGCTCTCAGCCGATGAAGCACATCGTGTTCTGCGCCCGGTATCGGCGGCACTGACGACCACTTCGGCCGATGCAGTCGCTCCGCCGTTGAGCGAGCTTCGGTTGGTGTTCGACGAGCGGCTCCGTCGGGGGGCCGAAGAGGCGAGCGCGTTGTTCGACGAGCTCGTGTCGGCGAAAGACGAGAGGCCCTTGACGCGAATCGATCTCCAGCTTCGGGGGCGCGAAGTCACCACGCGCGCCGAGCTGGACAGCCTGGTCGAGGAAGTGCGCACGCGCGTCGGCGAAGCACTCGATCGCGGTCAGAAGGTTCGCCTGAGCTAAGACCTGCTGCTCCGCAGGTGCGCCTATTACATAGTGACCACTGGCATGCCGGCGATCACAACTGAGTCCACAACAGTGCATTTGCCCCTGGGCAACGTGCTCTCGCCCGACGCGATGACCGCGATGCTCGAGCGCTTGAGTCGAGGGGAGGCACCATGAACGTGCGCGAAATCGCAGGACTCGAAGCGGTACGCCCGATGAACGTCGTGGACTACCTGCGGAGCCACGGGTGGGTGGACGCCGGGAGTAGCGACCTCTCGGTGGCCGTCTACCAACGCGTAACGGAGCGTGGCGACGTCAGGGCGAAGGTGCTCCTCGATGACTCGTTCAGCGACTTCGCGGTTCGTATGGCCGAGGTCGCGGACACCATCAGCCGGGTCGAGGCGCGCCCGCTGGTGGCCGTGGTCAACGACCTCCTCTCGCCGCCTGGCGATGGCCTTCGCTTCCGCATCGACAGCGAGCAGACCGAAGCAGGCACGCTCAGCCTTCAGCAGTCCCTGCAGCTCCGGAAGGGGTTGCGGAACCTGCTGCTGGCCGCGGCCCATTCGGCCATCACCCCACAGCCCCACTTTGCCCGCTTGTCGCAAGTGAAGGCGGTCGACCTCGTCAATGCCTGCTGCGAACGCCAAAGCGAGCGCGGCAGCTACGTTGCTTCGATTCTGGTCCCGGTCGTTCCCCCGGTGGGACAGCTGTCGCTGGACGAGGAGTTCGGCCGGAGAACGACGAAGACTTTGTTCACCGCGCTGCAACGCGCCGAGCGTTCTGCGGGCAATCCAGAACTCCTCATGGGCGCCGCGGCAAATGGCGTGAGCGCCAACCTGCTCGATGCGCTCGCGGACATTGAGCCGGAGGGGCAACGGTCCGCCATCGAGATCAACGTGAACTGGCTGCGTGGGGCACCCGAGCGTGAGTTCGAGCGCACCGTGCGTCTGCCTCAGGGTGCGTTCAGGCACTTCAGGTCTGTCGCGAAGACGCTCCGCGAAATGACTCCGCTCCAGAACACCGAGTTGGAGGGCTACATCATCGCGGTCAGCCGCGGGTTGGACGAGCCCATCGGCAGGGCGACGCTCGCGACCATCGTGGAGCCACTCGGCGAAGCCAAGGTGAAGATCGACCTCGACGACGCGCAGTACTCGGCAGCGGTCGACGCTCACAAGGAGGGTCAACGCGTGCGCCTCGTGGGCACCCTCAAG
The DNA here is from genome assembly GCA_043773025.1 of Archangium sp. Classification (GTDB taxonomy): domain Bacteria; phylum Myxococcota; class Myxococcia; order Myxococcales; family Myxococcaceae; genus Archangium_A. The sequence continues at coordinate 17,276 of JAYVFP010000175.1, forward strand.
AAGGTGGGCCGCGGCCATGTGCTCGAACAGCACTCCGGCCTCGAGATCGTCGCCGACGAGCGCTGACCCGATGGGCTCGAACGCCCACACCCAGTCCCTGCTCAGATCGCCAGGCGAACGTGCTCGGGTGGAATGTGCCCGTTGTTGGCAAGGTGCGACGAGATGGTCAGAGGCGATACCCGGTAGTGCTCAGCCGTTCGCTCAATCGCGTCTTGCGAGTAGTCACCATCCAGCGAAGTGACCAGCTCATCAATCGGGGCGAGGAACTCAGCCGCGAACGCCCTTTGCGCCTTTTGGTTCGCGGTCGCGGCGTCACTGGTGACGAGCCACTGCGCTGAGGAGGCCATCGCGTGTGCGCCAATCAAACGCGCCACTTCGAAGCGGCGACCCGTCGGGTGCGTGCGATGGAAGTGCAGGTTCACTTTGCGACCGGACGAGGGGATCGCCAGACCGATGGGTGCCGCAGCGGCGACCGCTGAGAAACGCGCGCCAATCAGACTCTCAAGGGCGCTGTCGCTGATGGCGCCATTCGCGTGGCCCATCGCTGCGCGCATTTGCTTTGCACAGGCGCGTCCCCGCTCCCAGGGCATGCCGAGCACCGGAGTGACAGGGAGGGGCAGTGCAAACTGCCCAGCGGTTCCACCACCCCGAAGCGCAGTCTCGACAAAGCGAAGAAGCTCACCAGGGTGCTGTCGCAGAACATAGGAACTCGACGCGGCGTTGGTGAGCTCGTCCACCGTAAGTGCGCTGGTCGTGGCTTCGAGTTCTTCAAAACCCTTCAGCACTGCACCCGGACCTTCGTCGGGGTCGAAGCCCAGCTCAGCCTCGAGCGTTCGTTGCCGCGTGAGCGCCGGGGACGCCATTTCTTCGCGAACCTGGTTCCACACCATTTCAAGTTCGGTCTCTCGAAGCTGCCGCGCCTGAAGCCGGGCGACGACGGAGGAAACGAAGCGTTCGATTTCTTGCGCGAAGTCCTTCGCCGGAACCGAGCCCGAAAACTCTGAGAGAAAACTGATTGGCTCTGCCAGCCTTCGCCGACTGGGCCGACTCGTCACTTCGATGAACTCGCCGTCAGGCACGAACGTGATTCTCGGCCACAAGAAGCCGCTTCCGGCCGCGCGCGCTTCATGCGCCATGCGCCAACCATGGGACTGTGATTGCGCTGACTGGGAGGACCCGGCTTCCGAGAGCTGCCGCCACCACGAGTTGGCAAACCACATCGCCAGCGGGTAGCAGGCCACCCTCACCGAGGTTCGGACCGACTGTGCCCACGAGTCATCGACCCTGGTGAGGATCTCCTCGCCCATGCGGACACGCAAATCCGCCATGGTCGCGCGTTCCTCCGGAGACCCGTTCTCCGAAGGATAAAAATCCGTCTCGATGGAGAAGCCGCTCATCGGCGCCACCGGAGACGGACTTCTTCTTCGAGGGGATCATCGGACGTCATTGGATACCCGTGGTACGTGCCCAGCTCAGGGTTCTCAAGCATTGCTTCGACTGCAACCCCATTGTCGGCGATGCCCCATACGTTCTGGGGCCACCCGTTGCGTTCCTGTTCGCTGATCAACCCCTGAGCAACTCCGCGGCGCAACACCCGATCCGCTTCTGCGCGGGTGACGATGCCCGCGTCGTCACACAGCGTCTTCGAGGTGCGCGGATTGCTGGGTGGATTGAGGTCGAAGTCGCCCGGGTTGCGCTTGTGGTCGGGGTTCCCGCCATAACGGACCTTCTGACTCAGATGGAGCAGGTCAGCGACACGCGCCGCGTCATTTCCCGCCGGGGCACACAACCTTCGTTTCGGGTTGAACTTTCTTCGTGGCATCGACCCGATCACCATACATCTTCTCCGTTGTCCTTCGAAGGGGACGGCCACAAGGTTCCCCCCTGAATGGCCCTTACAGTCGAGTCGAAGAAGCAGCTCCGGGAAACGGTGCGCGAGCTGCGCAGCACGCTGGTGAAGGACCTCCAGGACTACGCCGAAGAGCGTTACCTGCTCGCGGTCAAGCAGAAGCCGAAGCTGCCGGCCGAACGCCTCGAACACCGCCGCCGCCTGCTCTCGGCGCTCCGGCAACGAGCAGAAGAGCGCGGCACTGACGATGGCGTCGAGCTGACCCTGGCCGCGCGGGAAGCCGCGGCAACGTGGCTCAACCGCCTCGTGCTCATTCGCCAGCTCGAGGCCTTTCGCGTCTCGAGCCCGGCCGTCGTCACCGGCGCGTGGAACAGCACTGGGTACAAGCAGTTCCGCAGCTTCGCGCCTGCGCTCTGTGAAGACGACACGCAGGGCATGGCCCCGCTGCTGAGGTTGCTCTTCACCGAGTTGGAGCAGTCGCTGCCTGGCCTGTTCGGAGACGTCGGCCTCACCAACCTCTTCGCGATGCCGCCAGCGACGCTGCGGCGAATGCTCGAGCAACTCGACGCGATCGATGCGGGCGCGTGGAATGACGACCTCACGCTCGGCTGGGTCTACCAGTTCTGGAATGACCCAGACCGCGAGGCGCTCGACGTGAAGCTGAACGCGCGCGGCAAGCTCGAGCCGCACGAGCTGGCGAGCAAGACCCAGATGTTCACCGAACGGTACATGGTGGATTGGTTGCTCCAGAACTCGCTGGGGCCGACGTGGTTGGCCATGTGCGAGAAAAACGGGTGGACCGCCGAGGTCGAGTCGGAAGGCGCGATGGCCCGACTCGGGGCGCTCCGTGAGGAGTGGCGCAAGGACCTCACGAAGCCGATGGAGGTCTCGGGGCCGCTCGAGGAGAACTGGAAGTACTACGTGCCGCAGCCGCCGACGGCAGCAACGGTGGCGGGCGCTCCGAAGACGCTGCGCGAGCTGAAGCTGCTCGACCCCGCGTGCGGGAGCGGTCACTTCCTCCTCGTCGCCTTCGGGCTGCTCGCGGCGCTGTACCGGGAAGAGGCGCGGCACCGCCGGGTGAAGTGGAGCGAGCGCGAGATCGCGCAGTGGATCCTCGAGGACAACTTGCACGGCGTGGACATCGACCCGCGCGCGGTGCAGATCGCCGCGGCTGCGCTGTATTTGCAGGGACAGCGGCTGAGTGAAGAGGCGGTGCCCAGGCGCCTCAACCTCGTGGCCCCGGTGCTGCAACTGGGCAAGTTGAAGCGCGACGACGCGACGCTGACGAAGCTGGGAGCCGATCTGCGCGCCGAGACGGGCATTCCCACCGAGCTCACGGTGCAACTGATTGAAGTGCTCAGCGGGGTCGACCACCTCGGTACGTTGCTCAAGGTGGGCGACGCCATCGAGAAGGCCATCGAGGCGCATGAAGGGGTCTTCACGCGCACGGGGAACCAGAAGGAGATGTTCGGCTCGGTTCCGGTGGTACCGCTCGACCGCGCGGTGGCGAAGCAGGCGGTGCGTGAGCGGCTCGAGGCGTTTCTGGCGGCGCACAGCACCGGGGAAGACCTGGGCGTGCGGCTGCGCGGTGAGCAGTTGAGTGCGGGCCTGCGGTTTGCGGAGTTGGTGCGCGAGGGGACCTACCACCTCGTGGTGGGCAACCCGCCGTACCAGGGCACGTCGAAGATTCGTGACGCGAAGTACGTGACGAAGAACTACCCGCGCGGCAAGGCGGATCTGTACGCGGCGTTCATCGAGCGAGGGCTGGAGTTGTGTGCTCCCGGTGGGGCGTTGGCGATGGTGGCGATGCAGTCGTGGATGTTCTTGGGCCAGTACACGGCGTTGAGGGAGAACGTTCTCGCGAACTACGACCTGCGCTCGTTGGTCGATCTGCGCTGGTGCGCCTTCGAGGAGATGCGACACAACGTGATCGCAATGTTCGTGATCAGGCGCACAGCGCCGACGACCGATTCGAGCGTTGCTCTCTGCCCGACCCCACGAGAGGAGCGCGAAGAGTCACTGCCCGCCCTTGGTCGCAAGCGCGCAGCTGTCCTTGCGCAAGTCGGCCGACATGAATTCTCGAGCCGAGCGCTCGCGACAGTCCCCGGAAGCCCAATCATCTACTGGTGGGATGCGCCGTTTCGAAAGCGCTACAGCTCGGCGCCCCTTCTTGGACAGTCGTTCCCCGTCCAGAAGGGCATCATCACCGGAAACGACGGTCGGTTCGTGAGGCTGGCGTGGGAACTACCGAAGTCAAAAATCGCAATGTTTCGGTTCCACGAGCCGCAGCCGTCTTCTCACACGCTCGACCGATTTGGCTGGGTCCCGACGGTTCGCGGTGGAGAAGGCCGGGAATGGATCGAGCCTCTCATGCACGTTCTCAACTGGGCACATCACGGGCTTGAGTTGAAGGTGCTCCATCAACATGAACACGGGTCGTTCACGAAGCGCGTTCAGAGCCAAGACCGCTACTTCACTCCGGGCGTCGCCTTTTCGATGATCGGCTCTGGCTTTGGAGCGCGCATTCATCGGTATCGAAGTGTGTTCGGCAACAAGGGCTCATCGGTTTTCACTGAAGACCTGGCAGCCCTGGTCTGTTCGATGAACACCGCTGCCTCCAGACACATTCTTGAGTCACTGAACCCCGGGCTTGGCTTCGAAGTCGGCGACGTCGCCCGACTTCCAGTCCTCAAGATCGGCCGCGCGGCGGAGGTTGTTTCCACGCTTCAGCGCTCATTCGACCAACACGAAAGTGCCCGCGAGACCTCAGTGGAGTTCACTCGACCTGGTCCAAGTTCGTGGCTTGAAGGACAAACATGGGCGCAACACGCTGTCGATCACGGCGGCGGTGAGCATGAGCCGTTCACTCCTCCACAACTGCCCCCTTCCGCCCACGCGAAGATGTCCTACGAGTTTGGCCGACGCATCGGTCGATTCCCTGCGAACGACGTTGTCCGCTCCAAGGTCGAAGGCGTCCTCTTCCTTCCTGCTCGCTTCAACCTCATCGAACCTGCTGACCAGCCAGCCGGCGACGGGATCTTCTCTCCAGACTGGGACATTCGACGGAAGTGGCTCGTCGACGAGTTCTTCGATCTCCACAAATCGATGTACGAGAACCGTCCCGTCTACTTCCCACTCAGCTCGAAGAGCCGCTCCTTCGTCGCCTACGTCCACATCCACGCGTGGAAGGACTCAACGCTCGGCGACATCATCGCGACGCATCTGCTCCCCGAGAAGAAGGCACTCGAAGGTGCGCTCCACGATCTCAAGGCCGACCGCAAGTCCGGCAAGAACGACAAGCTCTACTCTCAACACCTCAAGTGGGTCGAAGAGCTCGACGAGTTCATCAAAACCATGCGGCAGATCTCCGAACATGGCCCGGAAGGTCGCGACGTCGACGCGACGTACTCGATGGATCTCGATGACGGCGTGATGGTCAACGCCTCCGCGCTGTGGCCGCTGCTCGATCCCATGTGGAAGGAACCGAAGAAATGGTGGAAGGAACTCTCCGACCCGAAGGGCAAGAAGGACTTCGACTGGGCCCACCTCTCCGCCCGCTACTTCCCCAAGCGCGTCGACGAGAAATGCCAGAAGGACCCCTCGCTCGCGGTCGCGCACGGCTGCTTCTGGCGATACCACCCGGCCGTCGCGTACGCGTGGGAACTCCGTCTTCAAGACGAGATCGGCCCTGACTTCATGATTGATGAGAACGACTCCGCCGCCTGTCGCAAGGCGTTCCTCTCGAAGAGCGCTCAGCTCGCCGGCCAACTCGAGGCCAAGGAACTCGCACGTCGCGAGAAGAAGAAAGACAAACAAAGCCAGCTCGAGATTGAAGACGACGCTGCGGTAGACGACGAACCGGGTGACGAGGAATGAGCGGCGGTGGTTCGCCCCTCACCCCAACCCTCTCCCCGCTGGCGCAGGGAGAGGGAGCACGTCGAGGACCCGTCACGGTGCTCATTGAGCAGAAGCTCCTCGCGGCCATTCGCGAAAAGGGGCTCGTCGTCTGGCTCGATGCCGACGCAGCCTGGAGCTCCTTCGTCGACGCCCTCACCCCCCGCGCAAACGACCTCGGCATCGCCGTGCTCGCTTACCGCGGCAGCTACCTCGAGTTGCTGTTCGCGATGCGCAGCGAGGCCACCGGCGTCGACAAGCCTCCGCTCGTACTGCACCTCCCCGGGCTCACTGACGAGACCGTGAAGAAGTCCCCAGCGCTCGAGCTGTACCGGGCAGGCGCCCGCTTCGAACACAACCTCGCTTCGGTCGTTCGTGACGCGGGCAACGGGCGCGTCCCTCAGGCCGACCTCGAGCAGTTCCTCTCCACTCCCGGCCTCACCCTCGCCTCGGCTGACGAGTTTCTCGGCGACGCGCAGCGGCCGCGCGATGACTCCCAGCGCTCCCTCATCGCAACCATGGAGGCCACGCCCTTCCTCGCCTACCTCCCCACTGCGCAGGGCGACACCTTGCTGGTCGAGAGTCTTCGTTCCCGCGCGCGCACGCTCTTCGGGGTCCCCGACGATTGGTCCAAACAAGACACCCTCGACGATGCGGTGCGTGAATGGATTTTGTGTGCGGAGTTCGTCGATGACCTGCGCCGCCCCCCGCGCGAAGAGCGGCTGCTGCCGCTGAAGGCGCTCGAGCCGAAAACCATCACCCGCTGTCGCGACCAGGCCGCTCGCTGGCGCCGCGAAGCGCCCGCTGACTACCGGGTACGCGCCGACCGCTTCGAGGCCAGGCTTGGCGTCGAACTCAAGGCCGCTCCCGAAGACCTGGGGCGCGTCGACACCTTCCGCTTCGAAGCGAAGGTCATCTACCAGGGCGCGGTGCAGGCGCTCCAACGCGGCGAGTGGAAGCGAGTGCTCGACTGGCACCGTGCGCACGAAGAAGGGGCCGGCTTCTGGGCCAGCGATGAGCAGGCCCGGAAACTCGCGTGGCAGTTGGTCGAGCACGCAGCGTTGCTGGGCCAGTCGCTCGCCGACGCGCCTCGCCCTCTCGAAGGGGTACAAAGCCACGAAGAGGCCCTGGAGCGCTACACGCGGCTCGCGGCACCAATCGACACCCGGCAACGGCAATTCGAACAGCGCCACCGCGCGGTCTATGGGCCTGCGTTGCCTGACCTGACGGCGCTCGACGCGGCGTTCGATGCGCTGCGCGAGGCGTACCGCGCCTGGGCCAACCGGCTGTCGGCCGACTGGAACACGTTGTGCCGTTCCGCGGGGCCGTTGCCTCCTGAGGAACTGCGGCAGCGCGGCATCTTCACGCAGGCCGTGCTGCCCCTCGTGGGCGGTCGCGCGCGCACGGCGGTGTTCCTCGTCGATGCGCTCCGCTTCGAGATGGCGCAAGAGCTGGTGCTGCTGCTCGGCTCGAACGTCACCACCGAACTGCGCGCGCGGCTCGCAGAGCTGCCCACCATCACTTCAGTCGGCATGAACGTGTTGGCGCCGGTCGAGCGCGACGGCCGCCTCAAGCCCCTCGTCAAAGACGGCGCCTTCCGAGGGTTTCAGACTGGTGAGGGGCAGGTCGTCACCCCCGCAGACCGCGCGAAGTTGATGGGCACCCGTGCATCGGCGCGCACCCTGCAACTCTCGCTCGACGACGTACGCACCGCAGGCGACGAGAAGCTTCGAAACCAGATCGCGCAGGCCACGCTGGTGGTGGTGCACAGCCAGGAACTCGACACCGCGGGAGAGAGCGGGCTGGGCGCAGCGCACTTCGAGGCGGTGCTGCGCGACCTCTCCCTGGCGTACACGCGCCTGGAAACCGCAGGGGTCTCTCAGTTCATCTTCACCGCCGACCACGGGTTCCTCCTCGGCCGCCGCGAGCGGCGTGAGGCGTTTGGCAATCGGGGCATGGTCGATCGCCGCCACGCGTGGAGCGACGACGAACGCCAAGACCACGGCTACCTTCATGTCTCGTTCGAGGAGCTCGGCTACGAGGGCAAGGGCTTCCTCGTGTTCCGCGATGACGTCGATGAGTTCAACCGCGGCCAGCCGCTGAGCGACTTCAGCCACGGCGGGAACTCGTTGCAGGAGCGCGTGGTTCCAGTGCTCAAGGTGACGCGCAAGGGGGCGCACCGCGAACACGTGCGCTTCATGGTGAAGGTCGAACCGGCCGAGCCCATCATGGGACTCCACCGCCTGCGGGTCCGCGTCGAGCCCAGGAAACAAGAAGGCCAGGCACCGCTCACGTTCGCCTCCACCCGGCGCATCGACGTGGTGCTGCGCGCGCGCGGGGCCGCCTCGGTCGAGGTGGTGGTCAAAGACGTGGTCAACGCCGAGGCGCACGGCGGTGCCATCTCGCTCGAGCCGAGCAGCGAACGCTGGGCTGAGGTGCTCTTCGAGCTGGCCGGGCTCACCGATGAGCGCGTCGAGGTCGAGGTCCTGGTAGTCGATGATGAGTCGAGCCTCGCCAGCCCCGGTCGCGTGTACACGGTGACGCAACGACGGGGCGGGCTGAAGGCGACTCCGGTCGCTCCCGTCGCAGCGCCTCTCGCAGGCTGGGGAGAGCGGCTCGGCGACGCGTCGGCGGGCAAGGCGTTCGACTACCTCGAGAAGCACGGCGCCATCACCGAGCAAGAGTTGGTGCAGTTGCTGGGCAGCCCTCGGCAGGTCCGCGCGTTCAGCATGCGCTTTGATGAGTACAAGCCGCGGCTCACCTTCGAGGTGGTCATCACCCACACCGCCGATGGGAAGCGGTACGAGAAAGCAGGGAGTGGCGCATGAGTCTGAGCAAACGAGATCTGGTGCACGTCTTCGAGCGGCTGCGCACGGGCGCGGTCCCCGAACGGGGCCTCGAGACGTTCGCGGTGGGCATCGAGCGCGAGCGCGCCGAGGTGGTGCGGCAGCTCGACTACGTGAAGGACCAGGAAGGCACGGTGAAGTTTCTGCGCGGTGGCTACGGCTGCGGGAAGACCTTCCTCGCCCGGCTCGCCGTCGCTGATGCCCAGGCCCGGGGGTTTGCCACCAGCTTCGTCGTGGTCTCTGACAACGACCTCCACTTTCACCGCTTCGACGACGTGTACCGGAAGGTGGTGAGCGAGCTGTCGACCAGCGCCTCACCTCGCGGCGCGCTCGCAGACGTGCTCGACCGGTGGGTGGCCCGCGTCGAAGCGAGCCTCATCGACATGGGAAAGGACCCCGACTCGAAGGGCTTCGATGACGAGGTGCTCAAGAAGCTCGACGAGCACCTCGCTTCCCAGACGAAGAATGAAGTGCCGCCCGACTTCGTGCGGGTGGTGCGGAAAATCTTCGAGTTGAAGCAAACCAATCAGCTCGCTGAGGCCACCGCGCTGCTCTCGTGGCTCTCGGGTAGCCAGAACGTGTCGGCGGCCACCAAGAAGCTGGCGGGCATCAAGGGTGAGATTCAGAGCACCGACGCGCTGCACTACCTGCGCGGCATCCTCGCCATCGTGAAGGGCGCCGGGTACCACGGCCTGGTCATCGTCATCGACGAGGCCGAGACCATCTTGCGCATGAAGAGCGACGTTCGCGCCAAGTCGCTCAATGGCATGCGGCAGATCGTCGACGCGGCGGGTGGCTTTCACGGGTTGTTGTGGCTCTTCACGGGAACGCCTGAGTTCTTCGACACCAACCGGGGCGTGAAGGGCCTGCAGCCCCTCCATGACCGCCTGCAATTTCGCAGTGAAGGTGGGTACTCGACGCTCAAGCAGCCGCAACTGCAGCTCAAGCCGTTCGACGCCGCTCGCTTGAAGGAAGTGGCGCTCAAGCTGCGCGAGCTCTTCCCCGCGAAGAATCGCGCTGACTTCGAGCAGCGGGTGACGCCCGCGTATCTCACCGCCCTGGTAGACGAGGTGACCGCTGGCTTCGCGGGTGACGTCGGCGTCGTACCCCGTCAGTTTTTGCGGCGCGTCGTGAGCGTCTTCGACGTCGTCGATGAAGAGCCTGACTTCATTCCGCGCGAGGGCCAGCCTGAAGTGGTGCCGGCGCTGCGGCCCGAAGAGCAGGCCGTGAAGGCGGGGCAGCCGCTGTACTCCGAGGAACCCGGTGAAGACCGCGGCTACGAGGTGATGGATGTCTGAGGTGCACGCATGAGCGCCTTTGGCCGTTTTCCTCAGCGACTCCAGGAGGCCATCGTCAGTCGCCTCGGCTTCACGGGGTTGAGACCGGTTCAAGAACTGGCCGCGGCCGCGCTGCTCGAGGGCAAGAACGCGGTGGTGTTGGCGCCTACCGCGGGTGGCAAGACTGAAGCCTCGATGTTCCCCGTGCTCGCCGAGCTGATGGAGCGGCCCGTCACGGGCGTCGGGGCGCTCTACGTCGCGCCCATCAAGGCCCTGCTCAATAACCAGGCCGAGCGGCTCGGCACCTACACTGACATGGTGGGGCTGCGCCGGTTCGTCTGGCATGGCGATACGCCCGACCGCGAGAAGACCGCTTTCAAGCGTGAGCCCGCAGAGTTGTTGATGACCACGCCCGAGTCGCTCGAGGTGATGCTCATCTCGCCGCGCGTGCCGGTGGTCCCCCTCTTTTCGCAGCTCAAGTACGTGGTCATCGACGAGGTCCATGCGCTCGCCGGGACGGACCGGGGGGCCCACTTGATGTCGGTGCTGGAACGCCTGGCCGCCATCGGCAACAACGACGTGCAGCGCGTTGGACTCTCAGCCACGGTCGGAAATCCCGAGGCCATTCTGAAGTGGCTCAGTGGGAGTTCGAAGCGGGCGGGGGCCGTGGTCGATCCACCCGCTGAGCCCCGGAGCAACCGCATCGCCATCGCTCTCCCGGGTGACGTCGCTGCCATCGCCAGGGCCGGTGCAGAGCGCGCACGGGGGAAGAAGAGCCTGTTCTTTTGTCAAACCCGGGCGATGACGGAAGCGGTTGCCGAACGAATGCGCGGGCAGGGCACCGACGTGTACGTCCACCACAGCTCGGTTTCGCTCGAAGAAAGGCAGCTCGCCGAGGAGCGTTTTCACCACGGCACCGAGGCCGCCATCGTCTGCACTTCCACACTCGAGCTGGGCATCGACGTGGGCGACCTCGACGCGGTGCTGCAGGCCGATGCGCCGTCCACCGTTTCGTCGTTCAAGCAGCGAATCGGGCGCACGGGTCGCCGCGCGGGCCAGGTCTCGACCATGGCGTTCTTCTGCGGAACGACTGAGAGCGTGCTGCTCGCCGCGGCGCTCGTCGAGTTGGCGCGCACCAGGTGGGTCGAGTCGGTTCCGGTGTTGACGCGTTGCTGGCCGGTGTTGGTGCAACAACTGATGGCGATGTCGCTCCAGTTCGGGGCGCTGTCTGCAGACGACGCGTGGAAGCAACTGTCTCGGGTGCCCGATTTCTCTGGCATCACGCCATCAGAGTTCGACGCGCTGGTGCGACACCTCACCGAGCGCGAGTTTCTCTTCGAGTCGGCGGGGAAGGTGTCGCTGGGAGACCGAGCCGAGAAGCTGTTCGGGCGGAAGAACTTCGCCGAGCTGTACGCGGTGTTCAGCGCGCCAACGATGTACCGCGTGTTCTCGGGCGCCCAGGAGATCGGCAGCATCGAGCCCACCTTCGTCGAGCGGCTGGTCGAAGGCATGAGCTCGTTTCTGCTCGGCGGGCGCCCGTGGGTCGTGCAGCAAGTGCTGCACGGTGAACGCCAGGTGCAGGTCGCACCCGCCCCTGCCGGTCAGAAGCCGACCTGGGGTGGCTTCATGCCTGCCTTCCTCGGGTACGAAGTGTGCCAGCAGATTCGGTCGCTGCTCGTGTCCGAGACCGTGCCGGCGTATCTCGATGAGTCGGCTGCACGTGGGCTCGCGGAGCTGCGCGGTGACCAGGCTGAACTGCTTCGCAGGTCAGGAGCGGCGGTGCAGTTGAGTGGCGACGGATATGCGTTGTGGTGGAACTACGCGGGGGGTCGCATCAACCACACGCTGAAGTACGCCCTCGAGGTGAGCCAGGGGTGGAAGGTGGTGGCTGAGAACTTCTTCGTGAAGGTCGCAGGCGACGCAGTGAGCCACGCCTCGGTGGAAGCTGCGCTTCGGGAACTCGCGGCGCCCGCGTGGTGGAGCGAGGAGCGGCTCACCTCGATGCGAGCGCGGATCCCCCCGTACCGCTTGAGCAAGTTCCAGGACGCGCTTCCCGACGCCGCGCTCAGTGAGCTCCTCGGCGAGTTCTTCCTCGACGCCGGTGGTGCACGCAACGTCTGCCACGCTGCGATTGCGGCCTGATGCCTGGCGCTGATCGTGGCGAGCACGGCTAGGCTCGCCACCGGCTCATGTCGAACACCACGGAAGAACCGCTGGTCTGGGGTCACACGGTCGAGGGGCTGGTGCGTTGCGTCAGGCCGCGCGCGACCCCGAGGTGGGTCGAAAAGATGCGCGCGCACGGCCTCGACGTCGAGAAGCCGTTGGCCACCGCGTACACCAAAGAACAGTGGCGACATTTCATCTTCACCTCCGCCGAGGAGCTCTTCGAGGGGACCATGGAGTCACGCCTCGAGCAGCTCGGCGCTGACTTGATGACCGCCTACGCCCAGACGTTCCTGGGCCGCGCCGTGGCAGCCGTGCTCAAGATAATCGGCCCCAAACGCACCCTCGAGCGAATGACCAAGAGCCTGCGGTCAGGCAACAACTACAGCGACACCCGGGCCACTTTCACCGGCCCTCGACGAGCGGAGTTCTGGATCAACGAAACCCTCGGCGCCCCGAGCTACATCTGCGGCGCCATCGCGACGGTGATGGCCATCGGCGGCGCACGTTCGGTGCGGGTGCGCACCCTGTCGACCGACGGCCAGGGGGCCACCTTCGAAATTGAGTGGGGCGCGTAAGGCCCATTCCGACCTCGCGTGCCACTGTGACGCTCTTGCGTGATGCGCAGGCGTGTGAGGCGCTCGCGCTCGTCGACGGAATTCCTGCGCCCGTGCGCGAACGTTGCCGGGCGCTCCAGACGCCGCCGCCCGCGACCGTCGACACCGGAACGTCGTGACTCACCACAGACAGAGTTTCGCGGCGCACGCCCCAGCACTACATCTGCGATGCGCCGGCGCCTCCGCCGACACCGCTCCGGTACGACCTGCCGGAACATCAGATGTGGGGGAGTTTCATGAAGACCCTGGCTCGTGCCGTGGCGCTCTGTGCCGTGTGCAGCTCGGCTTTCTCGCTCGCGGCTTCACCGAACGATGCACCGAAGTACGAAGAGAGACTTTCCTGCCTGCCCGCGGCCAAACCGTTCTTCCACAAGGCGTGGAGCGCAGAGGCGAACGGCCACCTCGACGACGCACGCAAGCTCTACACGCAGACCGTCACGCTCGACCCCGCGTGCACGCTGGCCTGGGCGCACCTCGGCGCGCTGACCCAAGGTCAGAACGGCCGCCGCATGTTGGAAGACGCCATCGCGGGGAGCGCTGCCATCAAGGAGCAGGAGAAGCTGCAGGTCAGAGCCCTGGCCGCGCAGCAGCGAGGCGATCACGAGCACGCGCTGACGTTGACCCGCTCTGCGCTCATCTACGATCCAAGCTCGTACTGGCTCAACTTCGCCCTGGCCCAGCGCTCCGGCACCCTGCAGCGCTGGCAGGAAATGGTGCGCGCGGCCCAGCGCGCCACTGAGCTGGGGCCTGACCGCGGTGAAGGGTGGAATCAACTCGGCGCTGCGTACCTTCGCCTCGGCCGGAAAGACCTCGCCATCGCAGCGCTGCGCCGTTACGCCGAGGTGGCCCCGCTCGAGTCGAACGCGAACGACGCGCTGGGTGACGCGCTGCTGGCGAACAATCAGCTCGAGGCGGCGCGGGTCGCCTATCAACACGCGCTCGACGCCTCGGGTGGAACGTCGTGGGCCTCGAATCACGGCGTGGCCACCGTCTGCGCGATTCAGGGTGATTGGTTCTGCGCGCGTGCGGCCATCGAGCAGGCACGCCGCACTGCGACGCGCGTCGAGGATCGCCTGAAGCTGATGGAGTGGACCGCCTGGAGCTACGTCACCGACGAACAACCCGGTGAGGCATACCGCGCGGTCGACGAGCTCGAACAGGACGCGGGCCGGCTGGGCCAGGAGCTCCCCCTGGCAGAAGCGCGGTTGTTGCGGGCGCGGTTGTTCACCACGCAGGGCCGCTTCCGTGACGCGATGACGGCGTTGATCGTGCTGGGCCCGCAGAAGTTCCCCACGTTGAACCCGGTGCAGCGTCGCTCGATCGAGGCGCGGCGGCTGCACGGGCTCGTCGAGGCGAGGGCTCGCGTGGGCAACGTCAAAGACGCGGAGAAGACGCTGGGCCAGCTGCGCGCGCTCTTCGTTCAGCGGCCCGACGACCTGCAGGGGCTCGACCTGGTGGCGCACGCGCAGGGGCTGGTCTCGCTGCAGAAGAAGGACGCGCCGGCGGCCATCGAGGCGTTCTCGAAGTGCTCCATCACGTTCGATGCGTGCAAGCTGCACCTCGCGCAAGCGCAGGACGCCGCGGGTGAGTCGGCCGAAGCGCGACGCACGCGGGCGCTGGTGCGGGTGAGCCCTCACCGCGACCCGGAGTACTGGTGGGTGCGCGTGCGGGCGTTGGAGCAGCGGCCCGATTCGGAACCGCGGGCGCGCCCGGAGGATCGATCGTCGTTTTGATCAGCCGCGGGTCAGTCGCTCGCTGAGGTCCCAGAGGCGTTTGGCGGCGGCGGCGTCTTGCGCCTTGCGAGAGGGGGTGACCGACTTCGACTTGACGAAGTAGCGGCCGGTCATGCCATCGACCTCTGGCGAAGAGGCGAGGAAGACGCTGGTGCGCGCGCCCGCTTCGGGGCTCAGCCCGAACAGGCCGACGAAGGCCTTGGCGATGCGGCCGAGCGCGCCGGGTTTGTTGATGAACTCCGAGGCCACCAGGCCGGGGTGCACCGCGTTCGCCGTGATGCGCAGGGGCGCGACGCGGTGGGCGAGCTCGCGGGTGAAGAGCACGTTCATCAGCTTCGAGCGCGAGTAGACCTTGAAGCTCGAGTAGCTGCGCTCGGCCTGGAGATCGTCGAAGTCGAGACCGGTGGTCCGGTGCGCGTCGGAGGAGAGGTTGATGATGCGCGCGGGCGCGGCCTTCTGCAGCGCGGGCAGGAGCAGCTCGGTGAGCAGGAAGAGGCCGAGGTGGTTCATCACGAAGGTGAGCTCGAAGCCTTCTTTGGTGACTTCGCGCTTCAGGTTGATCGCGCCCACGTTGTTGATCAACACGTGGAGTGTGCCGAAGCGCGCGAGGAACTCGGCGGCGAGTTTGCGCACTTCACAGAGCAGGGAGAGATCAGCGAGCAGGAAGTCGATGTGCTGATTGCCGGTGGCGGCCTTGAGTTCGTCGCAGACGCGCTGGGTCTTCTCGGGGTTGCGTCCGACGAGGACGACGTGAGCGCCGAGCTTCGCGACTCCGAGCGCGGTTTCGCGGCCGATGCCCGCGGTTGCGCCTGTCACCAGCACCGTCTTGCCCTCGAGGTCGCCCATGGGTGCGTGAGTACGGGTGGTGCAGGTGGAGCGCAAGCGGCCCCTCGACTTCGCTCTTAAGGGTTCTTTCGAAATAGCGAACGGCCACCGCTCATCCCGAGCAGGGGACCGGCTTCACCTTTGATTTCTTTCCGAAGAACAACCGGTCCTCCTGAGCGAAGTCGAAGGAGCACTTCCGCCTCGCGCAGCAAGTGGCCCCTCGACTGGGCTCGGGGAGACCGGTGATGGAACCCGATTCCTATTTCAGCCAACCCTCTCGGGCTGAACGGATTTGGGCCGGTTCCGTTCGTGCCGAGCGGAGTCGAGGCACCTATTTCACCGGTCTCCTTCCCAGGGCGAGGGAGTTCATGACTTCGGCCCACTGCGCTCGGCACCGCGTCTGCGCAACCACCGGACACACCATCACCAACCGCACGTCACTTGCGCCGAGCACGGTCTGGTACGCGTGCCACGAGACCTCTTGAGGGCTGGTGCCGTCGAGCACGCGCGCGGTGCCATGCAGCCCCTGCTCGTCTTCAACCGCCTCGAGTTCCTCTGGAAAGACCAGCCGCTGCCGAGCGACCAGAGCCAGCCCCGCGGCGCGCTTCAACGAAGTCTCGAGGTGCGACTCCGGCCGGCGGCGATCGAGCTCCACCAGCAACGTGGGGTTCAGGCCCGTGCGCGCGCGCTTCTGCTGCACCACCACGAAACGCCGTGAGATGTCGAAGTCGAGCCACTCCCACTGTGCCGGCGGCGCGACCACGAAGCCGGGCACCCGAAGCAGGTTACGGCGCCCATCGAAGACCCACTCGGGCAGCTCATTCCACGCGCGCAGCAACGACCGGGTTCCCTCCTCGAGCGCATCGAGCAGCGCGGCGAGCTCTGCGCGGGCGATCGGCTCACGCGGTGCGAACTCGACCCGCTGCTCCGTGCCGAGCGCTGCGACGTCGACATCGAACAGCTTCCCCGCCCGGCTGAGCTCGAGCGTGCCCTCCACGCGGTCACTGCGGCTGACCGAAAACCCCTGCGTGAGCAGCGTGAGCCAGGTGGCGTCGTAGATTTCCTCGGTGGCGCCGGACCAGGCGCGGGTGGCCAGCGCGCTCGCTTCGATGCGGGTGAGCACGCCCGTCGCGGTGCAGGACACGAAGAGGAAAAGGAACGCGAACCTCACTCGACGAAGCAGGTCCACCGCTTCACGGGCAGAGGCTCTCGCAGCGCCTTCGAGGCGAAGCTCACGGATTCGAGCGTCACGTTCTCTTTTTCCAACCAGACCGCCACGCCCGGCGCGCGCAGCACCGACTCGCTCATCGCCACCTGCCACGACTCCGCCAGGCTCTGGAGTTTCGCGGCGAGGTTGACCGTCTGACCGAAGTAGTCGACGCCGGTGTTCAGCTTCACCGCGATGCACGGCCCGCTGTTGAGCGAGATGCGCAGCCGGGTGGCGCTGTCAGTACGGCCGGGTGGAAAACACGCGTGGATGTCGCGCGAGGCCTTCACCGCGTCGAGTGGATCGCTGAAGGCGGCCATCACCGCGTCCCCGATGGTCTTCACCACCGCCCCCCGATGGCGTGCCACCACCGGGAAGACCTCACCAAAGTGGTTCTTCACTTCCATGAACGCCGCAGGGTCACCGCGCTCGGCGTACATCGCGGTGGAGCCCACGATGTCTGTGAAGAGAATGGTCTGGTCGCCGATCGCCAACTGCACGTCGGTGCTCAGGTAGTCCTCACTGAAGAGGTCGCGGTACTCTTGGAGGCTGAAGAGCTGGCCGGGGCGCAGCGCGTGGTCGCTCCAGCGCGCCGCCTCGAGGATGAACCGCTGCGGCTTGCCGCTGTCGTTGCGCAGCGTGAGCGTCGGCTCAGGGCCCACCGCCTCGCGGGCCACGGTGCTCGCTTTCCACTCGCACTGGGCAGGCGCCGCCGAAGAGACGTCGATGAACCCGTAGTCGGAGCGCGCGTGCAGCCGCAGCCGGTAGGAGCCAGGGGTCAGCTTCGGGCTGACCACGAACTGCGCACCCGGAGCGAGATCCCGCTGCAGGCGAATGTGCTCCTTGGTGGCGGGCTCGGCGCTGCAGAAGGTGCGGTGCGCGATGGCGCGAATCGAGGGGTGCACGTGAAAGGTGATCTCCACCGACTCGGCGGCGTCGGTGCCGAACTCGAGCTCGCACACTTCGCAGGCGCCCTTCGCGGTCAGGCCACCCAACGAGCCCACCTCTTCCGTCACGCCGCGGCAGTGAGGGCAGATGATGTCCCAGGAGATCTCGAGCACGGCCTCACGGGTGGCATGCAGCGCGACCCGCAAGAGCTGCTGCTCGTCGAGCTGCCACGCCCGCGCGCGTTCACGAATCTGAATGCGGTAGAGGTCTTCCTCATCACCGGTGCGAATCCAGCCGAAGAGTCGATCCACACAGGCACCGTCGAGCCCGTGCGCCTTCAACCGCTTCTCCGCTTCCTTCAGCTTCGTCTCGGCTTCACCTGAGACCGCTTCGGGCGGGGGCAGGAACAGCACCGGCTTCATCGCGTTGAACTGCTCTGAGACCTGCGCGAGCACGCGCTTGAAGTCTTTTTCCAGCGAAGGAAAGCCGTAGAAGAGGGCGAGCTTCCCGATGAGGTGCCGGGGAATGGCGCCGAAGTAGACCGAGAGGCGGGTGCGCTCGGGCGTGAGGGCCTCGAGCATGAAGACGGCGTAGACCACCTTCGAGAAGCCGCGTTCGTAGATGCGGGTCGACTCGACCCATTGGCCCGCGACCCAGTTCCACGGCACCTCGACCCACTCGTGCGCCACGCCGCCGGGCCGCGAGGTACCCCAGCGCACGCCGCCGCGATCCTCAAAACTCATCTCGGAGACGCCCAGCGCCCGGTTCATGCGCGAGCTGTCAGCGATGATGGGCCAGAGCTGTTCGACGGTGAGGGCCACCTCGAAGTGCCACAACCACTCCAACCGGGGAGCAGCGCCGTGCGCTTGCGGCCAGGGGTGCAGGGCGAGCACTTGTTCGACCGTCTTCGGAGGCCCGCTCATCACGACCGGGAGTATGCCGTTCGTGCGTGCGGTGCCAACACCAGTTATAGCCAGCCCTCATGGAACCCTCGCAGTGGCTCGCCGCCTTTCGCGTGATGCATGAGAACGCGCGGCGGGGGCTCCTCAACGAGAGCGACCGGAAGAAGTACACCGGCATGCGTGACGAGCTGGCGCGTTCGTTGATGAACTCGCAGGGCATGGTCGTGCCTGAGGGTCTTGCGCCCCGCAGGGCGTTCAGTGTCGCGCACGTCTTTCCCATCGAAATCGGTGGCGTCTCGAAGACCACCACCCGCGAAGTGTCGTGCCAGAGCTTCACCTCGCTGGTCTCGGGGAACTTCAAGGAAGGCGAGCGGGTCTCGTTCGTCATGAACCTCTCGCGCGCCGCCGACCCGCTCAGCGGCAACGCCATCGTGCGCGCCGTGGTGAGACAGAACGCGAACGCCAGCCGCATCACCTGCCACTTCGAAGCGCTGGGTGATGAGCGCCTGGCCCGGCTCGAGACCGCGCTCTTCGACGCGGCGATGTCACGCTTCTGAGACGCGGAACGGCTCGGCCAGCTCGCGCACTTCGCAGTCGAGCGCGGTGCCGTCTTCCCACGCGAGCATGGTGAACTCACCGGGGCTGTCGAGCGCCACCATCGGGTGATGCCAGGTGCCCGGTGCGTAGGCCACGCCCTGCCCCGGTTGGCAGACGAACGCCTTGACGCCGGCGAGGTCGGGTCCCCCATCGGGCAAGGTGGGCGCGACGCAGACGAGATAGCGGGAGACCACCATCGGAATGAAGACCTGCGTAGAACAGGGGTGGCGCTCCAGCAGCACCACGTCGTGCGGCAGGGACTTCGCCACCGAGCGAAAGACGGCCAGGTTCGGCTTCGAATGCGGCCGGGTCGAGGTCAGCTCAGCGCAGAAGTCGAAGCGCACCGCGGTGCCCTGGTTTGCGGAGGCGCCGGGTTGAAGACCTGCCGACACCACCCGGCCGAACGGCGCGAAGGCCTCGGCGGTGAGCTTCGCGGCGATGAGTGAACGAGGCGTCATCGTGGGGAGTGTACCAGCACGAAATCCCCTCTCCCTCAGGGAGAGGGTTAGGGTGAGGGCCTTCCCCATGAACATCGTCGAGGCGCTCTCCCTGCAGTTGAGACTCCCAGAGAACGCCGCGCGCGGCTTGGCCGGGCAATTGCTCGGGCTCATCGAAGACACGGTGCGCGAGAAGGTCAGCTACGGCACGGCCTCTCTCATTCGCGACGCGGTGCCCGAGATGATCGACTGGCAGACCTCAGCGCCCACGCTGGCGCCGGGCTCATTGCACATCAACGAGCTGCCGCTGCCCACCCTGCCCGGTGATGAAGCAGAGCTCGATGGGTTGCTCGAGCGCTTTCGCATTCCCAAACATGAGACCGCGCTGGTGGCGTCGTTGGTGCTGCAATTTCTGTCGTCGCGGCTGGAGCAGTCGACGCTGGCGGTCATCGCGCGCGCGGTGCCCGCATTGACCCGCAGGGCGTAGCGGCGGCGGCCCCTCACCCCAAACCCTCTCCCCGCTTCGCAGGGCGAGGCAGACCAGCGGAGCCATGATGGCCGACCTCGTGGTGCTCGATGGACGTGAAGGTGAAGGCGGCGGCCAGGTGCTGCGGTCTGCGCTTTCGCTCTCGATGATCACCGGCAAGCCGTTCCGCCTCGAGCACGTGCGAGCCAAGCGCAAACCCGCAGGCCTCAAGGCGCAGCACCTCACCTGTGTCACCGGCGCAGCCTCCATCTGTGACGCGCGAACCGAAGGCGCTGAGCTGGGCAGCCACACCGTCGAGTTTCATCCAGGTCCGGTGTCCACCGCGCCGCGCGTGCTGGACGTGGGCACCGCGGGCTCGACCCCGCTGCTGCTGCAGTGTCTGTTCTACCCGCTCGCACTTGCCGGCGGTGCACACCTCACGCTGCGTGGTGGCACGCATGTCACCTTCAGCCCATCGTTCGATTACGTCGAGCGCGTGTGGATGCCGATGGTGCGTTGCTACGGGCTCGACGCGACGCTGCACCTCGATGCCGCCGGGTTCTTTCCGCAAGGGGGTGGGTCGCTTCGCGCCCAGATTCAGGGCGTGCAGAAGCGCGGCGATGCGGCGCTCGAGTTTGCTCCGGTCAACAAGTTGGACCGGGCGGAGGTGCTGTCGATCGTCGGCGGGTTGCCGTTCGACATCGCGCGCCGGCAGAACGACTCGGCCTCAGAACGGCTGGCGCGTCAGCGGGTGCGGGCGGACTGCGAGGTGCTCGCTTTGAAGGTGAAGCACTCGAAGGGCTCGGCGACGTTGGTGTGGGCGAAGCTGGAGAACGGGTTGGTCGCGGGCGAGAGCTGGCTGGGCGAGCGCAGTGTGAGCGCGGAGGACGTGGGCCGGATCGCGGCGGAGCACTTTCTTCAGTTCGTCGATTCGGGTGGGAGTTGTGATGTGCACCTGGGGGACCAGGTGCTGATGCCCGCCGCGTTGGCGGCTGCGGGGTTGCTGGGGAAGGCACGCTCGACCACGTTCACTGCCGCGGCGGTGAGTGAACACCTCACGACTCATGTCGCGGTGTTGAAGCGATTTCTGGCGGTGCAGGTGCGTGTGCTCGGCAATGTGGTGAGTGTATTGCCCTCACCCTGACCCAGGCCACAATGGGCGTGTCGCTGCGCGCACATTCGTGACACTTCAGCTCATGTCCGCAAACACCAGGCTCGTCGGCTGGCTCATCGGCGCGGCACTGCTGCTCGCGGGGGTGGTGACGGTTCCCCTCGTCACCTTCCGGCAGCTCGAAGCGACCGCCGAGGCGCGCCAGAGGAACAACGCGCTGCTCCAGCACAGCAATGAGCTGATGGCCGCGGTGGTGGACGCCGAGACCAGCCAGCGGGGTTTCCTCCTCACCGGTGAAGA